>NZ_JBELQB010000005.1:0-320630 GCF_046000485.1 Flavobacterium rhizophilum
AAAAGTAATCAAGTACAGGCCATAAACCTGAACCGATATAAAATTAAAATCCCCAACCGAATGGTTGGGGATTTTTTGTTATTAATAAAATCACTGCAATCAGGGATAAATAACTAAAGAGGCTGTTATAGTTTTACCTTATCATTTTGGGATAAAATATAACGCATGAAAAATTCCGGTATAACCACATCTTACTTTTTAGAATATAATAACAACCTTAAAAAAACTCAGTGGAATGATATTACCTTCTTTCCAATAGAAAGCTATGCTCTTTCGGGTAAGGAGTTATTGGATTCTGATACAAAACCTGGCACTTCAGAGATACTTGAATTTAGGGACAATCTAATTCAGGTATTTTCCATGCAGGTTGAACAAAAGGTAGAAAGATTATTCCTTATTGCTCCAAAAGAAATTTCGGGTATATATTACGGTTTCCTATTCCTTCAAAACAAACAGATATTACCTATAAAGATAGTCGGTTCTCCTCTGTTCTACAAATGGATGGAAATTGTTTTAAGAGATGATTATGAAGACAGAGATATGCAGTCACTACTACAGTTTGCGTCAAATGAATATTCCATAATAAGCATTGGTGGGTCAATAAAAATGAACAATCGCATTTTTAATGAAACAGGAAAATACCTTTTTGATAATGCTCCTAAAAAATACAATGAGGCTAAACTGGCAAAAGAGAAAGCTAACTACATGACAAAGTACTATCAGCCGGAAAGCCATGTTGATACAACTGCCATTAAAACTGCTTTTGACCAGATGATGAAACAGTTTAATCCTGCTTTTGCTCCACCTGCCGACAATGAAGAAGTTTATGAAGAGTTTGAAAAAACTGCAGGATTTGCTTTCCCTAAAGCTTTACAGGAATTACTCAAACTACACGATGGTATAGAAGATATCCCCTTTTTAACCGCCGAAAATATTTTAGAAGAATGGATTAACTGGAAAACCATTTATGACGGCTGGACATTGGGAGAACTAAAGAAAAGTCCGGATCGTAAAAAGAAAGTTCTGGGATTATATGTTACGCCATACTGGGTACCTTTTTTTGATTTGGAAGACGGTAACTTTATGGCTATGGATTTTGCTCCTGATAAAAACGGAACTCCGGGACAGATTATAGCATTTGGTGCTGACTATGAAAAAGGGGAATGGATAGCCGATAATCTTGCAGCTTTTTTAGACACTTTCAAAATTGACTATGATGATGACAATGAAGACTATGATTACTAAAACTTCATATATAAACATGGTTCTATTTAGTAATAGCTGGTAAAATCATACGATAGTAAAAACTTAGTAAAAATAGAGTTACTACTGATAGTATAAAATGAATTGGTTATTGCCCCCATCAATACCAAATGATCATTATATGACTTGTAAATACTATCTCAAAAATTTCATTTCAGGTTTTTATCATCTAAATAACGGGTAGGATATCGTTTTAAAAAAATATCAGTACAATAAGGGTAATAGATTATTCCTAAAATCAAAATTGCAATGCATTATTACCCACTACCCCCTTATCACTGAATTCAGGGATAAGCAAAAGTACTTCGTAATGGTGAAAAACCTGTTTGCGTTTTAAAATACTTTTATAAAAAAAATTCAAGCATGGATACAACAAACTCATTACCTAAACTTTTAAAGAATATATTAAAGTCAAAGGGACTTAACAACGACCATTTAACCGCACTTGCCGAAGCCGGTATACAACAAAAAGCCGATTTTGAAATGATTGGCGACACCCAAACACTTATAGACATTACCGGACTTGACGAAGAAACTGCTGATAAAATTATGCTATGGGCAGTGGATGCAAAAACACAACAGGAAGTTATCACACAACAAGAGAATGAAACCGCACAACAGCAACCTATAGTAGTAGAAAGTGCCGATGTGGTTAAGTGTGTACACTGTGGCACCAAGCAACCAAAAGATTATAAAACCGGAGACCTATGTTTATCATGTGGTAATCAGGCAGAACCGGTATTAAACTGCCATTGGTGTTTTAGCTCGGGGCCGGGTAAATTCTGTCGTTCCTGCGGTTCGGAGTTTGTACCTTCTGCTGATTTTGAAATAGCACTATTCCTTAAACGCGAAGGCGAGTCTAAAAACGCTATTGTAAAAATGGTGAAAGAAATGACTCCGCAGGAAAAAGAAAACATGTGGGCAAGAATTCGTAAAAACCGATAAATCATGGCCGAAGTCATTTATTGCGAAAGCTGCCATACTAAGCAGCCTAACGACTGGCAACAAGGAGATTTATGTATAGAGTGTGGAAGCTCGGTGCGTGCAGACGTACGCTGTGTTTGGTGTGCCGACCTTACTCCTTCATCAGGTAACTTCTGTAAACATTGTGGTACCGAAGTAATGGAAGATAAATATTTTGGTCCTGCCAGGATATTAAAAAGCCTTGGTGTAAGTCAGTTAGAACTGCCTGCCAAAGTTAAAGAATTGACTGATGTAAAGTTGTCACAGCATCAGCAAACCTACAATAAGCACTACAAGGTTATACAGTTTTCCAAAGAGCAGGCATATATGCTGGAGCCTTATCTGCTGGTAAAGGGTGATTATGCCGTGATGAGGGTGGAAAACGATATGATTTCCCAAATACCATTTCCGGATAATACCCTGAAAACCTTTGATGAGTTGCTTAAAAAGGATATTACAGTTGAAAAACTACTCCAAGATCCATTAAATAATTCGTTATCATCTACCGTGTTCAGATTGGCCGAAATAGCCAACAACCGTGAATATCCTTATAACTTTCATCCCTACTGGTGCAAGCGCGTACTATATGAGGTGGCAGATCCTGAATTTCCCGTTCGTATGGAAATGGCATTATGGCTTTCGCACCCTAACTCGTTTGACCACCGTTTTAGCTGGGAACCTATAAGGACTAATGACTGCACTAAACTTAAAGATAGTAAAACCTCCCTAGATGTATTTCTTGATGTTTTACTACCTGTACTTGATATTGCCTATTTAAAGCCTTATGCAGGGGTAGCGCTTGTCCATTTACTGGACAAACTGGAAATGAGCAATCATATACAATATGACTATTTTACCCAAATAGCTAAAGAAGCGCTGGATCATCATGACCCTGATTTGGTTTTAGGAGCCGCCCTGCTGTTTAATGATAAGGAGAAAATTATCCTTATTTCCAAAATGGATAAACCGGCGTGTTATAATGCCTATTCATGGTTACTTACAGACAACTCTGATTCGTATGAAAAGATATTAACCGATTCAAAGTTCAATGAGCATCAGCTAATCGCATTAATTGATTTTGTTAAGCAGGATGATATTAATTTTCAAAACGAACATGGGAAAAACGTTATAGGCGTATATCCTGATGCATTTACACAGGCAGCAAATGCGCTGATAAGGGAATGGGGTAACACAACCCTGTTTGGTAAACTGTTTAGCACCTATAGTGATGATAAAATCAATAGTTATTTAAACTATGCGGCACGCTTCTCTACTCCTACTCAGGAGGAATGGGATACCCTAATACACTTCTGCAAAAACAGAGATGACAGGGAGGGTTTAACCAAAATACTTTCCCATAGGGTAAAGAAAGACATAAACTACACTGAAGCGGCCAAAATGTTTTTTGATGTACCGCAATGCTACAGTGATGAGGAAAAAGGATATGAATTTATCGCATCGTGGTTGCCTGTTGTAGAGTCAGGTTACTACCCTGATGCAGAGGATATACAGAAACTGATAAACTTCCTTCGTTTTACTCAAACCTTCCTGCAATACAGGGCTTTTGAAAAGGTATTTGTACAAAGGATTTTTGAGGTGTTCCGTTTGCTGATTGTGTATTCTGAAACGGCTTCGGTTCCGCTTAGTAAATATATAATACATGCCAGCCTTGATATAAGAGACTATATTAATGCCGACTATTTTGGGCACAAGGCCTATCTATACGGATTATTTAGGGAAACTTATGTGGCAAAATCGCCCGAAGACGGTAACTATTACTCCTACCCTTTCCAGATAGACAAGGATTTTATCCGTAACTTTTTTGATGATGATAACGAAAAACTAGTAAACAGCTTTGTTAACATACTACCGGTAGGTGCTGGTTATGGTAATAATGCTTTTGACCTTATGAGCAACTGGATATTAAAAAATCCGTACGGTTTACCAACGAGTGTCATTGAAGGAAAAAAGGTAGACTTTACCCTTGGTTATAAAATACTTGATGTCTTTAAAGAAAGTATGAAATTTATTAAGGAACAGGGTAAGGAAATCCTTAACATGCAGGCCAACGGAAGTTATCCCTTTCTTAACTTATTACACCACAGGCAATGGGACGGTAACGATGTGTTCCTGTTTTATCATAAAACAGATGAGGCTGATGGTATAACTATAGAAAAGTGTTATGACAGGTTTGTGGAGTGGCTTACAAGAGATAATTCGGTAAACTTCTATACAGAGGTAATGGAAAAATACGGTAAGCACTGCTTAACGTTTAACGATACTAAAAAAACGCCGTTATCGCTGTTAAAGTTGTGGTACAACCAAGCTGACACCAATACCATACCTACTGAAATTGTAGAGTTTTATAATGAGCAGTTCTCTATTTTACTACGTGAGGAATATAGAAAGGAACTCCCAATAATGCAGCATAAAGGCATAGGATACCATATCAGCTTTTATTATGTTACAGAAAAGCTGTTTAAAGGCGAAGAGGAGTTCTTCAAATGGTTTATGAGCCATTATGGTAACGGGCTTAACGATCCGTTAGTGCGATTTGTATTGTTAGGGTTAAACCATGCGCCGCATTCCCTAAAAAATTACATAGCCGAAGAAAGACGTCTACAAATACACCGTGCCCTTATATACCTTGCACATAATGCTTATAAAGCCGACACCTATATACAGGAAACCTATATCAGGATTATTTATAATCTGCTTATAAACTTAAACGAAGGCACTGATGATATTGACATTATTGTTGATATATGGGGATTAAAGGATGTTCATTATTCCATATCTGAAGAATGTGACGAATATGCCGAAAAGATATTTATAGGAAATGAAAACGATCCTTTAACCAAAGAGCAGCTACCTAATCTGTATAATTATTTAAATGACTATTACTATAGTAGTGGTAAAGATGTAAAATGGGTTTCCAGCGTACTTAATATACACCATAACAGGGTTATTGATTACTTTAATAACTGTGAGGAAGACAGCAGCATAGTTCTAACCAAAATCTTTGAGTTATTGATGCGTTTTATGGACAAGGATGGTTTGTTACCCGAAGGAGAAAATGTACAGAAAAAGATTTGCAAAGATATTAGCGCCCATATTGCCAAATTAATAGAAGGTATTGATAACGATAAATTCCCTAAACCATTAGTAAAATACTTATATGAATATGTAACATCGGGTAAACTAGATTTCTTCCTTCAGGCGAAAATCGAAAATTATATAGAGAAGTTATATGAGTATCATTTTGATGAGGAAAAAGAAGATGATGAGGACATTTATACTAACACGGTAATAACATCTTCTACTAAGAAAACGGTAAATACTGCCGAAGCTATGGCTGCACAATCCTCATTGGTTGCCGAGCTAAGTACGTTTATGGCTACGTTTACGGTTACAAGGGAAAACATGCAAAAGGTAACCCAATATATAAACGGTTATAAAGACAGTGATACCGATAACCCTATGATTATAACCCCACTAACCATAAAAATAGAAGAGTCCAGAAACTGGCTTGCCGAAAATACCGATGTTGCCATGGAACTGTATCAGGCCATTTATATGGCTATACTGGATACAGATACTGAAATGGGTGCCCAATATTCCAATTTTGGAGCAATGTGCCGTATGGTATTCGGGCAGTTGGTTAAAAATACCATGTTTGCCCCTTCTTACCAGCAGGGGCTTGAAGCAATGGCCAACTCGGGTGCATACAGTCAAATTTTTACCGATGGTCTAAAACAGGTAGCAAACGAATTAAAGGGATAATGCAATGAGTACAAGTACAACAGAAATAACCGAAGAAATACAGGAACAGTTAAACCTATCGGCTGTGCTTATGGAAAACTTTCATAAGAACATAAAACACGACTCATGGTTTGGACTGGATCCCGAAAATGAAACCCATAAATATCTGGCTAAAAAACTCCTGAAAACCTATAATATAAAATCGGCAAGAGAGCTTCGCAACAGTGTTTATATTCATGAAGTTATCAGGAAAGCCTCTAACAACTTTCGTGATATAGCCTGTAAACTCAGGATATACAGTGAAGAAGAATATATCAAGCTATTAGAGAATCAAAAATATGTTATTGACCGAAACTATTACAGGATAGTATGGCCGCATCGTTTTTCGTTATATAAAACTTCCCTTGCCGGATATGATTTGGCTATGGCAGTATTCCTGCTTCGTATGGGTGGAGCTTCGGGTTTTATTGATGAAACCGAAATGGAATTAAGGCTTACAGATATTACCACCAGTGTAAAAAAGATTTTTAATAACTGGGATTCGTTTCATGAAAATGTACTTATAGGGCATCAGTTCATGACCGCAAATATGGCTTCGGATATGGCTTTTTTTGCCAACAGCGAACAATCGGTACTGCAAAGCCTCAGATATTTAAAAATCACTAACCCTCATTGGTTTACACAATGGTAATTTAAATTCATAACCATGGAGAACACATTAGAAAATTATATAGAAGTGGCTGAATTAGCCTATCGTGAAGGCCGTTGGGAAGAGGTTAATAAAGCTATAAGAGCCGCTCAGGAAATGGTTACCGGTAACGAAGGAAATATTGATGATTTAATAAGAATCCGTTTTTACCGCATAGGTATTATTTACTGGACTATTTATGACAATGATTTGGACATAGAGTTCATAAAAAAATACAGTGACTTACTGGAAAGACATAACACAATCACCCTACCCGACTATCAGTTAATATGCAGTTTTTACAATGAATGCCCTGAAGAGATTATGCAAAGGGCACTGCTAAAATATCCAGATGATTTAAGCCTGCTTAATGCCTATGCAAAAAAACTACAAGAGCTTGGTCAGCATAATAATGCTATTATAATACTGGAGCATTTAACCGAGCTGTATCCGGAAGCTTCATTTGCACAGTTAATGTTAATGCATAGCAGAGAACAGCTGTTAAAAGTAGTAATGGAGCAGTCTGAAAATATAAGTACAGATGAGGATATAGCCAGCAGCTGTTTTGACCTGGCTATTCAAAGTTGTAACATGACTGCTATTGATGAGCTGAAAGAGTATCATATTATAAACCAACAGAATAAAAAGCTTATCCATCTTGATATACAAACGTGTATATACAGGAAAGGGTTTGACAAAGTTTCCAAAAAATGGCAGGAAGGATGGAGAGATAAAGAGCTTGATTTTAACTCTGTTTTGTTACTGGCAAACTACTTTCATGCATACAGTGCTTATGGATTGGTAAAGGAAGTACTGGAAGGCTACTCTTTTACTGATTTAGAACAGATGGAACAAATAAACGAGTTTAATGACCTTGCTGCCTATTGGGAACTTGCCAACATTAATAAGGTTCAAAACCGTATTATGTATAACTTTTTCCTTGCAAATGCATACCATTATACTGGAGAAGCCGAAAAAGCGGCACACTACGTAAATGCGGGGTTGGAACTCGATCCAAACAATGCATTTTTAACAGTGCTTAAAAGTAATGCACAGCTTACTGTAGATAAAGATCCGGTAGAAGCATACAATACACTTAGTACAGCGCATTTACAGGGATTACCTCCTAAAACCTACTACCAGCAGCTTACTATTTTTTACAGACTGATGGCCGACTGGAACAATGTAATCAAAACAATTAACCAGTATGAGGTTAGAAACGTACCTAACGAGGCTACCATTTTTTATAAAGCCGATGCTTTTGCTCATTTGGGCTACCAGATAAATGCGTTGGAATGCCTTGAAGATGGTGTAAAGTATTTTAGCCATACACCTTATATCATCCCTATCTATCAGTTAAGAATGATGATTTACAAGAGTCAGAAAAAGTATAAACTGTTTTTTGACGATGTGAAACACAAACTTTCCTACTGTAGTAAAAAAGGGAATGAATACTGGAACACCATTAACCAATGTGTTGAGATTATATTTATTATTGGCGATTATCGCCGTTGTTATGAATATGCATCTGAAGCTTACAGGAACAACAGGCTACATACGCAACTGTTACCTATACTGCAATGGCTCATCGCTTTTGATTATGATGATTACCAGGAAATTCCGGAGGTGCCCGAAGTAACCAATGACAGTGTTATCAACAACCCTCAAACTCCTATGGATTATTTTGGTAATGCATTACGATTTTGGATAATGGGTTTCAACCTGGCATCGGCACAGGCTTTTGAACAGACCGGTGATATGGGCTGGGAAATCGTATATTGTTACAAGCGTGCCTTTTGGCGTGCCTGCAGAAGCGAAGGACACGAGGAATATACATTAGAATTATATGATAAAATAATGGCGTATGACCCAACCCAAAGGGAGTGGCTTATAGATTACCGTTATGCTTATATACTTTACACACTTAAAAAGTATGAACAAGCCATCAAAGCCTATAAAATGCTAATGGAATACTATCCTAATACGGCATTTGAAGAGGAAAAAGATTACAATCACAATGCGGCAGTTCTTTTAGATTGCGAAAGAAACTTAGGTAATATAGAAACTGCAACACGTTATACCAGTATGCGAATGAGCTGGCAAACACCACAAAAAACCGACTGTAAACGCCTGCAGGTAATGGCTGATGAGCACTATCCTGAAGAGTTGTTTCTTAGGTATAATCTTTTACGATTAAGTGAGGAAATAGAAACCGGATTGTCGCAAAATGAAAAAGAGAGTTTAAAGGATATTAAAAGAACGTTAAAGTCGGAGTATTTTTCCTAAATCAATTAAATTTGTGACTCTCATATATGCCAAGAATAGCCTGTAAAATATCTGTTTTAATCTGCCTTTGCTTACTGATATACGGTAACGCATTTGCACAGGAAACCCCTATTGATAAAAAAATAGATTCTTTACAGGCTATTTATAAAACTGAACTCAACAGTAATCCCAAAAAAGCGAAAAAAGCAGCACGGGAATGGCTAAAGCTTAGCGAAAAAAGCGGTTCTTCACTAAATGAAGCAAAAGCCTATTATGCCCTTGGTAACCTTGGCTCCATTACCGGCGATTATAACGCTACTATAGCCAACATAAACAAAGCCATTGAGATTTTAAAAAAGCTCGATTTTGAACAGGGGCTTCCGGCGTGCTATAACATTTTGGCATTGGGCTATAAAAACACAGGCAACTATCCAAAGGCTATGGACAACTTTATGCTGTGTATTGACTTTGCTAAAAAATCAGATAACAAACAGCAACAGGCCAATGCCTATCAAAACATAGCAACACTATACATCCTTCAGAAAGACTATAAAAAAGCAAGTGAAAACCTGGATAGGGCAGCCAATTTGTATCGTGCTCTTGGTGATGACGATGGCGTACTTATAACCCTTTTTAATTTTGCCAATATATTGAAGGAACAGGGACGCTATCCCGAAGCTTATAAACACTACCAAACCGTTTTAAAATACCGGGAGCGTGAGGGCAATAAAGCTGCCATAGCTTATGTTAAAATAAACCTGTCGCAGCTTTTGGTAGTACAAAAAAAGTATAAAGAGGCTATTCCTGAACTTAAAAAAACACTTGCCCTACTGGAACAGCTCAACTTCAGTTCAGACATGGCTATTGTGCTTAACGATTTGGGATTGTGTGAAATGAAGCTTAACAATACCCAACAGGCCATTAACTACTTTCAAAGGGCTTTGGACATAAGTGAGGAAAAATCATTACTTAGCTATAATGCTAACTTCTATAAAAACCTCTCTCAGCTATATGAAGAGCAGGAAGACTATAAAAATGCATTACTGTACTACCAAAAAGGAATTAGTACCGAGAATAAAATCAATTCGGTTGACAAAGAAAAATATGTAGCCGGACTACAGGAGCGTTATGAAACCGAACTGAAGGAAACCCGAATTGCCCTGTTAGAAAAAGAACAGAAACTGAATGAGGCCGAACTGCAAAAAGCCGAACTTACCGTAAAGCGCCAAACCGTACTACGTAATGCCTTTGTAGCAGGGTTTATACTGGTACTTATCACTCTTATTATACTGCGTTATTTTTATGTACTGCGTTTAAGGGTACAAAAACAATTGGTAGTACAAAAGGAAGAAAATGCCAAGCAGGAAATCAATCAGCTTATAAAAGACCATAAAATATCGGTTATTGAGCGCTATCAGGAAGGACAGGATGAAGAACGTGCCCGCCTGGCAAGAGAAATACACGACGGTATAGGCAGTGACCTTGCCGGTATTAAAATTGCTTTTGAGCATTATGCCGGTGATAAAAAAGATAATCCGCAAATAAAACGCATGCTGCAAAGCATAGATAATGCCTGCCGTGACCTTAGGAGCCTGTCACACCAGTTACACCCCCTTCCCTTTTCAAAAATTGGGTTTGCGAGTTTTTTACGTGACTTTTTAGGGCAGTTAAGCCTGCGTTCTGGATTAAAAATAACAGCTTTCTTTTACCCGGAGCAAGAAATAGATAACCTACCGGATGACTTACTTGCCGATGCCTACCGTATTGTACAGGAACTGGTAAACAACATACTGAAACATGCCAATGCCACCACAGCAGAAGTACAGCTAACCAAACACGAAGACTACCTCAACATTGTAATAAACGATAACGGAACGGGCTTTACCAAAAATAAAAAACAGGGAATTGGACTGCGTAACATAAGCGAGCGTATTGAAAAAGTACATGGTACTATTGATATAGACAGCTCTGCCAACAGTGGAACCTCAATAACCATTAATATCCCTATAAAAGAATAAACATGAAAACAGTAAATATCATTATAGCAGACGATCATCTTATGTTTTTAGAGGGGCTTCATACCATTTTAAATGAAATGCCGCAGGTTAAGGATGTACACCTGGCTACCGAAGGGAAACAGGTAATGAGGCTGTTAGGACAGTTTGAAATCGACCTGATTATAAGTGATATCAATATGCCTAAAATGGATGGTATTGAACTGCTTACAGAAGCTAAAAAACATAAATCGGATATAAAAATCATTATGCTTAGTATGCTGGATAACCACCGTACCGTGCACAAGGTAATACAAAAGGGAGCCGATGGTTTTGTACCTAAATTTACCAGTAAGGAGGAACTTCAAAAAGCTGTAAGAACTGTTATAGATGGTGAACAATTCTTTTCAGACATCATCAAACAACGCTATATGGAAAGTGTATTTGAACGAAAAAAATACAAAGACATCGAGCTTTCTCAAAGGGAGAAAGAAGTACTTAAACTACTTGCCGATGAGCTTACCTCAAAAGAAATATCAGAAGCTTTATTCATATCGGTAAACACGGTTGAAACCCACCGTAAAAACATACTGCTTAAAACAGGTGCTAAAACCACTACAGGAGCCGTTAAGTTTGCTATTGAGTCGGGATTATTTGAAGATTAATAATATTCGGCAGGGAGGTTCTTCCCTATCCTTTCCAGTTCATCCATGTAGGAATCAAAAACAGTACGTTTCTCTACAAACTGTTTTTTGACGGTTCTTGTATTGAGGTCATAATACACAAATATAAAAGCAATTACAGGATCCTGCCATCTCCCCTTATCATTAGGTACCGTACCTTTCTTTTCAAGGAAGTTTACCCATACTCCCTCGGCAAAATCAGTCTGTCTTAAAAAAAACGCATTCGTACCATGCAGTTGCAGGTCAAAATTATTACTGTTAAGGTAGTTTGACATTTCGGGCTTTAATGCCTCTTCTATTTTAGTATAGCTTTTACTTTTTCGCCATACTCCAAAACGCTGCCCTGTAAACTTATCTGACTCCGAATCAAAATCAACTTTAAGTGTTAGTCCGTTTACCTCTTCCATATCAAAAACAACCCTATGGGTATTACTTACTACTAAACTGTCCTTGTATAAATTTAGCTGCTGTTCAAAATCATCAGTAATACTTTTAACCTCACTTACCTCTGCCCTATGATTAAAAAAAGCTGTCGTTTCAAAGTAACCAAAGTCAATTTTGCTCAGTCTGTCTTTAAAGTGTTCTCTAATATGCTCTCTGGCGGTATAATCTGTTTTAGCATCCTTATATTGTTCGGGGATTGTTTTATGATAAACTGTTATGCTTTTTTCATCTTCTTGCGTTAGTATTTTCTTCGCATCAAAATAACTTACAAACAGTATTTCGGGGCGGGCTTTCTCATACACAACAACTCTAAACATATTGGGGTTCATGTTTCCTTCATTAAAAAAGCGGTCCAGCTCCTCAAAACCCAGTTCCCCCTTAAAATTCTTTTCTAAATATTGGGTTAGGTTTTCGGCTGCCGTTTTTTTACTCACTCCGCCCATAAGGCTTGGTATACACCCTCGACACACCACCAAAACAGCTATAATTACAAATACATATATCATTTTTCTCATAGTCTTAATTTACAAAACCAAGCTACGGCAAAACCTTAAGTGTCTAATCCCTGAATTCCGTGAGTAAAATATTTACCGTAAAGAGGTCATGTGTAGCAGTAACTGAGAAGCTAATTTTGGCAGTAGTAAAATATTTGAAAATCAATAAAAAAATAACATTTATGGGATTACAGGAAAAAAAAGCCATCCAAGGCATTAAAGAGCAGTATTTCGATAACTATCAAAATGAGCTTAACGAGATTGTAGGTAAAGAACTTCCTATTGACATCACTTGGGACTCTTTTGATATGGAAGCTATCAAGTTTATACCAAGCGTATGTTTACAGCGTACGGTAGATGCTTTTAAAGAACTATGTTCTGACACGGTAGGTAAAGAAGCCGTACAGGAAAGCATAACTAAAATTGTAGTAAACAATATACCTGCCGAAGGTGCTGAGGAAAAGAAAAACCTTAACCTTAACAGCGGTATCCTAACAATTGAAGCAAGTTATGGAGGGCATCATAGTGGTTATTATACAGATACAACTATAAGAGAGTACCTTGAAAACAACCTATAGTAGTAGTTTTTGTTGTTTCTAATCCTTCATATAAAAAGCTCCTGAAATTCAGGAGCTTTTTAATTTATATCAACTTTGTATTTTATAAGCACTTTTCCATCATTTCCTGCAGCATAATAGCCGATGGTATTGTTTGCCAGTTTCTCTCCAAGTTTACAGTTACTAACATCTCTTCTCCGTTAAGTATTACTTTATTCTCTGTACCAAATTCATAAACCAGTTTCTTTACACTTTCTGCAAAAGCTTCCCTCCCTAAATTATCGGCACAAATACATGCCACAGCATTTTTAAGGGTACTTAAAAACTCTTTAGCATAGTACTTATCGGTATCGCGTGGCACTTCGGGTTTGTTCCATTCTATTATCACGTCATGCGGAACTTTAAGGGCAATTTTAAGTGCCGCTTGGGTATCTTTTATTGCTTCTTTTAATTTAAGCATGGTAGGCACATCACCTTCGGCTGGTACAAATGGAATTTTCCCATCTGAGAACAGGTAGGCGTACTTGTTTGCTCTACTTACAGTTATTCCGGTAACGATACCATAATCAATATAATTAAGCTCTGACTGGTTATCAAACCAGTTGCCTAAAAGTATAGCCCTATCGTCTTTATTATAATCAATAAAGTAACCGGCATACGAACCTGATGCTCCTGCTGTTATCCTTACCTGCGGAATATCGGGATTATCGCTATCTCTCTCTTTTTCAACTATCTGTTGTAGTATTTCTATAATTTTTGTCGTTGGCATAGCCGGAAGTTGCAACATTGTTTTAAAGTCCATTTCAATATATAATTTAGAGTTCATCACAAAATTCAGGCTTTTAAAAACGGCTTCCCTCACGGTATTCGGTGATATATAAACTTCATTGTCACAGTGTACTGTAGTACAATTGGTTCGGTTTAATTTTGTACTACAGCCCCTAAAAACAGAAACAATGATGAAAAGGATACAACTAGCTATAACAATACTGATGCTAACAGCAGTGAGCTGTAAAACACCCGAGGAGAAAAGCACAGCTACAGGTCAAATAAGCTTCCTTAATTTCACTTTTACCGGATATACAGAAGACGAACTCAATAACATAATGATTTATGAGTATGACAGGAAAAAGGTAAAAGACTCCTTTGCTCTAGAAGCTATACCGGCGCTGTCACTGGAAACAACAAAATACTGGGGAAACATACAACGTAATATGCCTTTAAATAACAGTTATGAAGTACGTATTGATAACCAAACGGCCTTTAAACTGGATAGTCTTACCATTAAAAAAGAAATTACAAACCCTATGCTTCATAGTGAAGAAAGCTGTTTTTTAGAAAGCTATCACATTAATGGTGAATACTTTATAAATAATACCGTAATTTTAGAAAAGAAAAACGATTTACGATCATAAGCTATGATACATTTAATCAAAACGACCATATTAGCCTTAACTATGCTGTTTAATCAGGATGTAATGGCACAACAGGAAAACGACTGTGTAAGGGGTGCTGCCGAACCTACTCTTACCAATAAATACTTTAGTAATCATAAGTTTACCCTGCAAAGTGACGGACTTTCTGCCATAGAAACTGCTTTACTGCCCAACGGCAGTATATTAAAGGTATACAACGAAGGTTGCGAATATGTAAACATTACTTTTGAGTTTAAAACCCGGCTGATATCTGATTCCATACAGGAAAACTATATAGAGGCCATTCGGTTTATGGAAAGTATTTATCCTTATATCAATGTACCTCTTGATGTAGAAAGTGGGATTCATCTTTTAAAGCATGAAACCGAACAGGGCGCATCGCTATCCTACAATCAGGAAATACCCTATGGTATTGATGATTTTCCCGAATGTGTTGTGCTAAACTACGTAGAAAAAATAAACGATACAGAACAACTGATGAGCCTATCGTTTATACTCGGCCCTCTGTAATGGTCAAATTAACCAATAATATTTTTTGAGATACGCGAGTAAATATTTAATTTCCCATCTCAAATTACAACCATTATGAAAACCGCATTTTTACTACTGGCAGCAATATTTACAATTAATGTTACTGCCCAGCAGGTTATTCCTTTGTACAAAGATTCAATTCCCAACAGCATACCAGGCGAAAATAAAGAAGAGACTAAATACAGTGGCTTCCTGCTTACTCAAAACGTATCAATCCCTACCCTTACGGTATTTAAGCCTCAAAAACAATCTGATAAAAAATCGGCTGTTATTATTTGCCCTGGTGGCGGATATGCCGTGCTTGCTACCGGACACGAAGGTAAAGATGTAGCCGAGGCATTAAATAAAATGGGGGTTACGGCATTTATGCTAAAATACCGCCTACCAAACGATACCATTATGAAAGATAAAAAAATAGCTCCGCTACAGGACGCACAGCGTGCTATACAAATGGTTCGTGAAAATGCCGAACTATGGAACATCGACCCGAATAAAATAGGCATATTGGGCTTTTCTGCCGGAGGACATCTTGCCGCCACAACCTCTACCCAATTTGAAAGAGAAGTTATTGCCAATCCGAAACATACTTCCCTCCGTCCTGACTTTTCCATACTGCTATACCCTGTTATCAGTTTTACCGACAGCCTTACACATATGGGTAGCAGGATAAACCTCATTGGGAAAAATCCTTCAAAACAACTGATTGAACAATACTCAAACGAATTACAGGTTACGGCCAAAACCCCGCCTGCATTTTTGGTTCATGCTGCCGATGACGGTCTCGTACCTGTAGGTAACAGTATTGCTTATTACGAAGCTTTACTAAAAAACGGAGTGCTGAGTGAAATGCTTTTGTATCCGCATGGTGAACACGGTTTCGGAATGATAAACCGCTCCACCGACGACCGATGGATGGATAATCTTAAAAACTGGATGAAGTCAGGTAACTTTTTATAATATCAACACAATCCCGTCATAGTAATGACGGGATTTTTTCATTACATTTATAGTAAGATTCCTATTATGAAGGTAGTAAAAAATTCAGGGCATATTGTTGAGTTCAATCAGGATAAGTTAAGGCACTCCCTGTTACGGTCGGGAGCCCAACCACACAAGGTGGAGTTTATACTAAAAGAGATAAACAAAAACCTTTATGATGGTATAAGTACAAAACAGATTTATAAAATGGCTTTCAGCCTTCTTAAAAAAGAGGCTAACGTGCACGCTGCAAAATACAACCTGCGTAGAGCTATAGAGATGTTAGGTCCTGCCGGATTTTTCTTTGAGAAGTTTATAGCCCGCCTATATGCTTCCGAAGGGTTTGCCGCAACTACAAATATTACCTTACAGGGAAAATGTGTTACGCATGAAATTGATGTGGTTATCAAAAAGGAGGATAAGGTTGGGATTGTAGAATGTAAGTTTCACGGTAGTCGCGAAGTACGGTCGGATGTTAAGGTCCCTATGTATATACTCTCAAGGTTCAACGATGTAAAATATAATACGCATACTATTTTCAAAACTGAAGAAACTATTGATAACTGTACCATAGCTACTAACACTCGCTTTACAGGAGATGCGGTAGCTTTTGCATCCTGCTCGGGGTTATCCCTTTTAAGCTGGGATTACCCTGAAGCGAACAATATTAAAACCAAAATAGATAATAACTGCCTGTACCCTATAACCTGCCTTACATCTCTTACGGCAGCCGAAAAAGAAAAACTGCTCATACTGGATATACTACTGGTAAAAGAACTGGTTAATAACACTGAAAGCCTTGATAAGATAGGACTTAGTGCCAACCGTATGAGAAATGTTATAAAAGAAGCTTCGGGCATTTGTAATTATATATGATATGAAAATAAAATTCCTAGGTGGGGCAGGTACGGTAACCGGCTCCAAAACACTTGTAGAGAGTAATGGTATCCGTTTTCTGTTAGATTGTGGACTTTTTCAGGGATTAAAGGCACTGCGTGAACTTAACTGGGAAGTACTGCCCGTACCTGCCGAAACCATAGATTATGTATTGCTTACACACGGGCACTTAGATCACTGCGGATGGCTGCCCAAACTGGTAGCACAGGGGTTTAAAGGAAAAATATACTGTACAAGGCCTACCAAAGAGATATCAAAACTGATATTACTAGACAGCGCCAAGATACAGGAAGAAGAAGCCGCAAAAGCCAATAAAAAGAAATTCTCTAAACACAAGGTTGCAAAACCGCTATATACTGTAGAACAGGCCGAAGAGGTATTCCCGCTATTCAGGGTTATAAAACCTAACGAAACTTTTAATATTGATGCCGAAATCTCGGTTACCTATACCAATGCCGGGCATATTATAGGTGCCTGTAGTATAACGGTTGAGGCAGAGGGTAAAACACTGGTATTTTCCGGCGATGTAGGCAGGGATAATGATGTACTTATGTTTCCTCCTACCAAGCCTAAAAAAGCTGATTATGTGTTTTTAGAAAGTACCTACGGAAACAGGCTTCATCCTGACACCGACCCTAAACTGGAACTGGAAACCTATATCAACAATACCTTTCATAAAGACGGTACGGTTATTATACCCGGTTTTGCGGTAGAAAGGGCGCAGTCTATTATGTACCTGCTATGGGAGCTTAAAAAAGAGAACAGAATACCCGATATACCTTATATACTGGATACTCCTATGGGGGCTAATGTACTGGGGGTTTTTAATGAAAATCCGCAATGGCACAAACTTTCGGCTCATGAGTGCATAGAAATGACAAAAATGTTCTCTGTTATAACCGATTATGAAGACACTATAAAAGTAATATTTGATAACAGGCCTAAGGTTGTGATTGCCGCGAGTGGAATGGCTACAGGAGGACGTGTACTGTCTTACTTTGAACGTTATATAGGATTACCAAATACAACTGTAATATTTGTAGGCTATCAGGGCGAAGGTACCCGTGGACGCAAATTATTAGAGGGATATGAAACCATCAAGATATACGGACAACATTACCCTGTAGAAGCTAATATACTACAGATTGAAGGCTTATCGGCACATGGCGATCAGCATGATTTGATAAACTGGCTTTCAGCGTTAGAAAACAAGCCCGAACGGATTTTTCTTGTACATGGGGAAAATGAACCTGCCGATGAGTTACGCATAAAAATAAAGGAACGTTACGGCTTTGAGTGTAACATTCCTTTTATGCATGGTGAAGCCGAAATTTGATTTCGCCCTTATACCTTTGCGTGTTGGTTTATCGTCCTTATAATATCATCCTTTTGTAACACCCCTGATTGCCTCCAGAGCATCTTACCGTTTTGGAACAGCATAAGTGTAGGAACACCCTTTACCTGAAACTGAGGGTTTGCCATTAACTGTTGATTTTTATCCACATCTATTTTGATAATGGTAATCTTATCGCCCATATCGGTTTTTACCTCGTGTAGTATGGGTGCCAGCATTTGGCATGGTCCGCACCAAGTTGCAAAAAAGTCGACCAGTACAGGTTTGTTTCCGCTTATAAGTTGATTAAATTTATCCATAGTTATTTCGTTTTATCAGGGTTCGTAAAATCGTAATCTGTTTTTAAGGCCTTCAATTTCAGTTTGCATGTTCTTCATTTTTTGCAGCAAATGAAAAACAGCATCCAGTCCCTCCATATTAATATTAAGTTCATTGTGCAGCCTTATCATTCGTTCTGCTTCGCTTACCTCGCCTACAGGCAGGCACTCTTCCTGCTCTATTGTAACTACCTTTACCAGGTTGTATTCCTGTAAAGTATCTATAAAAGTTATTTCTATACTGTGGTGCTGACAAAATACCTTTACCGGTATGTATTCGTTACTTTCCATTGTCCTGATTATTTAGATTCGTTAGACAATTCTTTAAACAATTCCTTTTGCTTATCCGTAAGGTTTGTAGGTATCTTAACGGTATAGGTAATATACAGGTCACCAAAGCTACCTTCTTTCTTATACACGGGGAAACCTTTTCCTTTAACCCTAACCTTTGTACCGTTTTGTGTACCGGGGCTTACCTTCAGCTTTATGGTACCCTCCATAGTTTCAAACATCATCTCTCCGCCAAGTACTGCAGTGTACAGGTCAATTTCCTTATCGGCATATAAATCATCACCTAACCTTTTAAAGTTTGGTGTATTTGTCACGGTAAATGTAATATACAAATCACCGTTAGGGCCACCATTAGCGCCTTTACCTCCCTGCCCCGTCAGTTTAATTACCTGACCGTCGGCCACACCTGCCGGAACGGTAATCCTGAGGCTTTTGCCGTTTACGGTAAAGGTTTGTTTATGGGTGGTATAGGCCTGTTCCAGTGTCAGGGACATTTCGGCATGGAAATCCTGACCTTTAAAACGTACCTGCCTGCTACCGCCTCCGCCACTGCGGGTATAGCCGCCTCCGCCAAACATCGATTCAAAGAAATCAGAGAAATCACTTCCTTCAAAATCCTGTCTGCCAAAACCCTGGGATGATGACTGCCTTTGTTGTTGGTGTTGTTGCCTGTACTTTTCATACTCCTCACCATGTTCCCAATCCTTTCCATACTTATCGTATTTCTTTCGTTTCTCCGGGTCACTCAGCACCTCATTGGCTTCGTTAAGCTGTTGAAATTTTTTATCGGCCTCTTTGTCGTCGGGGTTCAGGTCGGGATGTAGTTTTCTGGCCAGTTTCCTATAGGCCTTTTTTATCTCATCGGTCGTAGCATTTTTATCAACGCCCAATATTTTGTAGTAATCTATAAACTCCATAAATACAATTGGTTTACACTATAAATTTAAGGCTAAAATGGTATAATATCAAAGAACAGGAAATGATTTTGATCATTTTTTAACGCTATTCCTACATACAATCACCCGAATATTTTAAGGGGTATTTCCCCCTATAAAACAGGGCTATAACCTCACAACTATCTGATTATATACAAGTTACTTTGTATAAACAAAACCAACCAACAGCATCACCCCCATGCTGAACAAATTAAATGCTAAAAAAGTTCAGAGTGATGGATATTAAAATTATTATAGAAAAACTTGCAGGGCTTATCGATACTGACAACAGTCTTATCGATATTACCAACATAGCCACACTTAATGACGGCGATGAGTTTTTAACCTCAAAAACACCTATAGTAATGTCTATAGTTAATATTGAGGAAGACAAAACACTCAAAAATCAGTCGGTATACCTTAAAAGTACTGCCGATGATACCAATATATCCCGTTACAGGCATCCTGCACAAAACCTTATCCTCTCTGTTCTTTTCAGTTCCTACAATAAAGACCTTTCCAAATACCTTGACGGACTGGATAAACTCAAAAACATTATAAGCTATTTCCAGCAAAACAACACCTTTTACTATAAAAACGACGATAGCGAGCTTATAGATTATATAGCTTATCTGGCAAAAAGCGAAGCACAAAAGGAGAACTACTCTAAGGTGAGCATGGAGCTGGTTAGCCTGTCTATGGAACAGCTTAACCAAATGTGGTCGTATCTGGGTTCCAAGTACATGCCTTCGGTATTGTATAAAATGAGATTGTGCGCTGTACAAAGCTCACCAACTACTCAGGAAAAAGTAATCAATAAAGTAAAAATCAATCTTTGGGAAAACGATAAGAACAGCCTTATAGGGCAACTGGAATCACACGAGTTTCAGGCAGATAATGATTAAACAATTAATAACCATACTTAAGAACTAAACCGAAAAAGTTATGAATATAAGTTCTATTAAAACACCGGGGGTATACATCAATGAGATTGATGCCTTCCCTCCTTCAGTTGCTCAGGTAGCAACCGCAGTACCTGCTTTTGTAGGGTATACAGCAAAAGGGCCTACTGTGCCTACCAGAATAACTTCTTTCATGGAGTTTGAAGAGCTTTTTGGCGGCGCACCACAACCTGCTTCAGTAGCAGTGGAGTTAGATGCAAACCTAATGCCTACAAACAATACCACCGTAACCGAAAGTAAGTACAAACTGTACAATTCGCTTAGGCTGTTTTACAGTAATGGTGGCGGTGTATGTTATATTGTCTCTATAGGCAGTTATAGTGATAACATAACAAGCGAAACGACATTTACCGACGGACTTAACCTCCTTAAAAAATTTGACGAGCCAACACTATTACTTTTTCCCGATGCCATTAACCTAACGGCACAAAAACTGGGACTTGTACAGCAACAGGCGCTAATGCAATGTGCCGAACTGATGGACAGATTTACTATAATGGACGTGAAACAGGACACCGGATTAGTTGCTGACAGTGCTGAGTTTAGGGACAGGGTTGGCAGCCAAAATCTTAAATACGGATCTGCTTACTATCCATACCTTAAAAGTTCGTTCCCTTACAGTTTCAGGTTTAAGGATATCAACGGAACAGGAACCGGTAAGGTAAACTTTAAAGGTATATATTCATCAAACACATCACTTAAGGACTCGATTGAAGAGTTTGAAAAGAAAAATGCTGATTACGATACCCTAAATACGGTATGGAATCCTTCGCCTGCTCCTTCAGATGCCTCAAACCCTAAAAAGCTACACCAAATTCCTATTGATACCCACAACAAGCTTAAAACAGCTGTAGACAAAATGTGGAATATGCTTAAGGTATTGGGCAAACCCGGGGATCTTACAAGCACTGCAGCACAAAGCTTTACGTCTGACCTTATTACCAATTTCCTAAAGAAATATGCTCAGGAACTGGTAGACTTCAAGTTTGCTTATGAGGTACTGAAACAATCAGACGGTACGAGCGATGTTGATGATCTTTCTGCATTAGATAACGACACTAACTTTAAAGGTGCCTGGGGTAATATATCAACTTATACAGAATCTGTAGGCAACCCTTACACAGGTGTTATAAAAATGGCTGTAGCTACCCCTACACCACATGATGAGCCCGATTTTGAAAAAATTCAGTTGGTTGTACAAAAACTGCACGCAGCTATAATGAATGCAATGGACAACGCCGTTAAAAGTCTTAATGACTACATACTTTTTGAAGAAAATAACCTTATCTCACAAATTCCTATTTATCCTTCTATTGTAGAAAAACTGTCTCAGTCCATGAATACGGTTCCGCCATCAGGGGCAGTAGCGGGAATATATGCCATTACCGATGCCACACGTGGTGTTTGGAAATCTCCGGCAAACGTGAGCATTAATGGTATAGTAGGTCTTACAGACGATGTTAACGATGCCGAACAGCAGGATATGAACATACATGAAACCGGAAAATCAATAAACGCCATAAGGAAGTTTACAGGAAAAGGATTCCTGGTTTGGGGTGGCAGGACATTAGCCGGAAACAGTAACGACTGGAGGTATGTAAATGTTAGAAGGCTGGCAAATATGATTGAAGAATCAGTTAAAAAGGCATGTATGCAATATGTTTTTGAGCCAAATGTAGCGCAAACATGGGTTAGCGTTAAGGGTATGATAGACAATTATCTCACCACTCTTTGGAATGACGGTGCTTTGGCAGGAAGCAAAGCAGAATATGCCTTTTTTGTTCATGTAGGCCTTAACGAAACAATGTCGGCTCAGGATGTGCTTGAAGGCAGGATGGTCGTTAAAATAGGCTATGCACCTTCTAGGCCTGCCGAATTTATCATACTTGAGTTCAAGCAAATGCAGCAACGATCTTAACCTTAATTATTAGATAACCTTAAAATTATAACAAGATGCCAAATATAGATTTTCCGCTACCTAAGTTTCACTTCAGCGTACAATGGGGTGGCAGCAAAATAGCCTTTACGGAAGTATCGGGCTTAAATAAAGAGATGGATGTTATTGAACATCGTGTAGGTTCCAGCCCCGAGTTTTTCAAAAAGAAAATGCCCGGGCTTCAAAAACTAAGCAATATCACCTTAAAACGCGGAGTGTTTTTAGGGGACAATGAGTTTTACGAATGGTACAATACCGTGGCACAAAACACGGTAGAAAAACGTACTATAATCATATCCCTATTGGACGAGAACCACGAACCTAAAGTAGTATGGACCGTAAAAGACTGCTTTATAGTGTCGCTTAAATGCACCGATTTAAAATCAGACGCTAACGAGGCAGCTATAGATACTGTAGAACTAGCCAACCATGGCATTACTGTAGAATCTAAATCATAAAGAACTATGCCGGGCAGCGATCCTATAACAGGCTTTCATTTTTCAGTCGTTTTTGAACTGGTTCCCCAGTTTTCCATTGACACCAAGTTTCAAAGTGTCTCGGGACTAAAAGTTACCATGGAAACCGAACCCTATACCGAAGGCGGACAGAATAAGTTTAAACACAACCTGCCGCTTCGCTCAGGGTATCAGGACCTGGTACTTAAAAGGGGACTGACTAACGACTTGTCCGGATTGTCATTATGGTGCAATCAGGCAATGGACGATTTCATTTTCTATCCGGCAAACCTTATTGTCTCTTTACTTAACGAAAAGGGTAACCCTGTAAAGGTTTGGTATGTTGCAAAGGCTATCCCTTTAAGCTACGAGTTTAGTGACTTTAATGCCGAAGAAAGCAAAATAGTGATTGAAACCATTACCCTTAAGTATAACTTTTTCAAAGAGATTCCCATTCCCTTTTAATTATTAAAATCTTTAACCATGGCAATAGAAATCAAAGAATTAAGAATAAAAGTAACTGTGGCCGAAAATCAGCGGGAAAGTTATACTGCAGCACCAGAATCTGATAATGTTGTACGAAAGGAAATGATATCGGAAATAGTGAAGGAATGTACCCGAAGTGTACTTGAAATAATGAAAGAAAGGGCTGAACGATGATAACCGGAATTTTAGGAAGCATAGACAAAATGCGTATTGAGGTATTCCCTACCAAGGAGTATACCGAACCGCCACGCAAAACCATATTTGTACAGCTAAACCCAGAGAAGTATAGCATGAGGCACAATGTGGTGTTTTGTGACGGACAGGCAATGGGAACTACCGGCAGCGACCTTAGATTTAACCGAATTGAAGGCGAAGAGGTAAGTTTTGAGTTCCTGTTTGACAGTACCGGTATTATCCCCCCGGGGAAAATAAAGGACGGGAACGGTCAGGGATCTGACTTACTGGATGCACTTGGCGATGTTGCCGATGCTTTAAAACCAGCCATAGTAAATCCCTTTGGCGAAGTACAAACCGTAGAGAAAGAGGTGGAAGCGTTTAAGGACCTGCTAATGGGCTTTGATGGCGAAACCCACCAAACTTCTTACCTAAAGCTTTTATGGGGCGGTTACAGCCTTACCTGCAGGTTAAAGAGTATGAATATTGATTATGTTCTTTTCAGGAAAGACGGCAGGCCCATAAGGGCAAAGGTAAACTGCACCTTTAAGGGCACTGTAGACTACAAAGTTATGGTAGCCCGCGAACAACGTAGTTCACCCGATCTTACCCACGAAAGGACAGTGAAAATGAATGATAAGCTTCCTCTTTTGGCCGAAGACATTTACAGGAACAATACGTTTTACATAGATGTAGCCAAAAACAATAAACTGTTAAGTTTCAGAAACATCAGCCTTGGTCAGAAAATAAAATTCCCACCTGTAAAATAACCCACTATGCCTGATTTACAGCCATATTACCCTTCTTCAGACACCTTGCTCAACCTTGAGTTCCTTATTAACGGAGTAAACACGGGGCTGGATGTCCTGCTAAAGGAAGCAACCATACAGTTTGAGCTTAATAGAATTCCGTTGGCTAAGTTCACTTTTGTAGATGCGGCTAACCATGTGGAGGAAGAAGAGGAATTGCCTATCAATTCGCTTACGCGAAATGCAGGTGATCCTCCTATAGCAATAGAGGTAAAAGTAAATTTTGAAGGCACTAGTGAAACTATTTTTAAGGGGATTATAAAATCACTGGACAAACGCATTGAAGGCGACCAAATAACAGCTAAAGTGGAATGTAAGGATATTGCACTTCAATTAACACAATCGTCTTCGGAAGAAGAAAACAACAACCAGACTTTTGGCGATAAACTAACGCTCTTTACCAGAGATCTGACAGTTAGTGATAATCTTACCAATCAGCCCTGGAGTGAGGAACAGATAACACACAATACCTCAACCACACCTTGGGATTACCTTATAGGTTTCCTGGATTCCATAGGGATGATGGTCGCATTACGCAATACCGAATTTACCGGAATTGACATACTGGATACCAACCACGAGCCCTCCTACAAGGCAGAGAACGGCATTAATGTTTTTACATTTAACGGTCGTATTGACCCTGAAAGGAGAAGATCGTCGGTTACCATAGAGCGCTGGGATATAGAAAGCCAGTCGGTGAGTCGTGTGTCAAGTGAGCAGAATGCCGATGATAATCCGCATACGGTAAGGGTTAGTCAAACCTCATTACAGGAGTCAACATTGGAAAAAATTGCCAATGCTACGTTGGAGAGAAGTAATATTGCCGCTATTCAGGGCAGGGTAACCACCTTTGGTAATCTAAGTGCCAAACTGGGCGATTACATTACCTTCAATAAGGTAAATAACGACATAGATGATATACCATTGCTTATTTCACAGGAAGTACACTCTTTTGAAAACGGCTGTTGGAAAACAGAATATACTTTCGGACTGGAAAACGAACGTTCCTTTACCGAAAGTACTTCACCGGGAGTTAACAACACCCAGGCCCAGATTGGGCAGTCCAATACCCTAAACGGATTACAGATTGGGGTAGTCACACAAATAGAGGAAGACCCAAACAATCAGTTCAGGATTAAGGTACGCATCCCTATCCTGTCGGAAAACGGAGAAGGCATCTGGGCAAGGCTCGCAACCCTTAATGCATCAAACGAAACGGGTAGCTTTTTTATCCCCGATGTGGATGACGAAGTTGTTGTAGGATGCATAGGCAATAATCCCGATACCCCTGTAGTACTGGGTTGCCTGTATAGCAGCAATAAACCAACGCCCTTCCCTATTGATGCCAATAATTACAAAAAGGGATTTGTAACCAAAGAAGGTACCCGCATAGTAATAGACGGGGAAACCAAAAGTATTGAAATAAGCACTAATGACGGAAACAAGGTTCTTATAAGCGACGATCAAAAAGGGATTACCCTTGAAGATGCCAACAGTAACAAAGTAATACTTAACGATCAGGGAATTACTATTGAAAGCTGTAAGGACCTGAATATAAAAGCAAACGGAAACATTAAGGTAGAAGGCATACAAACCGGCATTGAAGCAAGTAGCCAACTTGAACTAAAGGGTTCAATCATCAATCTAAACTAATTATGGGAGCAGCAGCCAGAACAACAGATATGCATACCTGCCCAATGTCAGACGGGCCTAAACCTCATGTAGGCGGTCCTATACTGCCGGGAGGTAACACAACTGTACTTGTAGGCGGCATGCCTGCTGCCGTGGTGGGCGACAACTGTGTATGTGCCGGAGCGCCCGATGCCCTTACAACGGGTTCTTCAAGTGTTTTTATTGCCGGTAAACCTGCTGTGAGAATGGGAGACCCTACAGCTCATGGCGGTACGGTAACCGTAGGCTGCCCTACTGTAATGATAGGCGGATAAAAAACCAAACAATCATGAAAAAGGATTCTTTTTTAGGGACAGGATGGGGCTTCCCTCCTACCTTCAATAAACATAAAGCAACGGTAGAAACGGTAAGTGACGAACAGGACATTTACCAAAGCCTGCAAATACTGCTTACCACCCAGTTAAAGGAAAGGGTTATGCGATCGGATTACGGATGCGACCTTTCGGCTATGCTCTACGAAAACATAACGGTAACCCTGCTTACCAAAATAAAGGGGATTATTGAAAATGCCATAGTGCTGTATGAACCCCGAATTGAACTTCTTGATACCGACTTTAAAACCGAAGGAAACAATAATGGTGTGGTATACATTGAGATTACCTATCGCATAAGGGCTACAAACTCCAGAAAGAACTATGTATTCCCTTATTATCTGGAAGAAGGAACTTTTGTAAAACAATAACAACAAAATGGGAAACTGTAGCTCCATATTATCAATACACAGCGGAATGGGAACCACTCAGTCTAACAGGGTAAATCCCGCGTTAGACCCCGCTTACTTCCGTTTGGATGAAAGGAACGAACAGGACTTTATCCTTTTTGTTCAGAAGCTTTCGCAGTATGTAACGTTTTACAACGAGTTTAATATTCCAGAAGGTACATGGGCCGAGTTTTTCGGCAGGGAATCTACTTCCATACTTATACTGATTGCCAACTGGAATATAGAGTTGCTGCAAAACTCTTTTGAAAACAAGAAGAATGAAATACTTATTAATACCGATAATGCTTCACAAAAGGCAATATTACTGGAGTATTTCACACAAATAGAAACTCAGTTTAATGAACTTAAGGAAAAGACAGCATTACTGGATGACAAGATCCTTGAAAAGGAAGCCCTGATTTCCTCTACCTATACAATTACCGAAAGATTTATCTATATAATCAGTATGGTAAACACTTCGTCTGATATAGCCTCACTATTAAAAAACTATGTATTCAATAAAACTATACAACAGCTTTTCGGGTTATTACTGTCCTGGAAAAACTTTACCCAAAAAGCAGTAGACAATCAGTTAAGTAATTACCCTGACCACTCTCCGCATTATACTTTGTTCCTGTCTTTTGTAAAACTGCTACAGGTAGCAAAAGATAAGTTTAATGAGTTTACCAAAAAACACCTTGACTTTTACTATAAAAGCGTACTGAAGGTTGAAAACCAAAAGGCTAAACCGGATTATGTACACTTGGTAGTACAATCTCATAATACCAAACCGTTCCTTATACCTAAGGGGACTGTTTTCCCGGCGGGGAAAAATGGCATTGGTCAGAAAAAGTATTATACCGCCACTCAGGATCAAACCGTAAATGGTATAAAACTCAGTTCTTTTTTAAGCAAATATTACAGTAACAACAGGTTTTATAAAACCAATCTTACTGATTTTAATGCTACAGGAAAAGGATTTGACGCCTTTACCACAAATGCTGAAGAAACGAGGGAAGGAATTTTGATTGCGAGTCCGTTATTATTTCTTCAAAGCGGTGAGCGTTTCATCTATATTACGCTCAATAATAAGCAATACAATGCTACCGACTTAGATTTTTATATCACAGGTGAAAAAGAACTTATAGAACTGACCGTAAAAGAGAATGAAAAAGTAAACAGTGCCGACGCTGTAGAAGCTATTAAACTAAGTATTCCTGCTAACGAAAAGGCAATTATACCTTATGATGCCAAACTGCATAAGGATTTAGAGGTAAACACTTCTTTCCCTGTATTAAAAATAGTACCTAAAAGTACAGAGGTCATAAGCAATGTAAGCCATATAGATATTACAATAAGGGTAGCCGGTTTCAAATCGTTTAAAATTGAATCGGACTTTGGTACAATTGATCCCGAAAAATCCTTTTATCCGTTTGGAGAAATTCCTAAAAGCGGTAATAGCTTTTACATAAGTTCTAACGAGCTGTTTATGAAAAAGAATGCCGAAGCCATATTTGGGTCTTTCTATTTCAACTGGAGCTTTTATAGCAGAGTTATTACTTACCAGTTGCAGAACGGTTCATGGATAAAGTTTTCCAACAACTACAATGCAATCAAAAACAACTATCCGTTAACAGATTACCGGTTTAATGAAATAGCGAGTAGTGATATAAAATCTAACGGTAAGTTTAAAATCCAGTTTAATGATAGCAACTATGCTAATGAAAAATATATGGAAGCTTATATTGATGCCACTAAAAATGACGGCACACTTCCCTATAAACCACAATACAACGACTTTGGTTTTTGGTATAATGTAAGCGAATCCATAAATCTTAGTACCAGAACAAACGAAGCAAACCCGATAGAGATCTTTAAATCAACTCCGTTTGGGTATGAAAAGTTCAGTAAGGGACTTTTTAAATTCTCTACTGCCAGTGATCAGGAAGGGTTTGTGTACCTGGGGTTTGAAAATACCTCTTATGAAGACGGACTAAACTTCCTTATACAATTGGAGGAAGGTACGGCTAATCCAAAGCTGGAACCTGCAAAAATAACCTGGTCCTACCTTAGCAACAACCAATGGCAGGATGTAGAACCTCAAAATATAGGTGACGAAACCCTTTCCCTTACCCAATCGGGACTTGTAAATATTACTATTCCAAGCTATAACAGTGACAATACACTATTGTCGGCTAAATTGTTTTGGTTGCGTATATCGGTTTCAAATATACAGGCAGTTTGCCGCATTTTAGGCATCCATGTACAGGCACTAAAAGCAGTCATAACCGATTATGAAAATACAGGCGCCGAATTTTTGGAACAAACTCCTAAAGGAACCATCAGTAAAACTTATACTGCCATTAATCAGGTTAAGAAAATAATACAGCCATACCCCTCTTTTGATGGCAGAAAAGCCGAAGCAGACGAATCCCTTTACACAAGGATAAGTGAAAGGCTAAGACATAAAAACAGGGCTATAACCGTATGGGATTATGAGCACATAGTATTACAGGAATTCCCTGAAGTATACAGGGTAAAAACACTAAACCATTACAGGTATGATACCCAAATATCTAATGTAGCTGCCGGTTATACTACAGTAATACCTGTGGCAAAATCACAAAATACCGAAAACATAAGCTGGAAACCACTGCTTAGCCTCAATAAAATGCTTTTAATAAAAGAGCATTTAAGTAAAAAAGCATCGCCACATGCCCGTATTAACGTTAAGGCTCCAAAAGCAGAAATGATTAAGGTTGAGTTTAATGTTAAGTTTTGGGAAGTACCCGGTATGGACAGCAGGCTCTATATCAGCCAGCTAAAGGAAACCATAAACAGGTACCTGAGTCCGTGGGCTTATGATGATTCCGAACTGAACTTTGCCAATGAGATTGAGTTCTCATCCATTATTCAGCTGGTAGACAATCAGGAATTTGTAGACTACATAACTGATTTTAATATTACACAATACCTGCTGGATGAAAATAACCAGATAACAGGCTCCTATATCCAAAACCTAAACAAGATTACACCCCCAACCGATTTTACATTATTCATCCCTAATGAATCACACCTCATAGAGGAAATAAAATAAAAAGCCATGCTGCAGGACTATTACATAGAGAAAGACAGAAAACTGAACCCGTCACAGGATTTTCAGTTCCTGCTACAGGAAGGGTTAAGGCATATAGAAACGCTTGGTCATAAATTTTGGACCGACTATAATGTCCACGATCCCGGTATAACCATACTGGACGTGCTTTGCTATGCCATTACCGAACTGGGTTACAGGGCCGATTTTGATATAAAAGACCTGCTTACCAATAAAGACGGTGTTATACAAAATAATACGTTTTTCAAAGCATCGGATATTTTTACCAATGCTCCCCTAACCCAAATTGATTACAGAAAGCTGATAATAGATATAGAAGGCATTGCCAATGCCTGGGTTATTGCTACACAAAAAGCAACCGATGAATGCGGGTACAGGCTGCCTAATGATACCGAGGCCAAGCTGTATATCAATAAAAGGGAAGATAAACTAAGTCTTAAAAATACTGACAATAAAAACAATACAATCCCCGAACTGAAACTAAGAGGACTTAATAAGGTTCGTATTGAACTGGAAGATGACCCGGTTTTAGGCGACCTTAACAGCCTTATACTGGAACATGCTTTTTGGAGTGAAGACCACTGGGTGAAACTTAAAATCGTTCCGCAGTTTACTAACTGGAATCATCCTAATACGGCACTATTTAAAAAAATGGATAAGCCGTCTAAAATTACTATAGATAGTATTAAAATAACAAATGGTATAGTGTATTTGGTAGTGAACAGGTACAGTAATCCTACCGATTCGCTTCATTTCAGGATTTTCCCGGACGATTCCCGTGAATTGGATATTGCCCTGAATTACTTTGGTAAAGAGAAAAATATATGCGAGATAATAGCTCTGCTGGCTTCCAAAAAGGAAAAGATTGAAACTGTTACCGCCAGTGTAGCAAACAGTCTGCAACAAAACAGGAACCTGTGTGAAGATTACCTGTGTGTTGAGGTTATCCAAAAAACAGATATTGGGATTTGTGCCGATATTGATATTGTACCGGGCAGCGATGCCATAGAGGTAATGAGCAAAATACAAATCGCCATTGATAATGTTATCAGTCCGAAAATAAACTTCTATACCCTGTCACAACTGGTAAACGAGGGATATCATTCAGAAGACATTTTCCTTGGGCCTAAACTTATTCACGGTTTTCTTAAAGATGAGGAGATTGAAAAAGCGACCCTTCCTGAAGAGATACATGCGTCAGACATTATCGCTGCCCTAATGGAAATTGACGGTGTCAAATCGATTAAAAACCTCATGATGACGGCCTACAATGCATTAGGAAAACCTATAACCGGATCCAGCAATCAAAAATGGGTATTGCCATTACCCGGAGATATAAAACCTGTATTTAATGCCTCAAAATCAAAGCTGTTACTGTTTCAGCAGGGCATACCATTCCTGCTTACCGAAACACAACAAATGCTTACTGAACAAAAGGTTATAATGTATAAATCGCAGTTTAGCCAGAGGAAACTGCAAAATATTAAAAACGATTTTGAGGCAGAAACAGGTAATTACTATCCGTTAAACGAGTATTACAGTATTCAAAATGACTTCCCTGCCAATTACGGGCTGGGTAAAAATCCTGTGTCGGACAAGGCATCCGAATTGCGTAAGGCTCAGGTAAAACAACTAAAGGCCTACCTGTATTTCTATGAGCAATTACTGGCCGATTTTTTCAGTCAGCTATACAATGCTAAAGATCTTTTTGATACTAACGGTGCTGCCAAAACCTACTTCCCTGCATTTCTCGATAAGAACGATGCCGAAGATGACGATTTCTATTCTAAGGAAGTATATGATACAGGTTTAGAATCTAAACTAATGAACGGACTTACTGCCGACGATGTATCACTATACGAAAGTGAAAGTCTGTATTATACAAGGAGGAATAAAGTGTTGGATCACCTTATAGCCCGTTTTGCCGAAAGTTTTAACGATTATGTGTTTATGATGTATCGTATGGCAAATGATACCCAAGGCATGGGCGGACTGGCTTTTGACTACGCCAACCTAATTACCGATAAGGAGAACTTTATAAATGCCTATCCTGAAATAAGCAGTAAAAGAGGACTTGGTATAGACTACCTTAATGCAAAAAGCAATACCATCCCTCCTCAACTGAATGATTTTTGGAATACCGAACATCGTGGCGGTTATGAAAAACGAGTTGCAGGGCTATTGGGTATAAATGAAATTGGGCTCCGTAATATCGTGACCGAAGATGCTCCGCAAACACAATGGACAGTTGAGACCGAAACAGAGGACTTTCTTTTTAAAATTGTCTCTCCGGCTACTAACCTACAGGAAAAATGGGACTGGTCACAACTACATTTCCTTGACCAAAACCTGTACAAAATAGACAGTTATGGCAGTAAGTTTATACTATACCTGGTAGATAACACTGCAAAAATAGCCCGACTGGACAAAAAGTTTGATACCGAACAGCAGGCCTACGATTACTTGGAAAGTATGATTGCCAAACTCAACATCTATTATGAAAACTTTTATTGTTTGGAACATATTTTACTAAGACCTTTTGACAATAAACTGTTTACTGATAATGATTTGCTTTCGGTTTGCCTTAACGACGACTGCAACGACCCTGCCAATAATGATCCTTATTCCTTTAAGGCTACCATAGTGCTGCCGGGTTACCTGTCACGCTTTAAAAACCTTGTTTTTAGGGAATATGCCGAGAAAGTGTTCAGGCAGGAAGCTCCTTCACATGTACTGCTTAAAATATGCTGGGTAGGCATAGAAGATATGCTACTGTTCCAGCAAAAATACAGGGAATGGCTTGATGCCTTCCGTAAATACCGACTCCTGTTTTGCAGTAACCTGCTAACAGATACAGAAACCAAGAAATACCAAAAAGTATTAAACCAACTCATTTTGGCCTTAAAAGAGCTTAATACCATTTATCCTGAAGGCAACCTTTACGATTGTGAGTTAAGCGAATCTAACAGGCCTATTACTCTGGGAAAAACATCATTAGGAACTTTATAATAAAACATCATGGAAGCTTATAATACAACTATTTATCCGGTTTTTGAAGCCGATCAGGTTTTAAGCCAAAAAGACCTCAACCTGCTGATGAGCCATCTTGAAGAGCAGGACCGCATAACCCGTAAAAACCTTATTGGGCTGGGTATAGTGTGTGGGCTTGAAATTTCTTCCCCCAGTGAAAATTCAGTGAAAATATCCTGCGGTACGGCAGTAACATCACTCGGATTTCAAATCAACTGGAAGGAAAATATATTTACATATTACCATGATTATGAAATCTCCGAACAGTTTTTAAAACCTGATTCCTTACAGGAATCCCATCTGGATAGTATCTTTAAATATGCTACACAGTATGAACCTGTTAAAAACTGTATGGAACTGGTAACATCGGCATCAGACGACAATACTAAAAAACCCCTTACAAAAGACTTTCTAAGTGATAAAATAGTTGTACTACTGCTCGAAGTTTCTCTGATAGACCAAAAGAATTGTGTAAATACCAATTGTGATGATAAGGGCAAACGCATGGAGTTTAACCTGCGTCCGCTTATATTTTCTATTGAGGGCCTTAACACCGATGTTTTCCATGAGCATACTGTTATGGCAAAAGCCCCTAAGCTTAACTTTCCGCGATATAATGTTGACCCATACATTAATATCATTACAGGAAATGATGTTTTAAAACAGTTTGATAAAGTATACAACGACAGTTTTATCATCTCGATTTCAGATGCTGTAAGTGTACTTTATAGTGATTTTAAAAATAACTACGGCAGCGATACTAATTTCCCTGTACTTCAAAACTGTAAAAACAAGATAAACGAGATTGTAAACAATTACAAAACAACCATAAACATACAGTACCTGTGGGACTGGATTTATGATATAACCGAAGCCTATAACGAAATCGCAGCCTTCAGGAAAATCAATCCGGCTATATGCTGCGTAAACGAAGAGCTGTTTCCTTTTCATGTTGCATTAGGCAACGGTACCGAAACCGGTATACAATACAGGACTCCCTTTATTGCAACACTAAACAAATCACAGGAAGAGCAATCCAAGTTAAAACAACTGGAACTGTTGTTTGACCGCCTTAACCATATTATCAACTCATTTAGCGTTCCTGCAAACGGAAAGATAAAAGTAACCCCATCGGTTTACGGGAAGGCAATGTTAAGCGAAAAGGCTATTCCGTATTATTACGGTAATATTCTTCAGCTTAATAAAAAATGGAATCCTGAGTTTACGGCAAATCAGGAAAACGATTCTATACTTTCCTACCATTCTGATATTGCCGGATACAGTAATATTAAAGCAGTAAAACAACCTTTGCTTTTTGATATAGAACCTTATAATTTCTTCAGGATTGAAGGGCATTTAGGCATGAATTACAAAAGTGTATTAAAAGACCTTACGCTTATTAAAAACAGTAACAGTCTGCCTTTTAAAATAACAGCTGTTAATGCTGTTGATTTTACAGATAAGGAAGTAGACATTATGAAGTTTGAAGGACGTTGGGATGATCTTGAAACCGATTACGACCTGGCTCGTAAAAGGCTTTATAACATAACCGAGTTTGTGTTTAACTGGATGAATACCCGCAGGAACAAACTAATTAGCGAGAACATCCTTTCTGGGCAAACCATAGATAACTTTAAGAATATATTACAGGAAATCAAAAACCTGCTAACAAACGATCTAAAAGAATTCCTGCCTAATTTCACCAGCTTCTACGAAATTTTCAAAGAGCTTAATAACGTATTCCTGCTACACAGGTGGTGTATACAGCTTAACAGGGAAACCCTTTCGGTACTGGCAGAGGATTTAATAGACAGGCTGGATGACATTAATGAACTGTTCCTGGAAGATCCTTTTGCGGTAATATATGAAGAAGCTTATGTAAGATGGCAAAATGTGTATAAAGATCTATTCTTTTCAACTTTCATAAAAAAACATTCAGGACTTGAACATAAGGCGGGGGTAACTAAAGGCGGTACGTTTATTTTGGTTTATGTAGACTCCTCCATCTTTAAGGCGGCTGCCCCTCCCCCTTCTTATGCTAACCTGCTGGCTTCGGTAAAGGCTTATAAACATAATATTCCAATAGCCGATGATGTTAAGGCAGAGCTTGAAAAAAGTATAAAATTCAAGGATTACAAATCGCAAATCAAAACAAAGCCTACTACAACAACTAATCCATGTAAGGACGAAACCGATAATATTAAGGCTAACCTTATGGAAATAGCCAAATATAAACTGGATGCTACTTACACTGCCGAAATGAGCGGGTTTATACTGGAAAATTTTAAAGACCTGTTACAATTTGCACCAACTGTTACCGGAGACAATCAAAACAACTCACTGGAGCAGCTTGTTATTGCCGATTTCTTCCTGCCATATACCTGCTGTAGTGAAGGCAATACTATAGAGATAAAACTGGAAACAGCAGCCCCTCCAAAAATCGAAATGGAAACACTGGAATACTGTAATAATGATATGGAAGGTGAGTATGAAGTATTTATTACAGGGAAGTCAGGAGGTAGTTTTTCAGGCACTGCAAAAGATGCCATTGTACAACACAGTGACAGGTATTTCTTTACACCGGGTCATAACAGTATACAAACTCCGCAAACTTATACACTTCAATATGAAGTGGGCGGAGAAGTAAGCAACACGCTTGAACTTACAATACAGAGTCCGCAGGAACTGGCGTGGAGCTTTAAACGTGACGCCAACAAGCCAAGTGTATTTATGTTTAAAAATACAAATGCCGATGATACCCACAGTTATGAGTTTGATTTTGGCGATGGCAGTGATACGGTAATTGCAGACAATGGCACAACTGACTACAACTTTGATTTCAGTAACAGTCAGGAATTTAACGTGACCATTACCCAATTGGGTGAAATATGCCGAAGCACACAAACTATTGTAGTAACAGCTGTTGGGGATTTTAATGCTAACGATTTCAACTCAAATGATTTTTATACTGATTAACAACAAGCAAAAAACGACATAATTATGGAAACTGAATTAAAAGAAATACTGGAATTAATAGCCGGGCTTAAGGACAACGGCAGCAATACTGCCGCACAGGTAAGAGAAGTACTTACTAAAATGACAAATTACAAAGCCGGTGGTACTAATGCTTTTGAAGTAGCTACAGAAAATGTAGTGACAAACGATATACAAAGTTATCACTACTCTTTTAAGGGGGGTGACAACCAATGCTGCAATGCATATTTAATGCTCAAAAACAATAGTGGTTCTGAAACAGCTGCTGGTGGTCGTTTCCAATTGGAAATCAGTGAGGAGCAATACAGCTTATTAAGGAGTTTTATGCCCGACTTGGATGAAGATAAAATAGCCCTTTTTTACAGTGTACCGCTATATGCAAACATAAACCAGAGTCCTTACAGGACAATTACATTATACATACAAAAAGAAGGACCATATTTCTTACTGGTTATACACACAAATCTTGCCCCCGGCGAAATGATAAGCACTTCAATAGCAGTAAGCTTTAAAAAATTCACTGTTGAAAATATAACAGGGATTAATAAAGATAAAGTGTACATAAAAGCTATGGATACCATTAAAACCCATCTTACCCGATAATGCATTTAATTAAACAAAATACTGTTGATGTTCAGTGTGCATCACGTTCGTTCAGTAACGTGGTGCATAACGAGCTTAGTGTGGTACTGGAAAGGCAGTTATACCCTAAACTGGCTGTACTTCTGGATAAATATGCCGTTAAAAATCACATTTGGAACATTGATTTACTGGAAATCAATATTCAGAACCTTTCCGAAAAAAACTGGAAAAACGAACTGGTGGAATATACCCTTTTCCAAATAGAGCAGTATTTAAAAGCCAATAAACCATTAATACACGAACAGGACAACAACAGTAACAGGTTTAATAATCTTTTATCAGACAGTCAACATGCCGAAATGCTATTATACCAATTCCTCAAAACAGGTATTCTACCCGAAAACGGCGTAGCTACCAACCCTGAAAAACTTATAAGGAAAGTAACGGTTAATGATAGTTTTGCCAAACAGCTCTTACAGTATTTTCAAAACGACCTTAATACCTTAATCCGCTGGATTTTTACCATGCCCGATGCCTTTAAGGAAAAAGTACTGACTACATCACTACTATCAGGGTATTATCCTGAAGCAATTGTAGATATAGTTACAGCTTACCCGGCAAACGCATTTACAGGAAAAAACAAAGCCTCTATACAGCAATGGATGCGTTTTTTACAATGGATTTATGTTTTGCAGCAACAATCGCTAAATAAAAAACAGTTCTACTTTGAAGAGTTAGTACAGGCATCAAAAATCCATTGGGATATTAGTTTTAATGAGATTAAAGAATTTCTTTCTCAAACCACTACTCTGTTAAAAGCAGAAAAAAAAGGTTGTCCTTCCCAGGCAAAAGCTTTTTTTAAAGGTCTTGAAAAAAAATTGTACAAAAGCCAGTCGGTTCCCTTATACAAAAACCAAACTGAGGCACAAGCAATAACCGATACTACTGAGAACCAATCCATGTTTACAGATGGTGGTATCAATTCTGTTTTCATAAAAAATGCCGGAGCTGTAATACTACACCCCTTCCTTATTTCCCTTTTTGAACAGCTTAATCTTTGCAACGATGGAAAATGGCTTAAAAAACAAGATCAGCACAAAGCTATATTGCTTATTCAATATCTGGTAACAGGAAAAGAACAGTTTTTTGAGAATGAAATCACACTTAATAAAATACTATGCGGACTTCCTGCAAACAGTACTGTAAACACTAAACTAAAGCTTACTAAAAAAGATAAAGATAAATGCCACAGCCTGCTGGAAGCGGTAATTGAATACTGGAAACCACTAAACGGATCATCTGTAGAGGCATTACAGCAAACCTTTTTACAACGTGACGGAAAAATAGACCTCAAAAACCCCGATATTGAGTTATGGGTTGAAGAGAAAGGATATGATATACTACTGGAAAAACTTCCGTGGGCTATTAATATGGTAAAAACCCCATTTATGGAAGACTTCCTTATTTGTAACTGGTATTAAAATGAGAGATTATGGAAATGATGTACCTGCAAAACCAAAAGAATGCTGTAACAACAAAACACAGTAGCTTTTTTAAACCTGCCATACAACGAAAACTCAGTATTGGCAGTACTAACGATGTATATGAAAAGGAAGCCGACAGTATGGCTGCAAAAGTAATGAGGCAAAAGGATACAGGACAAAACATTATGCAGTCGGGACAATCGGTACAAAAATGTGCCTGTGAAGAGGAAAAGCTACAGAAAAAATCATTAAACGAAACCATCGCACCTCTTGCTCAGCGACCCTCGGACGAAACCGGAGGCTCTGCCCCAAACCATATAGAATCGGGTGTAAATAGTTCTAAAGGTGGTGGCAGTGTTATGGATAACAGCACTCTCAACTTTATGGAATCGCGATTTGGCAACGATTTCTCAAATGTGCGTATACACACCGGGGCAAATGCCGTACAAATGAGCCGTGAACTCAATGCACAGGCATTTACCGTAGGTAACGATATTTACTTTAATGAAGGTAAATACAACCCCGCTAGTGATAACGGTAAACACCTCCTGGCTCATGAGCTTACCCATACCATACAGCAAGGCGGTATTAAACGTAAAATGATACAGAAATCCTGTCATGACGGTAATTGTGATACCTGTGGTGGCGGAATAAAAGAGCTTTGGGTTAGTGTATTTTTTAGGGTAAGAGCCACCAGGACAGCTATGGCAAACCTTAGGCAGAAAATTAACAGTGCTAAAGCATTACTTAAAAAATGTTGTATTAACCTCAAGTTTGATTTCAACTGGAACAGGGTAAGAGGAGCATCCTCAATGGATGCTTTTACTCCTGCAACTGCAACCGACAGATGGAGATATACTGCCGATGAAACAGCCTTAGGAACAGGCACTACCTTTTCGGGAGCACGTGGTATCCCAATGCTTATAGTGGACGATGTGCCTTTAAGTGGCGGTGGTGTGACTGTTAGCTCCACCTTTGACCTTAACTACACCGGCAGTGATTATTTTATAATTGCCCTAAACCAAACTAATAACACTACCAGTAGCATTGCACACGAACTCTCTCATATAATAGGACGAAATCATAACCAGGCAGGAAATACAAGTTTGGATGACGGCAACGGAAGAGCTGTGGGAGCTGCTTACTGTAACTCGCTTAGGGCTATATCATCATAACAGATTATAATAATGCATCAACAGCTTCAAAATAACGAACCAAAAGCCAAGGCAGCAAAATCTAATGCTCCGGTTTTTACACCTGTGGTACAGAAAAAGTTGACCGTAGGTGCAGAAAATGATGCTTTTGAAGCTGAAGCTGATACTATGGCCGACAGGGTGATGCAAATGCAGAACATCTCACTACATAGCTTTACCCCCACACCTCCGTCCATACAAAAAAAATGCACCAAATGTGAGGAAGAGGAAAACAAAATACGAAAAAAATCACTCTCTACAGCTTACACTTCCATACAACGCAAGTGTTCTAAATGTGAGGAGGAAGAACAAAAAATACAGAAAAAATCACTTTCAGAAACCATAACGCCATTTGTTCAACGCTCAGGTACAGGTGAAACTACATCTGTCGCTCCATCTCATGTAGAAAGTAATATCCTTTCTTCAAAAGGTACAGGAAGTCCTATGGATATAAGTACTAAAAGTTTTATGGAGAATAGATTTGAAGCTGATTTCTCGCAAGTACGTATCCATACAGGCAGCCAGGCTGTACAAATGAGCCGCGAACTCAACGCACAGGCATTTACCGTGGGCAACGATATTTATTTTAATGAGGGTAAATACAACCCCAATACCCACTCTGGGAAACACCTGCTGGCGCACGAACTTACCCATACTATACAGCAAGGTGGCAGTATTTCAAAAAAAGTACAAAAAAAACCTGCTACAATCCAGAGGAATTTACTTGACGACATAGGTAGTGGCATAAGCAGCGCCGCATCTACAGCATGGGATTATACCGGTGGCGCAGCGATACGTTTTGGCGGACAGGTTATAGAATGGGTGGAAGACCAGGCGGTAGATATTATTAATAGAATTGCCCCCGGGTTACTTCCCTTTTTAAGAGGTAACATTTGGGAAAACATCAGGGACATGATAGGCCGGGGTATTGATGCCCTTACCGGAGGTTTATTTACCCGACTTCAGGAAGAAGGGCTCGACGGGGTACTATCTTCCTTTATTGACGGAATTGTACTGAGCCTACAGGGACAGGTTGAAGAAGCCTGCCGTAGTTTTGCCATACTTGCCGATAAGATTTTTAACTTCCTGAAAAGCATTGGCGGGGCAGCATTAGCAAGGCTAAGAGCTGTGTTTAATAAAGTAAGTGGTTTCTTTAGTTCTTTATGGACAAATTACGGAAAGCCTGCCATAGATGCCATTAAGCACTATGCAAGAGTCGCTTGGGACTGGATTGTTGAAAAGGCCAAATGGGTATGGAATCTTATAAAACCAATTATAAACGGACTTAAAAAAGCTTGGGACTGGATAAAAAAACAATTTAATATTGCCTGGAGCAGTGCAACATCAGCCTGGGACTGGCTTGCAGAAAAAGCAACACAGGCATGGAACTGGATTAAAGAAGCTATTGAGCCCATAAAGACCCCGTTAATGATTATTGGGGGTATTATACTCATGCTCTCCCCTGTTGGTCCGTTTTTACTAATAGGTGCAGCAGCCTATGGTATATACAGGGCTGTGGTATGGATTAAGGAAAACTGGGATAACGAGGTTTTTGTAAAATTCAGGGAAACCATACGGGAAACTATTTTAAACCCTATACAAAGCGGACTTCAATTACTTAAAGGGTTAGTAAACCGGGCTGTACAATGGCTAAGCAGTCAGTTTGAACGACTACAGGCTGCCTTTGGTTCATTGGTTAGCGCCGTAGCAAGGTCAACCATATTCAGGGCATTACGTGCTGCGGTAGTAAGGGTAACATCTCTTATAAGACGCGTAGGTAACATGGTAGTTACAAAATGTAAGGAAATTGGAACTGCTATTGCAGGTGTGGTACAAAGTGTATGGCAGGTTATAAAACCTTATGCCATAATTGTAGCCAAACTAATATTCCTGGCACTAAACCCATGGTTATTACCTATAGTCATAGCTGCATGGTTTTGGAGACTGTTACCAGATTGCTTTAAACCTCCTATTATTAACTTTGTATTAAAGGTAATGATAGCTGTACTGGGAGCTATGCCAAACTTTGCCATGTTTGGCGATACATGGGTACAGGTAAAAACATCTATAATACAGTTTTTACAACAAACACTTGGAAAATCAGACGAGGAAAAAGTAACAGCAGCTAACAGGGTGGCAAAAATGGTATCAGAACTCGACCTGAGCCTTATTAGTAATCAGGTAGCTGCCGCAATGGGAGCACCTGCCGAATTTGAAGGGCAGATGGAGGAAGAACTGGTTGGTGCCAACCTTACCATACCATTACCTTTCGAAAAAACCGATTTTAGTGAACCATCATTAACGTCGCAATTACAGGCATCAGGCATACAGGATTTTGTAAGTGACGAAGATGCAGCATTATTTAGACAATCGGTTTATACGAATGAAGATATTGACGTTGACTCTGTAGGTCAGTTCACTCCTTCCGAACAGTTACAGGAAACAATAACAGACAGAACCGGTAACGATGGTACTATAAATCTTGGATTCTCTGAAGACCGTTCACGAACTGTTCACGGAATCCTATCGGAAATGGTTAACCCTGCTCCTGTTGGCGAGGGTACCGAAACAGACGGAACAGCAGAAACGGCTACAGAACCATTAAGCCATGAAGAGGAAACTGAGCTACGTTTACAGGAATTTATGGCACAGGGTGATGAAGAAATGGCTGCACAGGCCTGTACCCCTCCACAGAAGGAAGCCGGACAACAAGCTCCCGAAGGTGCACAATCATCGTTCCCTGAAGAGGCTAAATTCGGTCCGCTTACAAGAGGACAGCGTTTCCGCTACACCATGCATCAAATGAGTAATGGTTTAGGGCATTGGTGGCGTTGCAACCGCAACTGGCTTATTCCTACCATTATAGGCGCCATTATTGTACTTGTACTTGCCGAAGTATTAACCGGTGGAGCGGTTACCGCTGCTTTACCTGCCATTATGGGGGTATTAGGCCCTATAATGATTGGAGTAGCAGTAATAAGAGCCGGTGTTTATTTGGGTGAGTATGTTTATAAATCCATTAACGGAGATATACCCGGTGCCAGTAAATCGTTAGCAAGGGCATTTGCAGTAGCTGCTGTAGAAGCCATTTTTGCCCTGCTGGGAAGCTCTGCCTTTTGGAGAGGTATTGCAAAAGGAATGAAAGGTGCTGCAAAGGCTGTAGGCAGTGGAGCGAGGGCTTTAGGGAGAGGGTTAAGAACAGTAGGTCGCGGAACCGGAAGGATATTAAGTGCCACAGGGCGTGTTGGAGCAAGAGCCACAAGGACAATCATATCTGGAGGGCGTGCAGTATTAAGAACATCAAGAGCAGTTATACAACGAGGGAAACTTATTTTAAGAGGAATAACAGGGCGCATAGGTCAGGGAATTAGAAGTTTAGAAGATCTGTCTGAAAGGCTTTTTGCCCGATTAGGATTCAGGGGCTTCCGAATTACTTTCAGAAGAGGCTGGTTCAGAATTGAAGGATATATCAACCCATGGGTACTACTTGCAACCGGACAGGTACAGTGGGTGGATGATGAAGCACGTGTTGGTAGCCATATAGGTGATGCAATAGTAATAGGCCATAATAAAGCCCCTTCTGCCTTGGTAAGAGCACTTCAGGGTGATGCTCAGTTAGCAGCAAGAGTACACTCGTTAGCTTCCCTCCCGCATTTTGCCGGAGATACCCGCAGTATTATATTGGCATTAAGAACTTATGAAGGTTTTAACCCAGGTAGGTTACAATCGGTAATGCACGCTTTGGAAACATTAGGCAATACGCCTGGGGTAAAAACCCTTATAAGAAATTTGGCATCCAGAGGAAATAGTAGTGTAGGTTCAAGATTTATTTTATCATTCCTGGAAAGGAACCCGCGTTTACTTGCAAGTGTTAATGCATTTGAAGCAAGTGTCCTTGATGGATCAAGGTTTATTGATGTTGTTATAGACGGAGTACATTTTGAATTTAAAAACTGGCCTAGTATAGTTACTTCCAGCCTTGCTAGCCAGATAAAAATGGATTTACAGTTAGGTACTGATTTTAGGTGGATATTCAGTGAAAGAATATTAGGGGCTGCCATACATAACGGAGATGATTTAGGGGAGGCTATCGCAAAAATATTAAGGAATTCAGACGATGCCTTTTTTAAAGGGCCTGCAGGTGATGCCAGAATAGATTCTTTTGTAGATAAGGTATTTATATATGCCGAATCTACCGGACGAATTTTATAAATTAGTAGGATGATGAAAACAGATAATTTCTTTACCGTAAATAATATTCTTTACGGTATTACTGATAATCAGGAAGTCATAAAACTGAATGATAACAGCCATGTTTACGATTTACCTCTTAGTCACAACATATCGCTTGACAGCCTTGTTATTTCCTTTAACGAAAAAAATATGGTTGCTCTTGATGCCTCATCTAACTTTAAAACCATATGGAAAAAGACCTTTGACTTCGAAATAAACAGCTATGATGTACGCATTGTAAACGGGTACTTATACATTGGTTTTAATAATGACACCTGTACAGTACTAAACCTGTTATCGTTTAATGAAACCACATTTAGCCAACCGGAACTGGTGTTACTTACAAACGGTATATCTATTATATCCTTAAAAGGAAAAAACACATTAGTATATCAGGATAAAAACATCGTACTAAATTATACTTTTAAGGATACATTTACAGACATTGTTACTAATAGCGAAAAAAACATCCGTATCAAATCAGTGCTATATGGTAATAAAGTCAACAGTTATATCATTCAGGCTGATTACAACTATCTGTATTATATAGAAATCCATGAAACTATTGAGATTTCGGCTAAAGTGATCATTCCGAATACATTTTTAGGAGACACTACTATAATCAATTATACATGTTACCATATAACCAACCGCGATATTTATAAAATTGATTTCAAAACTGAAACTGCCGAAGTAAAGCTAAACTGGACAAATATTACAGGCGATATTGATTATTCCGGTATAAAAATACTTCACACAGCAGATGATTGTATCATTTTTATGGCTTCAAAAAAAGGGACAATAATGGTTTATGATACTATTACCAATGCTATCATAAGTCATACGGTATTAAATAAATTGGTTTCTGTTGAGAGTCGTTCTCTTATAATCGAAAACATACTATATATAAATGATATAGATAATATTACACATAGTATCAAACTACCTTTAACAACTAAATAGTATTGGTTATGTTTTTCAATTCGCTCAAATCGTACTTAAGGTATATACTGAAGTCCAACACATCAGAAAACGGACAGCATAATTTTCAGAATACTTTCTCTGAAGTACTTAATCACAATACTACACACGAAGAGGCATTTACACTACTTATGGCACTTGTACCTCATGTACTTCCTAACTTTTTTGATGAGACAATCAGGGAAGTATACCCTGAAGGTGGTGAGTTTCCCGAATTGGCCGGTGTTAAGGAAGGAAACCACAGAGGCATGATATGTACAGGAGAAACTATACTTTATCTTCTGGCAAAAAACGATGTAAATTACAGGTTACAAATTCAGCAGTTATTCTCTCCCGGTCATTGGTTTTTCAAAAAAAACATCCTTATGCTGGAGGATGTCAAGCCGGGTGAACCGCAAATGAGCGGTAAACTCATACTCCCCGAAGATGTAATCCACCTACTTTGCTATGGAGAAGCCATTAAACCAAAGTTTGGAGTTAATTTCCCTGCAAAAGAGGTACATACCGAAATGGAATGGGAAGACCTTGTGGTTAACGAAAATATTGATTCTCAAATAAATCAAATAAAACTTTGGCTGAAACATCATGATACACTACTGCACGAATGGGGAATGAAAAAACACATACTACCGGGCTATCGTGCTTTACTTTATGGTCCTTCGGGAACCGGTAAAACCCTTACGGCAACATTATTGGGTAAGGAGTTTAAGCGTGAAGTATATCGTGTAGATTTATCTCAGGTTGTATCAAAATACATTGGTGAGACCGAACAAAACCTTGAAAAAATATTTACTCAGGCAGAGAATAAGGACTGGATATTACTTTTTGATGAGGCCGATGCTCTTTTCGGGAAACGTACAAGCACAAAATCGTCTAACGACAGGTATGCCAACCAGGAAGTTAGTTACCTCTTGCAAAGAGTAGAGAGTTTTAGCGGACTGGTAATACTCACCTCAAACTTTAAAAATAATATTGATGATGCTTTCCTGAGGCGATTCAATTCGATTATAAGATTTTCCAAACCAACTTTCGAAGAGCGCATTAAACTTTGGACCAAAATTCTCCCGGAAAACATTGAAGTTGAAGAAGGCCTCATACCACAACTGGCAAAGCAATATGAACTAACTGGAGCCCAAATCGTTTCGGCTATCATGCACGCTTCCCTCCTTGCGTTAGGAGAAGCCAGTAAAACATTATCTAAAGAAAATTTACTGCTTGGTATTAAAGAAGAATTCAATAAAGAAGAAAGGCAGTTTACAACAATTTAAAATGGTTTTTCCTTATTTTTAAGTCTGTTATTAAATAATACCCTTACAAAAAGGGGTTATTTCCCCTTGTAAGATAAGGTTTAATAGACATAGATTTGTGGGGAATCAAAAAACCAAATTAATCATGGAAACAGAAAACTCTAAATCACTTACACATCCAACACAGCTTATAAGTCATTCTAAAGCAAAAGAATTAAGTGCAAACTTTGTTGCTCAAAAATCAGGTAAACACGTTACATCAGCAGGTCAGGAAGATGCAAATGCCCTTTGGTTTTCACTTGAAGAACTTGAAAAATTTATTGAATATATTAAAACTGAAGGTAGTAACCAGGGCTTTACTGTTGACGGAGTAAGAATTTATCTTGGTGTATACTCAAACAATGAAACTGTAGGAAGAGCCGGTTATACAACAATGTTTATGTCTGCTACGGGTCGTAAGGTAAATTCGGCTACTCCTATGTCAGGAGGAGCTACATCACAGGATCTCACCACTGTTAACCCGCTTAATTATGGCTCAATGGGTAATCCTCCTAAAATGCAATACGGGATTTAATTTATGTTAGAAGATTTAAGATTTGGTATAGTATACTTGTCTTTGTTATCGGGTATTTGCGGACTGGTTTTTTTACACAAACTACCCGGTAATAAAGCTAAATCCATTTTATTACTTATATGGTTATCTACAGCTACAGAGCTTGTAGGGAAATATTTTACTACATGGACAGGCTTATTAAACTACTATGTCTTTAATCTTTATATATTAATGTCATTTTCCATATACATTTTATTATTAAAGTCTCTTATAAAGACCAGGACACATAAAAATCTGGCTTCACTCTTACTCGTTATATTTTTAGTATTTTATTTTATTAATTACTTTTTTATTCAAAACGAATTTGGTCAGATTTTAACTAACAGTTATACTGTAGGGGTATTAAGTATAATTATCCTTAGCTTTCTCTATATGTTTGAGCTATTTAGCTCTAATTTGGTACTCAGTTACAGTAAGTCAGTCTTTTTCTGGTTTGTGTTGGGTATACTCATTTTTCATGTTCCCTTTTTACCATTTATGTTGTCGCTAAAGTGGTTTTTGATAGATTATAATCCATCTATCTACGGACTAATAATATTTTTCTTAAATTTACTAATGAATTTTTGCTTTTTAGTAGGGTTCATATGGAGCGAGAAGAAATACAACTACTAATCATATCATTTAGCATTGTACTTTTTACACTGTTATTAACGCTGTTTATACTTTTTTACTTTTTTCAGAAAAAGAAGTCTAAGTTCTTAATAGAAAAGATGACTGCCGAACTGGTTTTCCAGTCGGAACTGACCAAGTCTAAAATTGAGATAAAAGAACAAACGTTAACAACCGTAAGTAAAGAGCTGCATGATAATATATGCCAAATACTGTCGGTAGCATTAATGCAGGTGAACATTATATTGTCTGACGAGTCCAAGTACACAAAGGCAAACATGCTTAACCTAAAAGATCTTATAAATAAATCGTTAGGTGAAATAAGGATGTTATCAAAACTAATGAACGGTGATATTGTACTGGAATCCAGTTTTATTGAGGCGCTTAACGAAGACCTTGAAAGGATAAAGCAACTCAAAACAATTAAATGCAGCCTGGACATAACCGGAGAGGTTCATGAAATAGACAAAGAACACGAGACTATTATATACAGAATTTTACAGGAATCTATTTCTAACATATTAAGACACTCACATAGTGAGACCATTGATATAAATATTGCTTTTACAGATACCAATTGTAACATTATTATTACGGATACAGGTAAAGGATTTAGCCTGGAAAATATATCAAAGGGTAACGGGTTTACCAATATGGAAACAAGGGCACAGCTTATAGGAGCTACTTTTAAAATCGATTCTGAATTGGAAAAAGGTTCACAGGTAACTATAAATTATCCAATCGCTATAGAAGAATATGCTTAAACATGAGTAAAATAAAAATTATAATAGTAGATGACCATTTATTGTTTTCACAATCACTCTCCTATCTTGTAGGATCGTTTGAAAACTTTGAGGTTGCCGGGATTTACAACAACGGCAAAGAGTTTATTACTGCCGTAAAAGGAGGTATAAAACTTCCGGATATTGTTTTGCTCGATGTGAATATGCCAATTATGGACGGCATTGAAACCATGAAATGGATTAAGCAAAACCATCCTGATCAAAAAGTGATAGCACTTTCGGTAAATAATGACGAGGATACTGTAATGAGAATGATTACCAATGGTGCCAAAGGTTACCTTTTAAAGGATACCGACCCTAAGAATTTTAAAGAAGCTCTGGAGGAAGTATACAGCCGTGGCTTTTACTACTCTGAAATGGTATCGGGTTACCTTATCAATAAGCTCAATAATGACAATAGGATTGTACTGAAGGAGAGAGAAATAGAGTTTATAAAACTAGCCTGTACCGAAAAAACATACAAAGAGATTGCCGATGGTATGTGCCTTAGCCCAAAAACCATTGACGGCTATCGTGAAAATCTCTTTCATAAACTTGAAATCAAAACACGCATAGGCTTAGTTCTTTATGCGATAAAAAATAAAATAGTTTGCATATAGAGTTTATCCCTACATTAAACTTTATGTTTAGAAAAGCAGCCCTAAGGCTGCTTTTCGTTTATTATTACTTATTATTTTCAAACTTAAATACGGTTTTCTGGTAATACTTCTCCTCTTTCCTTAAAACGGCTGATGGGAAATTATCCATGTTTGGGGCATCGGGAAAATTTTGGGTTTCAAAGCATATACCGCTTAGTGAATGGTAAACAGTTCCATCTTTACCTTTTAATTTACTACCACAGTTACCGCCTACATATATATGTACCGATGGCTGATTGGTTTGTACCGTCATTTTCAAACCTGATTTCTCACTGGTTAAAACGGCTGCAACCTGATTGTTATCCTTAATTACAAATGAAGTATCAATAACTTCAGGACAAGGATTTGGTGTTAGGAAATGGTATCCCTTATCTGCAGCAGCAATAAAATTACCTGTTGGTATATTCAGGGCATCTGTTTCAACAATGGTATCAGTAAAAACCTGTAGTTGTTGGTCTTTTACATTTCCTGTATGTCCGTCAAGATTAAAATAACTGTGTTGGGTAAGGTTAATTACTGTATCCTTATCGGTAACGGCTGCATACTCTGCAATTACCTGGTTATCTTCGGTTAATGTATAGGTAACTTCAATTGTCAATTCTCCCGGGTAATGTTCTTCCCCGTCAGGACTTATGTATTGCAGTTTTATAAAAGGACTCGCTGCAATTCCGGCTTCGGTCATTTTCCAAACCGCTCGTCCAAAACCAACATTGCCTCCATGCAGGTGATGGTTTCCTAAATTAGTATTAAGCTGATAACCCGTACCGTTAAGAGTAAACTTTCCGTTTTTTATGCGTCCGGCATAACGCCCCATCACAGCTCCAAAATAAGGAGCCGATGGCAGACTGTATGAGTCTATATAGCCCTGTACATCATCAAAACCCAGTACAACATCAACAAGATCATTATTTTTACCAGCGACTTTTAGTGATGTAATGGTAGCTCCATAATTGGTTACGGTAAGCTGTGTTCCTTTTAAATTGGTAAGTGTATAACTTTTAATTTCGGTACCGTCGGGCAGGGAGCCAAACGGCTTTTCAATAAAATTGAGTGAGGTTGTATTATTCATTAATGCGGTGAGGTTAAAATAAAAAAACAGGCCCTGGAGCCCGATTATTAAAATTCAAAATTGAAGCCTTTTTTAGTTAGCTTCTCATATATTTTCTGGTCAAATTCATAAAGTTTGGCAGCACGGTGGGAAACATCTTTCTGTTTTTCATCAAGCTCAACCAAAAGCTTCATTCTTAATATTTTACGTCTAAAGTTTGACTTATCCATCTCAATACCCAGTATTTCCTCATACAGCTTCATCAGTTCAAAAAGTGTAAACTTTTCCGGCAGGAGGTTAAACCCTACAGGAGCCTGCCTTACCCTGTTGCGAAGGTGTTCAAGGCTGTAGTCTAAAATGTCGTTATGGTCATAAATAAGTTTTGGAATATCGGCTATTTTGTACCATTTAGCGTCAGATGCCGTAAAACCGGCCCTAACATCATAATCTTCTTTTTTAATAAGTGCAAAGTAGCCTATGGTAATTACACGTCCGAGCGGGAAACGATCGGGTTCTCCAAAAGCCTTAAGTTGTTCAAGGTAAATACTGTCAAGGCCGGTAAGGTCGGCCAAAAGCCTATGGGCTGCATTATCAATACTTTCTCTCTCTCGTATCCATCCGCCGGGTAAACCCCACTCACCTTTCCTTATACCTTCACCGTGCTGAACAAGTAATACTTCCAGCGATCCTTTATCGAAACCAAATATAACACAGTCAATCGTAATGGAATTCATTACTGAACGCTCAATTACTTTTCCCGACTCTTTATCGATAATTTTTTTCACCTTCATATCTTTTAAAACGTCAACGAATATAGGGATTTTTTTGAAAATGCTAATATCTGTACTTTATTTTCAATTCTGTTACATATAGGGGTATAAATTATTAAATACAAATTTTTTTAGACATTATTTTGTTAATATTAAAAATAAGTTTTATACTTGTGGTCAAATAAACCATAAGTGAAAACGTTTTAGTGCTTTATGAATTTAACATCACAAATAAGTAAAAGTAGTATTTATCTTATAACAGCTGTTGCTAGTTTAGGCGGGTTGCTGTTTGGTTATGATACTGCAGTAATCTCTGGAGCAGTAGGTGCTCTTGATGATTTTTTTATTAATAAAATTTCAAACGATGTAATCGCTGCTTCAGCAGCAATAACCGAATTTAAAGTTATAATTACATTATGCACAGTAGCAGTTATTGGTTTAACTGCTTCTTTTATTTTAAGGTTTTACAAACGTAGTACTGCATTTGCCATTATTACAGGATTAGTGGTTCTTGGTGGGGCGTTTTATTATTACCAGTTCCTAACACTTCCTCCGGTACTTACAGAGAACCTTCAAAATTCGATTTTAGGATTTATGGTGAGTAGCGCGCTTGTAGGATGTATTATTGGTGCCGCTGCAGGCGACAGAATCGCAAACTCTATAGGTAGAAGAAATGGGTTGCTGTTATCGGCAGCCCTATTTATTATATCTGCCACAGGATCGGCTTTTCCTGAGGGAATGAACATTTTCTTTGGGAGCAGCAGTCTTACTTCCTTTATTGTGTATAGAATAATAGGTGGTATAGGTGTTGGACTTGCCAGTATGCTTGCTCCGCTTTACATTGCCGAAATGGCTCCTGCCAATATTCGTGGTAAGCTGGTATCATGCAATCAGTTTGCTATAGTAAGTGGTATGCTTATAGTATACTTTGTAAACTATTTTATTGTAAAAGGACAATCTACCGAATGGATTAATACTGACGGATGGCGTTATATGTTCCTATCGGAAAATATTCCTGCTACCCTATTCTTCCTTTTCCTGCTATTTGTACCAAAAACACCTCGTTTTCAGGTAATGAAAGGGAAAGAGGCTGAAGCTTCTGCCGTACTTACAAAACTTAACGGACCGGAAAAAGCAGGAAGTATATTAACAGAAATTAAAGGTTCTTTTAATGTAAAAAAAGCGCATTGGCTAACTTATGGCTGGGCAATAGTAATAATAGGTATTCTATTATCGGTATTCCAGCAATTTGTGGGGATTAACGTAGTGCTTTACTATGCTCCCGAAATTTTTAAAGGTATGGGGCTGGGTAATGATGCTTCTATGATACAAACCATAATTGTGGGTGCCATTAATATGCTGTTTACCGTACTTGCCATATTTACGGTAGATAATTACGGACGTAAAAAACTAATGCTTATAGGCAGTATTGTAATGGCTATCAGTATGCTTGGATTGGGTTCTGCACTTTACTCACAAAGTAGCCAAACACTGTCCCTACTACTTATGCTACTTTATATTGCTGCATTTGCCATGTCGTGGGGGCCTATAACATGGGTACTACTATCTGAAATATTTCCTAACAAAATAAAAGGGGTTATGGCAGTGGCAGTGGCAGCTCAATGGCTGGCAAACCTTGTTGTATCATGGACGTTCCCTATGATGAACAATAACGAATCCCTTACACAAATGTTTAATCACGGCTTCTCTTACTGGATATATGGTATAATGGCATTGCTTTCGGCAATTTTCATCTGGAAGTTTGTACCCGAAACCAAAGGAAAAACCCTGGAAGAAATGGAGCAGTTGTGGCTAAAGGATAAAACAGAATAATAATTATCATCTATTAATAATAACAAATGTATTTTCTAGGCATAGATTTAGGAAGCTCGTCAATTAAACTTTCGGTACTGGATGCCGAAAGGGGAACTACTGTATCATCTGTAACCGTTCCGGAATTTGAAATGGAAATCGCCGCCCCAGAGTTTGGGTGGGCAGAACAGTATCCGGAAAACTGGTGGCAGTATGTAAAAAGCGGGATTGCTTTACTTAAAACAAAACATAATACCGATATCAGTAAAATTGCAGGTATTGGTATAGCATATCAAATGCACGGACTGGTACTTACCGATGAAAAACTTAATCCGGTAAGGCCTTCCATCATATGGTGTGACAGCCGTGCGGCACAAATAGGAGACACTATATATAATAGTATAGGGGCACAAAAATGCCAGTCACAAATACTGGGCAGCCCGGGTAACTTTACCGCATCAAAACTTAAATGGGTAAAAGACAACCAGCCTGAACTGTTTGACAAGGCAGCACACATGATGCTTCCCGGCGATTATATCGCTGCAAAACTATCGGGCGTGGCACAAACCAGTACATCAGGACTATCAGAAGCTGCACTTTGGAATTTCCCCGAAGGCAGGTTAGCTACCGAAGTTTTAGATGCAATGGGACTGCCGGAAAGATTAATCCCTGAGATTGTACCAAACTTTGGCAATCAGGCACAAATACAACCTGATGTTGCTACCGAATTAGGACTTAACCCACAGGTAAAAATCACTTACCGTGCGGGAGATCAGCCTAACAATGCCTTATCGCTTAACGTATTCAAACCGGGAGAAATAGCCACCACAGCAGGGACATCTGCCGTGGTTTATGCCGTTTCGCAAAACGATATTTATGATGCGACTAACCGCATCAATACCTTTTTACACGTTAACAATACACCGGAAGACAAGCATAATGGTGTAATGCTTTGCATAAACGGATCGGGTATTTTATACCAGTGGCTTCGCAAAATAATGAGTACCGACAGGAACGGACTTATTTCATATGAAGCATTGAATGCCGAAGCTGCAAAAGCACAGCCCGGTAGTAAAGGACTTCGCTTCTACCCTTTTGGTAACGGTGTGGAAAGAATATTCAACAATAAACAAGCAACTTCAGGTATACAAAACCTGAATTTTAACATACATCAGTCGGCACAACTGGTACGCTCTGCCTGCGAAGGGATAGTGTTTGCCATGAACTATGGTTTTGATGTAATGAAATCTATAGGTGCCGGTGGCGATTTGGTTCGTGCCGGAAAGGCCAACCTGTTTTTGAGTCCGGTTTTCAGGGAAATTTTTGCCAATACTACCCAAACCACAGTAGAACTGTACAACACATCGGGTGCCGAAGGCGCTGCCCGTGGTGCTGCATACGGTTACGGGTATTATGCCTCAATTGGCGAAGCTTTCGAAAAACTGGAATGCTTAGAACGCATCGAGCCTACTGCACACCTCACTTCGCAGTATGCTGATATATATAATGAGTGGAAGAATAACATTAATTTACAGGAATAAAAATGAGCACAAAGACCCAATCTTTTTTTAGTACAATAAACAAAATACAATATGAAGGCAGAGAGAGCAGCAATCCGCTTGCTTTCAAATGGTATGATGAGAACCGCATAGTTGCAGGTAAAACCCTTAAAGAACATTTACGTTTTGCAATGGCTTACTGGCACACGCTATGCAATACCGGAGATGATCCGTTTGGTAGCTCTACCGAAACATTTGCATGGAACAAAAACGAAAATGCCATTGCAAGAGCAAAAGATAAAATGGATGCCGGTTTTGAGTTCATGTCAAAACTATCTATCCCTTACTACTGTTTCCATGATGTGGATATGGTTGACGAAGCCCCTACCCTTGCCGAGTTTGAACAACGCATCCAGACTATGGTAGAGTATGCTAAACAAAAACAACAGGAAACAGGTATCAAACTATTATGGGGTACTTCTAACCTGTTCACTAACCCACGTTACATGAACGGTGCTTCAACCAACCCTAACTTTGACGTGGTGGCTTACGCCGCAGGACAGGCAAAAATAGCCCTTGATGCTACTATTGCCCTTGGCGGAGAAAACTATGTATTTTGGGGTGGTCGTGAAGGTTATATGAGCCTTTTAAATACCGATATGAAAAGGGAGCAGGAACACCTTGCCATGTTCCTTAGTACTTGCAGGGATTATGCAAGAAAACAAGGCTTTAAGGGTACTTTCCTTATTGAGCCTAAGCCAATGGAGCCTACAAAACATCAGTATGACTTTGATGCTGCTACATGTATTGGCTTTATCAACAAATTTGGATTACAGGACGATTTTAAACTGAATATAGAAGTAAACCACGCTACACTGGCTGGACATACTTTTGAACACGAACTTCAGGTTGCAGCCGATGCAGGCCTTTTAGGAAGTATAGATGCTAACAGGGGGGATTACCAAAACGGCTGGGATACAGACCAGTTCCCTATTGACATTTATGAGACTACACAGGCTATGATGGTATTACTGCAAAGTGGTGGCTTAACTAGAGGAGGGATAAACTTTGATGCTAAAGTACGCCGTAACTCTATAGACCTTGAAGATAAATTTATTGCACACGTTGCCGGTATGGACACTTTTGCCCGCGGACTTATTTGTGCTGAACATGTACTTAAAAACACAAACTACTTAAAATTACGCAAAGAGCGTTACCAATCTTTTGATGGTGGCAACGGTGCTAAGTTTGAAAAAGGAGAGCTCACTTTAGAAAACCTTAGTGAAATTGCACGTCAGCAAGGTGAACCACAACCTATAAGCGGAAGGCAGGAATTATTTGAGCAAATAATTGCTAACGCTTACTAGGTAGCAAAAACAAACAACGAACACTAACTAAACATTCTAACTATTATGGAAAGTAAAAATTGTCTTTCGTCAAAAATACGTACAATTTGCTTGTCATTGCTCCTTTCTGTATTACTGGCTCCTGCGGCTTTTGCCCAGCAGTCGGTTGTAGTAAAGGGGCAGGTTATCTCTTCTGATGACGGCCTTGGGTTACCCGGGGTAAACGTTATGGAAAAAGGAACCAGCAATGTAATAAGTGCCGATATTGACGGTAACTACCAAATTAGCGTTAGTCCGGACGCAACACTGGTATTCAGCTACATTGGCTTTTCTTCACAGGAAGTAGCTGTAGCCGGCCAGTCTACTATTAACATTACCTTACAGTCTTCAGCTTCTGAGCTGGATGAAGTAATCCTTGTAGGTTACGGTACCCAAAAGAGAAAAGTAGCTTCTGCTGCCACCTCTGTGGTTAGCGGTAAAGACCTGCAGCAAACTAATAGTATCGATGCTGTTGGAGCCTTACAGGGACAAAGCTCGGGTGTATCCATTACCTCTACATCGGGTCAGCCGGGAGCAGGTATGCTGGTTAATATCCGTGGTACAGGTACTGCCGGAAACAGCACTCCGCTTTATGTGGTAGATGGTGTTGTGGTAGACAACGGTATCGGCTACCTTGACCCCTCTGTTATCGAAAGGGTTGATATCCTTAAAGATGCCTCTGCTGCCTCTATTTATGGTGCAAGAGCTGCAAACGGTGTTGTTTTAGTAACAACAAAAAAAGGATCTCAGGGTAAAATGAACGTATCGATTAACAGCTACACCGGTTTTCAAAATGCATACAAAAAACTGGATTTACTAAATGCCCGTGAGTATGCTACAATTATGAACGAAGCCCGAGTAAACTCCGGTTTCGCTCCGCTTTACTCTCAGGATCAGATAAACAATATGGTTGACCATAACTGGCAGGATGACCTGTTTACTGATGATGCCGTTAAACAAAACCATTCCCTGTTTATTAACGGTGGTGATAAAAAAGCTACTTATGCCACAGGCCTTTCTTACTACGGTCAGGATGGTTTAATAGGTGGTGAAAACAATCAGTCACACTACGATCGTATTACTTTTACAATGAACTCAACTTATAACCTTATTGACGATCATTTAAAAGTAGGTGAAAACTTCTCTTACGCCAGGACAAAAAGCAGAGGTGTACAGGATGACGGAATATACAACAATTCAATAAGAGGGTTTATGAACACTCCGCCAAACTTCCCTACTTTTGATGAGAACGGTGAGTATGCTTCTTCAAATATAAGTTCAGACATTACAAACCCTGCCGGATTGATGTACTACAACAACTTTAACGAAAACAAGTTAAACCGCTATGTAGGTAACATTTTTGCCGAAGCGAGCTATGCAGGATTTACATACAGAACAAGCTTTGGTATAGACATTAACGATTCAAACTATCGTTCATTCACTCCTGAGTACAACCTTTCCTCTGTATCTTATAACAACATTTCATCTGTTACTCAAAGTGCTAACCAAAACTTCTCATGGATTTGGGAAAATACTTTAAACTACAAAACTACTTTAGCCGATAAACATAACATTGATGTATTAGTGGGTATGTCGGCAAGGGAAAGAGTATCAGAATATCAAAGTGCTACAGGTCAAAACCTTATTTTTGATGATTTTGAGCATGCTTACCTTAGTAATGCTACTAACCAGCAGCAAAATATCGTATCGGGCGGACGTACAGATTACAACATCCTTTCTTATTTTGGCAGGTTATTATATGATTACGATAACAAATACCTGTTTACTGCTACAATCAGACGTGACGGTTCTTCAGAATTTGGTCCAAACAACAAATTTGCTGTTTTCCCGTCGTTCTCTGCAGGTTGGAACATTGATCAGGAAGAGTTCTTCCCTACAGATGCTTTTGTAAACTCCCTTAAATTACGTGGTAGCTGGGGTCAAAACGGTAACGACCAGTTTGACAAAGGTTTTGCTTATATGTCAACCATCAGCTCTTACGACAAGAACTACCATTTTGGTACAGGAAATGACGAATTACCATTAGTGGTAGGTTCCAGCCCTGATAACCTAAGTAACCCTGATTTGAAATGGGAAACTTCAGAACAGTTAGACCTTGGTTTTGATGCAAGGTTATTTAATGACTTTACTTTATCTTTCGACTATTACGACAAAACTACTAAAGACTGGCTTGTACTAAAGCCAACACCACTTATTGCAGGTGCAGGAGCTCCTTTTGTTAACGGTGGTGACATTAACAATAAAGGTTTTGAGATTGCTGCAGGCTATTCTACAAACATGGGTAGCGACTGGAGAATAACAGTTAACGCTAACTTCTCTCATAACAAAAACGAAGTTACACGTGTTGCTACACAAAACGGAATCATATATGGTGAATCTAACCTGTTATTCCAGGGTATTGATGAGATTAACCGTGTAGAGGAAGGCCAGCCTATTGGTTACTTCTACGGATTACAAACTGATGGTGTTTTCCAAAACCAGGCAGAGATTGACGCTTATGCTCAAAACGGAAATCCTGTACAGCCAAATGCACAACCTGGTGATGTAAAATTTGTAGACCGCAACGGTGACGGTGTTATTAATGCTGACGATAAAACCAATATTGGTGACCCTAACCCCGATTACTACTATGGTTTAAATGTACAGTTAAATTACAAAGCGTTTGATTTCTCTGTATACACTTATGGTGCAGGTGGTAACCAAAATGTTTATGGTGTAAGGGATTACTCAAGACCTTTCTATAACTATACTACTGATATTTTTGACAGATGGACTGGTGAAGGAACTTCAAACAGCACTCCTAGAGTGACCTATGGTACTACATCAAATGGTAATTATACCAAATTTTCAGACCTTTATGTAAAAGATGCAGGTTTCTTCAGGATTAAAACCGTAACTGTAGGCTGTGATTTAACTAAACTTACAGATGCGCTTAAATTTGCTACACAGTTCAGGATTTATGCTTCTGTAAACAATCTGTTTACATTTACTAAGTATAAAGGACTTGACCCAGAAGTTGGTTTCGGTAACGTAAACCAGTCGTGGGCAAGAGGTATTGATGTGGGGTACTACCCGCAACCAAGAACTTATATGATAGGACTTAGTGCTAACTTCTAAAAATGGCTGAAAAAATGAAAAATTACATTAAAATATTCGCACTTACATCCTTATTTGCTTTAGGTTCATGTTCTGATGACTTTATCGAAAATGAACCCTATACAGATAAGGTAGAAGAAAACTTCTATAAAACACCACAGGATGCTTTTGAAGGTCTTGTTGCCGTGTATGACGTACTACAAAGAGAAGGTTACGGTGGTTGGTTACTTACAACCGAAATAGCTTCAGATGATTGTTATGGTGGTTTTGGTACTGCCGATAACAATGTGTCTTTAGACTGGGACCGTTTTGAATTCTCTTCAGATAAAGAAATGAATAAGCCCGTATGGGAAACCTGCTATATAGGTATTTACAGAGCTAACATCCTTCTTGAAAACCTTGATAATGTAGAATGGGGAGCAGATGAAGATCTTAAATTAACATATGAGGCCGAAGCACGTTTCCTAAGAGCACACTTCCACTTTGAGTTAGCAAGAGTATTTGGTGACATCGTTGCTTTAGACCATACTCTTAGCAGTGAAGAGTTTGAAACACCAAGATCATCGGCAGAAGTAACTTATGCGCTTATCGCCGAAGACTTTAAATTTGCCGCTGATAATCTGAGTGATGATAATTACTCTCAGCCTTCAAACAGCAACTACGGCCGTATAACAAAATGGGCTGCCGAGGCTTACCTTGCTAAAGCATTCCTTTTCTATACTGATTATTATAACGCTTCAGATCTTGCTGGTGTAGTATCTAAAACAGAAGCTACTGCTTACATCAATGATGTGGTAAATAACAGTGGGCATGACCTTGTAAGTGACTTTGCAAGCCTTTGGGTTGCTGCTTCATACTCTCAGGATATTCCTTATGCAGGCGAAGGAAATAACGAAATGGTATTTGCTATTCGCTACAACAGCTCTGGTTTAGGAGACTGGGATCTTCATGAAGGTAACCGTTTCCAGGTTAACATCGCTATAAGAGGTGGTAATTTAGGCCCTTACGCTCAGGGATGGGGTGGTGCAACTGTAACTCCGTCTTTATACAATGCTTATGAGACAGGTGATACAAGAAGAGATGCTACCATTATTGACTTCGCAGGGGAAAACCTTGACTTTGATGCCGAAGCAAGAGGACAAAGACAATTTACAGGATATGCATGGAAAAAATTCTGTCCTATAACAAACGAAGCCGGTGAAGCTCTTGTTGCTGCAAACGGTGGTGATTTCCAAATTGATAACTATGAGGATTATCCGGTAATACGTTTCTCTGATGTACTGCTTATGGCTGCCGAACTTAACCTTGATTCTAATGCAGGTTTTGCACAAACTTGTTTAGACAGGGTAAGAGAGCGTGCCTTTGGCGATGATACACACAATGTTACAGCTTCTATGACAAACATTATGAATGAAAGACGCTTAGAACTTGCTCTTGAAGGTCATCGTTATTTTGACCTTATAAGACAAGGAGTTACTACTGCTAAAACAGCAATTGATGCTTCTGGCATGGGAGGTGAATTTGAAATAAACTTCAGGACAGAAACAGAAGGATGGTTTGCCATTCCTCAGTCTCAGGTATTACTTTCAAATGGTTCTATACAACAAAATCCGGGTTGGAATTAATTATTAATTAAAAACGTATGATTATGAAAAAATACTTTAAAATAATCACGGTACTTGCTTTTGCAGGAACTTTGTTTTCCTGTGATCCGCAGGAGGATCGCGAAGACTTCCCTGCTTTGACACTAAGCCCAACAGACCTGAACATTAGCGTTACTCAGGACCCTGAAAATGCGAACCGCATTATAATGACAAACAATACACAGGGCATTATTCCATATTGGAATTATGTTGACGCAGAAGGTAATGACCTTGGTCACTCCAATAAGCACCAAAACGCAGTTATGTTCCCGTTTGCGGGTACTTACACTGTTTACTTTACTGCTTATACCGAAGGGGGTCCTGTAGCTGCCAGCCCTATTGTAGTTACTATAGACTCTAATAATGAAGAATACTTTAGTGATCCCGAATGGGGCATGCTAACCAATGGCGTAGACGGTAAAACATGGGAGCTTGATTTTTATGACCCTATCGGGTGGGCCGGTCTTGACTATCCTTATAATCCTGATGGTAGTGACTACTGGAACTGGTTCCCTGATTATGCAGGTAACAGCTGGGTTATGGAGCAAAAAGACTGGGGAGAAATGAGCTTTAACCTTGACGGTGGTTATAACTCAAGTGTTACTCAAACGGCTTTAAACTCAAACGATCAAACTACTAAAGACGGTGGTTTCTCTTTTGATGTTGAAGGACACAACCTTACGTTTACAGGTGGTGTAGAGATGCTTTATGGTGGTGACTACTACCCTGATGCAAGCAACTGGACTGCTACAAAAGTTGTTGAACTTTCAGATAACTCGCTAAGACTTGCGGTTATTCGTGACCAAAGCCGTACAGGCGAAGGGGTATGTTTAATTGTGTTCCACTACAAACCAAAGGAATAATACTTAATAAATATCGATAAGTGGCAAAAACCACTTATCGATATTTTTCTATAAGCATCATGACAGTAAAACATTTAAAAGCCATACAGTTTTTTGCCTTAACAGGCTTTCTATTACTTGCTTCCTGCGGAGATAAAAACAATACTGACTTTAGTAATCGTGAAGTAAGCTTTAACGAAAACTGGCAGTTTTACCTTAGCAAAGACAGCAACGATACTATTATTGTTAATAGCAATACAAGAACGCTTAACGTTCCGCACGACTGGAGCATTGAGCTCCCTTTTGACGAAAACAGTCCTGCCGGAATTGGCGGAGGTGCCTTAAACGGTGGTTTGGGATGGTATGTAAAAACATTTAAAATAGCTGAGAAAGACAGCACAAAAATCACCTCTGTTGTTTTTGACGGAGTGTACATGAATAGTGATGTTTGGGTTAACGGACATCACCTGGGCAATCGTCCAAACGGATATTTGGGTTTTGAGTACAACCTTACCCCTTACCTTAATTATGGTGAAAAGGAAAATAAAATACTGGTTAAGGTTAACAACTCAAAACAGGCTAATTCAAGATGGTATTCGGGTTCGGGCATATACAGGAATGTATGGCTAAAAACAACCGATAAGGCACACGTAACACAATGGGGAACTTTTATAACTACCCCTACAGTTACCGAGGCTGAGGCTGTTGTTAATATTGAAACGACCATTAAAAACGAATATCCTGAAGCAAAAGAACTTGTAGTTACCACTACCCTTTTTAAAGAGAATTCAGAAATCGCATCTATCTCAAAAAAAACTAACATAGCCGCAAACAAGCAACAAAACCTGGTACAGGAAGTTAAAGTAAATAATCCTGTATTGTGGGAGGTTGAAAAACCTGAAATGTATACGGCTGTAACACAAATCTCTTTAAACAATGTAGTTGTAGACCAGTACAAAACACCTTTTGGTATAAGGACATTTACATTTGATTTGAAAAAAGGATTCCTGCTTAACGGTAAGCAGGTAAAAATAAAAGGTGTTTGCCTGCACCATGATTTGGGTCCGCTTGGATCGGCAATCAACACAAGGGCTATAGAACGTCAGTTGGAAATAATGAGGGAAATGGGCGTTAACGGTATCCGTACCTCACACAACCCTCCTGCCCCTGAGCTTTTAGACCTTTGTGATAAAATGGGCTTTATAGTAATGGACGAAGCCTTTGATATGTGGGCACAGGCCAAAACACCATACGATTACAGTAACTACTGGGACAAGTGGCACAAAAAGGATCTCGAAGACCAGATTTTAAGAGACCGCAACCACCCTAGTGTATTTATGTGGAGCATTGGTAACGAAATACCGGAACAATGGAGTGAAAAAGGGGCAGAAATAGGCCGTGAGCTTTCGGCAATCGTAAAGGCTATGGATAATACCCGCCCAGTTACGGCTGCCATGAATCCGCCTATAATAGTAAACAGTGATGAAGTAAGTATACAATTCCAAAATACTGCCGATACCCCTAATGCACTGGCAGCATCGGGAGCGCTGGACATCATTGGTTACAATTATGCACATCAAACCTATGAAAAGCATCCGGTAAACTTCCCTAAAGTTCCGTTCATTGCAACCGAAACCACTTCGGCACTGGCTACAAGAGGGTACTATGATACCAAGTCAGACACCGTTAAAATGTGGCCTAAGCGTTGGGACATTCCGTTTTACGACGGTAACCCGGGTAATACCGTATCGGCTTACGATCAGGTACAGGCACCATGGGGTTCAACCCACGAGGCTACATGGAAAATCATTAAAAAACACGACTACCTTTCGGGAATGTATATCTGGACAGGCTTTGATTACATAGGTGAACCTACGCCTTACCAATGGCCGTCTATAAGTTCATACTTCGGTATAGTAGACCTAGCCGGATTCCCTAAAGACGTATACTATATGTACCAAAGCGAATGGACCGATAAAACGGTACTGCACGTTTTCCCGCACTGGAACTGGAAAGAAGGACAAACCGTAGATGTTTGGGCCTACTATAACAATGCCGACGAAGTGGAACTGTACCTTAACGGAAAATCGCTTGGAAAACGCAGCAAACAAAATGACGACCTGCATGTAATGTGGCGCGTTCCGTTTGAGGCGGGTACCTTAAAAGCTATTTCCAGAAAAGATGGAAAAACCGTACTGGAAAAAGAAGTAAAAACCGCCGGAGAACCTGCACAGCTCCAACTTACAGCTGACAGGGAAACCATAAAAGCCGATGGTAATGACCTATCGTTCATTACTGTTGATATTACAGATGACAAAGGTGTATTTGCTGCTACGGCTAACAATGAAATTCATTTTAGTGTAAAGGGCAATGGTAAGATTGTAGGTGTTTGCAGCGGAGATCCCGTGAGCCATGAATCTTACAAAGGTAATAGCCATACTGCCCTTAACGGTAAGTGCCTGGTGGTAGTACAGGCTGCAAAAGAAGCCGGAACCACTACCCTAACCGCATCGGGAGATGGTTTAAAGGAAAATACTATCAGTATAAATACAATAAGTGACCAAGAAGAATAAAAACTAATGAAAAACAGATTAACACAAATTTCTTTAAGCCTCTTTATGGCCACGGCAGCCATACAGGGTGTTAGTGCGCAAATACAAAACGCACCTGTACTTAATGCCCCCGTGGATGTAAGTACCGACTTTGAGAATTATGCCAATACCTTTTACTTTGCCGACGAACTGGCATCGTTTGACCCTAAAACCGGAAAAGGTACAGTAAAATATACCCGTTACAATTACAAAACGCGTCAGGCATTCAATAACATGATGATGAAGCCTGATACTGTAGCGGCAAATGAATTCCCTACTACAGAGTATGAGGCTGCTCCGGTACTGCCTTTTAGTATTGAGTTTGTTTCAGAGCGTGCCATAAGGATAAAAACAACATCAGGCCCGCAGTTCAATCAGCCAAAAGAATCGCTGATGCTGGTAAACGGCACAGCGCCAAATCATCCTGAAAGCTGGAAATACAGCAAAACAGCAACAGGACATAAATATAGAAGCCAATACGGCAGTGTGGAAATACAAACCAATCCGTGGCACGTAAAAATATATGATGCAAAAGGTAAGCTGCTTACCTCAACGCTTCATAATTCAGACCTTCAAAACACTTACACCCCGGTACTTCCGTATTCTTATGTTCGCAGGAATAGTGATTACTCCCGTAGTGTAGCACCTGTTTTCAGCCTTGAGCCGGATGAAAAGATATTCGGTTGTGGTGAGTCGTTTACACAATTCAACAAACGCGGGCAAAAAGTGGTTTTATGGACAGATGATGCAAACGGTGTTCAAAACGAGACTATGTACAAACCTATTCCGTTTTACATGAGTAGCCGTGGGTATGGTGTTTTTATGCATACCTCTACCCCTATTACGGTTGACTTTGGTAAGTACTTTGCCGGTGCCAATAAAATGATGATTGGTGATGATGTTGCCGACCTTTTCATCTTTATTGGTGAGCCTAAAGACATACTTGACGAGTATACTGACCTTACAGGTAAGGCTTCAATGCCTCCATTATGGTCGTTTGGTTTCTGGATGAGCCGCATCACTTACTTCTCAGAAAAGGAAGGTCGCGAAATTGCCAAAAATCTCCGTAAGAATAAAATACCTAGTGATGTTATCCACTTTGATACCGGATGGTTTGACGTAGACTGGAGAAACAACTACGAGTTTGCTTCAAAACGTTTTGATGATCCTGCTAAAATGATGGCAGATATGAAAAAGGACGGATTTAATGTATGCCTGTGGCAGTTACCGTACTTTACACCTAGAAACACCCTGTTTAACGAAATAGTAGATAACGGTTTAGCCGTTAAGGACAGGAAAGGTAATCTTCCTTATGAGGATGCCGTACTGGATTTCTCTAACCCTGAAACCGTAAAATGGTATCAGGCAAAACTAAAACATCTAATGGATCAGGGGGTGGCAGTATTTAAGGTAGACTTTGGTGAAGCTGCACCAGCCGAGGGTATTTACCACTCAGGCCGTACCGGCTTCTATGAGCACAACCTGTACCCGCTTCGCTATAACAAGGCTGTAGCCGAACTTACACAGAGAGAAAAAGGCTATACGCTTATATGGGCAAGAAGTACATGGGCAGGAAGCCAGCGCTATCCGTTACATTGGGGTGGTGACGCTGCTACTACAAACGGAGCGATGTCGGCTACACTACGTGGCGGACTTTCATTAGGGCTTTGCGGATTCAGTTTCTGGAGTCATGATGTAGGAGGTTTCGTTACTAAGTCGCCTGAAGAACTTTACAAAAGATGGACTCCGTTTGGTATGCTTACCTCACATGTAAGAAGCCATGGTGAACCACCTACAGAGCCTTGGTTATACAGCGAGGATTTTCTTAAATCATTCAGGAATGCGGATAATATGCGCTACGAACTGATGCCATACATCTATGCTCAGGCGAAGGAAAGTTCGGAAAAAGGATTACCAATGATGCGTGCCCTTTTTGTGGAATATCCGCAGGATGCTGGTTCATGGTTAATTGATAACGAATACCTGTTTGGATCAGATATGCTTGTTGCCCCGTTATTTGAAGAAGTAACCGAAAGGGATGTATACCTTCCGCCGGGACAATGGGTAGATTACCAAACCAAAAAAGTATACAATGGCGGATGGCACAGAATTGCTGCCGGCGAATTACCAATTATCGTATTGGTTAAAAGCGGTACAGCCATCCCTCACATAAAACTGGCACAGTCTACAAAAGATATGGACTGGAGCAGGCTTACCCTTAAAGTATATGCTGCTGAAGGTACTACTACAGCTACCGCTACGGTATACCTGCCGGAAGGGAAAGCGTTGCAAAACATAAAGCTTACTAAAAAAGGTAACGGATTTGAAGTGGACAGCAATCCTCTAACCGGGGAAACCACTTTTAAAACCGAATGGATTAAATAAATTAAGTTGTTTTGGGTTAGTTATTACTCACTCCGGGGCCAGTGTCTAGACTTCCTGTCCCCGGTTTTATTACTTTTAAGCACATCTATTATTTATAAATAATTATCATGACCTCAAGAAAATTTATAGTACCAGCCTTACTTGCCCTGCTTGTTGCAGGCTGTTCGGAAACTAAACAAATCACACACGAACTGGCTTCGCCAAACGGTGAAAACAAAATTACCTTCTCCTTAAATGGTAATATGCCTACATATACCGTTAATCACGAGGAGAAAGAGATCATTACCCCTTCGGCACTTGGATTCGTACTTAAAAACGAAGACCTTACCAAGGATTTTGAACTGGTAGATGTTGAAACCTCAACACACGATGACACTTGGGAACAGGTTTGGGGCGAAAAGAAAAACATCAGGAACCATTATAACGAAATGGTAGTTAAGCTTCAAAGCAAAGAAAAACACAATCTGGAAATACAGTTCCGTGCTTTTGACGATGGTGTGGCCTTCCGTTATGTATTCCCGAAACAAAATATTAAAGACAGCATCTTCATTATGGACGAGGTTACGGCCTTCAACCTAAAAGAAGACGGTAAAGCATGGTGGATCCCTGCCTATCAGGAAAACCGCTATGAGTACCTGTATGAGGCCTCTCCGGTAAGTACGCTGGATGTGGTACATACACCATTAACTATAGAAAATAAAGACGGAGTTGTAGTTAGCTTCCATGAGGCTAATCTTGTAGATTTTGCCAGTATGGTACTTAGGCATACCGAAGGTTCTAACCTGAAATCAGAACTGGTTCCATGGGCAGACGGAGTTAAGGTACGTACTACAGAAACCTTTACTTCACCGTGGAGAACCATCCAAATAGGTGAAAAACCGGGGGACCTTATCACTTCTTACATGATTCTTAACCTTAATGAGTCAAATGTATTAACCGATACTTCTTACATTGAGCCGTTTAAATATACCGGTATATGGTGGGGAATGCACATAGGTAAATATACTTTCTGGGAAAGTGAAAAACAGGGTGCTACTACAAAAAATGCTAAAGAATATATCGATTTTAACAATAAGGAAGGGATTAACTACCTGCTTATTGAAGGATGGAATAAAGGTTGGACTCCGGCATGGTATGAAAACAGGATGCACATGTTCAGTTTTACCGAAAATGCTGATAATTTCGACCTTGAAAAGGTGGTGGAGTACGGTAAAAGCAAAGGTGTAAACATTATTGGTTATCATGAAACAGGTTCTAACCTTATCAATTACCTTAAAGAGATAGACGAAGGTTTTGCCCTTTATAAACGTTTAGGCATACACAACGTAAAAATAGGACAGGTAGGTTCTAAATTGAATATGAAAGAATGGCACCACGGTCAGTTTGGTGTAAACTACTATCGCTATGTGCTTAAAAAAGCGGCAGAATACGGTTTAGCGGTTAACTTCCACGAGCCTATTAAAGATACAGGAGAAAGACGTACCTACCCTAACATGATGGCACGCGAAGGATCTCGCGGTATGGAATACAATGCCTGGAGCGAGGGTAATCCGCCTAGCCATGAAACCATCCTTCCGTTTACAAGATTACTATCGGGCCCAATGGACTTTACTCCGGGGATACTGGATGTAGAAGTTACTCAGGGATATCCTGGTAAAAGGGTACATACTACAGCAGCAAAACAGTTAGCTCTTTATGTTACCATCTACTCTCCTATCCAAATGCTTGCCGACCTTCCTGAAAATTACGAAGGAAATCCTGCATTCCAGTTCCTTAAAGATGTACCAACAGACTGGGAAGATACTAAAGTACTTAATGGGGAAATTGGCGAATACATCACCACTGTCCGCAAGGATGTACACAGTGCCGATTGGTATTTAGGAAGCATTACTAACGAAAAAGCGCGTGACCTTGAGGTAAGCCTTGACTTCCTTGATACTGATGCACAGTATGAAGCTCAGATTTATGCTGATGCCGAAGGTACCGATGAGACACATAACCCTGCGAAGGTGAGCATTACAAAACAAAACGTAACAGCAAAAGACAAATTAACCCTTAAGCTTGGCGCATCGGGCGGTACGGCTATCAGGTTTAAAAAACTGTAAGTAATGAATAGGTATTGTTTCTACTTCTTATTATTAATAACAACATCGTTAGCCGCACAGCAAAAAGGCTACCAGTACCCTTTTCAAAATCCTGACCTGGATACCGAAAGGCGTATTAACAACCTGCTGTCGTTAATGACACTGGACGAAAAGATAAATGCGTTAAGTACTGATCCTTCGGTTCCCCGTTTGGGCGTTAAAGGCACAGGGCATGTGGAAGGACTTCATGGTCTTGCTCTTGGCGGACCCGGAAAATGGGGAGGAAAAAACCGCGAACCTTTACCTACCACCACTTTCCCGCAAGCGTATGGCTTAGGCGAAACATGGGATCCCGAACTGCTCCAAAAAATTGCTGCGGTAGAGGGTATGGAAACCCGCTTTGCTTATCAGCATTATAATCGTGGCGGACTGGTAGTACGTGCCCCTAATGCAGATTTGGCAAGGGACCCGCGATGGGGACGTACCGAGGAAAGCTATGGTGAAGACGCTTTTTTTAACGGAACCATGACTGTAGCCTTTGTAAAAGGATTACAGGGAGATAACGACAAATACTGGCAAACTGCTTCGCTTATGAAGCACTTTCTTGCCAATAGTAACGAAGACGGGCGTACCTATACCTCATCTGATTTTGACGAAAGATTATGGAGGGAGTATTATTCCGTTCCTTTCAGGATGGGCGTTATTGAGGGCGGTTCACGTGCCTATATGGCTGCTTACAATAAAGTAAATGGCATTCCCGCAATGGTACACCCTATGCTTAAAGATATTACGGTTAACGAATGGGGACAAAACGGAATCATTTGTACAGATGGTGGTGCTTTCGGCTTATTGTTATCGGATCATAAATATTATGAAGATAAATTTCTTGGGGCAGCTGCCACGATAAAAGCAGGCATCAACCAGTTTCTTGATGAGTTTACCGAAGCTGTATATGGAGCTATTTCTAACGGTTATCTTACCGAAAAAGAAATAGATGAAGTATTGAAAGGTGACTACAGGGTAATGATAAAACTGGGAATGCTGGATGCTACAGGTAATAACCCATATGCTACAATAGGCATTGACAAAGATGCTAAAGACCCGTGGCTTAGCGAGAGCCATAAACAACTGGCACTTGAAGCTACCCGAAAATCAATCGTACTTTTAAAAAATGACCCTGCCAAACAATTGCTTCCTCTAAACAAAAACAACATTAAGCGTATTGCTGTTATCGGGCAGTATGCCGAAGATGTGTACCTTGACTGGTATAGTGGTACTCCGCCTTATAAAGTGAGTCCGTTACAGGGAATAAAAAATAAAATCGGTAACAACATAGAAGTTACTTATGCTAAAAACAATGCCGATGGTAAAGCAGCCAAAATAGCCGCCGAAGCCGATGTGGTGATTGTTATAGCCGGAAACCATCCTTATTGTGATGCTGGTTGGGCAGACTGCCCAGTGCCAAGTAACGGTAAAGAAGCGGTAGACAGGCAGGCAATAACCTTAGAGCAGGAAGATCTTATCAAGGTGGTTTACCAAAGTAACCCTAATACAGTGGCTGTGTTACAAAGTAGTTTTCCTTATGCTATAAACTGGTCTCAGGAAAATGTTCCGGCAATAGTACATATAACACATAACAGTCAGGAAACCGGAAACGGACTGGCAGACGTGCTTTTTGGCGACTACAACCCTGCCGGAAGGCTAACCCAAACCTGGGTGAAGGACATTACCGATCTCCCTCCCCTTTTGGATTACAACATCCGTAACGGGCGTACCTATATGTATTTTAAAGGAGAACCATTATATGCCTTTGGTTATGGATTAAGTTATACATCCTTTGCTTACAGAGGCATTGAAACCAGTAGCAATACCCTATCTAAAAACAAGGAAATTGAAGTCAAAGTTACTGTAAGCAATACCGGAAAAAGAGATGGTGAAGAGGTGATACAGCTTTATGTAAAACACCTAAACTCAAAAATAGAACGCCCTGTAAAGGAACTGAAAGCTTTTAAACGTATACCTTTAAAAGCAGGAGAAACCAAAACGGTAACCCTAACATTAAGGGCAAAAGACCTTGAATACTGGAACACGGCAAAACAACGATTTGAGTTGGAACCCGAAGACATAGAACTCCAGGCAGGAGGATCATCTGATGCAATCGCACTCACAAAACAGATTACCATTAAAAAATAATATACACCGCATATATGAAGAATAAGATTTTATGCCTTTCGACCGCACTGGTACTGGTTATAGCCTCGTGCAAAGAAGACAGAACATCAAACGACACGGCAGCTCAGTCGGAAACTGCTCAATATAAGGGTACACCTATGAGTGATGAGTTTGATGCTAAAATAGACTCTATTATAGGGCAAATGACCCTTGAGGAAAAAATAGGCCTTTTACATGGCTACAGCATGTTTACCAACGAAGGTGTGGAACGCCTTGGAGTACCTGAATTGCATATGGCTGACGGTCCGCTTGGTATTCGTGAGGAATTGCAGCGTATGAGCTGGGCTCCGCTTGGACTGGATAACGATTTTGCGACCTACTACCCTGCCGGTGCCGGACTTTCGGCTGCATGGAGCCCTGAATTAGCCCATACCTTTGGTAGAAGTATTGGTGAGGAAGCCCGTGCACGTGGTAAGGATGTATTGCTTGCCCCTGCGTTTAATATTATCCGTACACCGCTTGGAGGACGTACCTATGAGTACATGACAGAAGACCCATTTCTTAACAAAACACTTATTGTACCTTATGTAGTGGGTGTTCAGGAAAATAATGTGGCTGCCTGTATTAAGCACTATGCTGCAAATAATCAGGAAACCAACCGTGGTACAGTAAACGTACTTATGGACGAGCGTACGCTTCGCGAAATATACCTTCCTGCTTTCCATGATGCTGTTGTAAAAGCAAATGCTTACAGTGTTATGGGAGCTTATAATAAGTTTCGTGGGGATTACCTTTGTGAAAACCCATACATGCTACAGGACGTGCTTAGGGACGAATGGGGCTTTAAAGGTGTGGTAATTTCCGACTGGGATGCGGTTCACACTACCAAAAAAGCACTTGAAGCAGGTACTGATCTTGAAATGGGTACAAATGCTCCGTCGTTTGATGAATTCTGGTTTGCTAACCCACTTATCCAGGCTGTTAAAGACGGTAAAGTTACCGAAGCCGAAGTAGACATACATGCCAAAAGAATACTTAAGCTGTTATTCAACGTTAAGGCAATGGGAAATACAGAAAGTCGTGCCAAAGGAAGTCTTGCTACCGAAGCACACTACAAAGATGCCTACAATATTGCAGCCGAATCGGTTGTATTGCTTAAAAACAAAGAAAGCCTTTTACCATTAAATACCCAGGAAGTTAAGAGTATTGCTGTAATTGGCCCTAATGCCACAGCTAAACATGCTCAGGGAGGTTTTGGTGCCGGTGTAAAAACCAGGCGTGAGGTTACTCCGCTTGAGGCTTTAAAAGCGAAACTTCCGGAATCGGTTACTATTAACTATGCCGAAGGTTACAAAACGCTTTTCAAGCCTAAAAAGGAAATGAAGTTTGGTGAGGTAACTCAGGAAGCTAAAGAAACTGTTACCGATGTTGACCCTAAAATGATTGCCGAAGCGGTTGAAGCTGCTAAAAAATCAGACATTGCTATACTGTTTGTGGGTGCTAACCGTGACTATGAGACAGAAGCAAGCGACCGCATTGATCTTAGCCTTCCGTTCGGGCAGGAAAAACTTATAACAGCCGTAAAAGCTGCTAACCCTAAAACAATAGTGGTATTTGTTGCCGGAGCTCCTTATGATATAAATAATGTTGAAAAGGAAAATTCAACTATCGTGTGGAGTTGGTATAACGGATCGGAAGGCGGAAATGCTCTTGCCGATGTTTTATTGGGTACTGTTAACCCGTCAGGTAAACTACCATGGACAATGCCTAAACAATTATCTGACTCTCCTGCACATGCTACTAACAGCTTCCCGGGTGAAGATACTGTAACATATAAAGAAGGAATCCTTGTAGGATACCGTTGGTTTGATACTAAAAATGTAGAGCCGTTATATCCGTTTGGTTATGGTTTATCATATTCTGCTTTTGAGTTGGCTAACGCTACAGCCAATAAAAAATCATACAACGAAGGCGAAACAATTGCCGTTACTGTTGATGTGAAAAACACAGGAAAACACGATGGTAAAGAGGTGGTTCAGTTATATGTTTCCAAAGCCGACTCAACTGTAGAACGCGCTGCTAAAGAACTTAAAGGTTTCAACAAAGTACTGGTTAAAGCGGGTAACAGCGAAAAGGTGACTATAAATGTCCCTGTAAAAGAACTGGCTTACTATGACGAAAACAGCAAAGGCTGGGTAGTTGAAAAAGGAGACTATACTTTCAAACTGGGTAATTCAAGCAAAAACATAACTCAGGAAGTAACGGTAACCATTCAATAAGTTATAATTATGATTAAACGTAACTTATTATACGTATTAACATTTGCAGCCCTAACAGCCTGTTCTCACAAGAAAAAAGAAGAAGAACAGACCAATGGGCCATACCAACCCAACTGGGAGTCCATGAAAGACCACGATGCTACAGCCGAATGGTTTAAGGATGCCAAGTTTGGTATATATGCCCACTGGGGAGTGTTATCGGTACCAGCTTATGCTAACGACTGGTATGCACGCCTTATGCATGTTGAGGGTAGCGACGAAAATAAATACCATGTGGAGACTTACGGCCAGCCATCTGAATTTGGGTACCATGATTTCGTACCGATGTTCAAAGCCGAAAACTTTGATGCTCATGAGTGGGCCAACCTATATGTACAGGCAGGTGCAAAATTTGGCGGTATTGTTGCCGAACACCATGATGGCTGGGCGAACTGGGATAGTAAAATAAATCCGTGGAATGCCAAAAGTATGGGACCCCACAGGGATTTAGTAGGCGAACTTGAAAAAGCCATACATAGCAGAGGATTAAAATTTGTTACCTCGTTCCATATGGCACGTAACCTGCAAATCAATAAAGACAATCCTGATAAATGGCTTGACGATGAATCGTACTTTCCATACAATCCGGATATGCCTACCTCATCGGAAGACCCGAAACTGGCTAAACTATACGGTAATATCCCCAAAAAACAGTTTTACCGCGAATGGCTAGGCCAACTGGTAGAGGTCATTGATAACTACTCCCCTGACCTGATTTATTTTGACGGAAAACTTTCCAAACTACCTGATACCCTTAAAGCTCAGTTCTCAGCTTATTATCTTAACCATGCTGCTAAAGAAGGTAAGCAGGTTATTATAACCCATAAAGAAGGTGAACTGCCAAAAAGCGTAAGTATTGAGGATTTTGAAAAAGGACGTGCCAACCAAATCACTAAGGAGTTTTGGCTTACCGACGAAACCGTATCTGTAGGAAGCTGGAGTTATACAAACGATCTACAGTTAAAAACGGCTAATGATATTGTAGACATTCTAGCCGATATTGTTAGTAAAAACGGAGCACTTATGCTTAACATATCGCCTATGGCAAACGGTACTATTCCGCAAAACCAAAAGGATATACTTATCACTATAGGTAAATGGCTAAAAGTAAACGGAGAAGCTATTTATGGAACCCGTACCTGGGAAGTATTTGGCGAAGGTCCTACCAAACAGGAAAAATCAGGAATGTTCCTGGATAAGCTTGATTACACAGCACAGGATGTTCGTTATACCAAAAAGGATAATGTTATCTATGCTATTGTACTAGGCTGGCCGGGAGAAGGTACTCCGGTTACCTTACAATCATTTACTAAAGAAACCTTAGGTGAAAAAATACCACAGGTTGAAGCTGTTTCGGTATTAGGATCAGATGAAAAAATCAATTTTAATATTGATGATACCGGACTTCATTTTACAACTCCTAAACAAAAAGTAGACGATAAAGCCTTTGTGCTTAAAATTGTTACCAAATAATATAAAAAAGGCAGGGTTTAAGACCCTGCCTTTTTAATCAACTAATATTAAATTCCTTATTCTTTAATAAGTTTGGTTGTAAACATTTTACCCGATGCATCTGCCGCTTTAATAAAGTAAACGCCTTTAGACATACCTGTTATATTTACCGTGTTAGCACCGTTAACAAACTTACCGTTTGCTACTGCCTGTCCTAACATATTATATACAGTATAATTTACATCCGTAAGCTCCTGATTAACAGACACCGTATATATACCTGCCGAAGGATTAGGATACACTGTTATTGGGTTTGTTGTGAAATCTTCAAGGCCTGCCGAATTGTCCAGTCTGAAAGATATCGACTCAGTACTTCCGAAGTCACCTCCCTCAATAATTACATTATTACCTACGGCTACCGAATAATTTCCGCTACCTAATCCATCGCCTCCGGTATCTGTTATAGTAAATGTATAACACGCTTCAGAGTTCATTAGGTATTCGTTAGTATAGCTTTGGTTATTACCATAAGTTGGTGAATTATAAAGCACTAATGGGTTTGAGCCATTATTCATTGTAATTTGCCAGCTTACCTGGCTACCGTTACCATCTGTATTTATATTAACAACAACATTTTGTATTCCGTAAACAGGAGCTACATTAATAATATTAGTAAGTGTATTGTTTTGAGCAAACATATCTTCAGATTCGTTAGGATTTAATACTGTTACAGTAACAATATTTTGTCCGGTAGAAAGTGATAACTCAGGCAGTTCTATTAGCTCTCCTTCATTCTCACCTAAATTACCTGTCCAATCTATTATAATAGGTTCACCATCATTTATAGAATAAGATATTTGAGCTGAAGTAAGGTTTTCAATACCATTATTTATAAGTCTTACTGTTGGCTCTACATTATTACCGCACACTTCATACCCTTTATCAAAAAACAATACTTTAGCATCAATAGCAAAAAGGTTTTGAGGAGGATAGTATCCAATAGATGTTTGACCTGTACCTATAATACCCGCAGGATCCAGCCAGTCTTTTAACCTTGTAGCCGCAGTTCCACCCGTATTCCACGACTTGTCAAACCTACCATAACCAGTACTTTGATCGGTCGCTACCGTACCATTACAAAAATCAGGGTTAGAAACATACCATGCCTGTCCTCTTACAAGTCCGTTATTATCAAACATTGCAGAACCTGATGATCCCTGCTGTAAGCCTGTAAGATCCCATTCTTCAACTGTCCAAACTTCGGCACTTACAGGTCCGTCACCCACATCAACCTGAGTAATTTCTAAGGTAGGTTCATCAAAATCGGCACTAACTTTCATTATATCTCCTCTTGGATGGTGAATTCCGTATAAAAATGGAGGTATAGTAGTACTAATATCCCAGCCTGCCCATTTTAAATCCCATTCTTCCGGTAGTTCAGTAGTAATTTCAACTAAACAAAAATCACTTTGTGTTCTTCTTGCACGTAATACTGCTCCACTCGCCGTTAAATGGTAATCTGTATTTGAAGTACTCCCCGGACTTTCTGCACATACAGGGTTAGGGTTTACCCAATTGAAAAGGAAAGCCCATTGTGCCGGATCGTCACTACCTTCGTAACAGTGATTTGCAGTTAAAAAATATGGTGTGCCGTCTTCGGCTGTATTATTTACAAGAGTTCCGGTACAAAAACCGTTACCACCTGTAATTAGCATAGCAACCGCTTTTTTACTTATTTCTTTTAGGTTTTCTATACCCTCCACATAACAGTCTACATCATAGTGACAGTTACCCGATTGGTTTAAAGAATCGTCAAAAGCAATTTCAGTAAAGGTTTTAGTTCTGTAGCCATGTACAACTTTAAACACTTCCAGCCTTCCCTGTCCGGTTACTGCTGCAGGCTCATAATATTCTATCCAAATATCTTCACCTTTAACAAGCCAGGTACCCAGTATCCTTCTTTCGTTATTTTGTTTCTCGTCATAAGCACCAAGTAAATCAGTTCTGTCATTATTGTACAGATATACTTTTGCTCCTTTAGGGATAAAGTAATCAGAGAAAACAAAGTTCATGGTTTTTGCTCCGTTTGAAGTATAACGGATTCTCCATATTCTGTCACCGTTTTCAAGAGTTTGCCAGCTTCCGCTGTTTTCCAGGTTATTATCAACCAAAAACTCATACCCAAAACGCCATGGTTTATTTTGCTGGGCGTCCCTGATTTTGTCTTCTGCCTGAATGGAATCAAGATTGAATGATGGCATTTGAACGGGAGCTACATCAGGTAATTCTGTCAGTCTCCAGCTTGTAGGCTTTCCGTCATTAGATACTTGTCCGTAAGCTGATGTCATAAACACCAGGGACAACAATAGTAGTTTGATTTTCCTCATAGTTTTTTTTAGTGGTTTCTGTTAATAAAAATATTAACATTCCTTTAAGATAAAAAAAATGAGTTGTTAAAAAAACACAATATGACCAATTTGTAACATATTTCTTAAAAAAACACATTTTCATAACACTACTAATTAAACATAACAAAATAAAAATCAAGAGCTTGTAGTACTACATAATAAGGCGTACACCGCCAAGTTCAGATACCTTGTAAGGGAATTTATCACCCGGCGACCCAATAAACATAAAGTTTTTTGGTATACCCCATTTATTAGATAATTCCTCTATAAGTTCAGGACCAAAGTTACCCTGTATTTCAACAAATTCTATATGTATTTCCGGATAGGCTCTGTCTAATACCTCTAAATCTTTTTTAAGTGCCTCATTACAGGTATTGTCTTTTTTAATATTTACAATCTTCAGTTTTTTAGTGGTTTCATTATCTTCCACATACTGCATAACCTTATTTAGTATAGCAACATCATCTCCTTTAGTAAAGAAAACGAATTCCTGAGAATGCAGCTTACGGTTAATTCTTTCGAGATAACGGTTACTTATAATGGCAAATTTTCTTACCGGTTTATAAAAATAAGACAATACACTTACTGTAGTTCTTATAAGCACTGATCTGTTTAGCATAAGGAAAACAAAAATAAGTGCAGGTATTAAATACTGTATAAATGTATTAAAGGCTTCTTTACTTAAATACATATTACCTATAAACCCTGTAATAATAAAAGCAATAGCTATTACTACAACCAGTCCGTTTGCCTTTTCAGGCCTTGGTAGTTTTCTCCTTTTAATTTTAAGCATAAGGTTACCAATACCAAAAAGTGCCATTACAGCAAGAAAAGAAAAGGTATATACCCCTGCCAGCGATTCAAGGTGTCCTTTTGTAGCTATCATTACTGATATACATAAAATTAAAAACACGATAACTATCCTGTAGCTACTACCATTTTTATTTTCCTTTAAAAAGTAATTAGGTAATATCCTGTCCAGAGTCATACGCTTAAGTAACCCGGATACACCTACAAAAGAGGTAAGTACAGCACCACAAAGTACCAATACAGCATCTATTGATATTACCCACGCCAACCATGAACCACCGGTAGTTTGTCCTAAATAAGCCAAAAGAGACTCTTTATGCTCATCAAGCTCAATTACCGGAATTATAGCAATAAGTATAATAGCAATAACAGGATTGAAGAAACTTACTATAGCCCACATATTGCGAAGCGTTTTCCTGAAAACTCCCGGTTGTTGCTCTTCCACAAAGTTTGCCGAACTCTCAAACCCTGAGATACCCAGCATTGCTGCCGAGAAGCCCAAAAATAATGTATAAGCAATACCTTGTGGGTGTGAGGGTAGTTTCCAGTTTATAGAAAAGGTTGCGGTACCGTGATTAAGTATAAAAAATAGCGCAGTACCGACCAATAATGTTAATGATATTAAGTGTATTATAAAAATAAATACGGCTACTGCTGCTGATTCCCCTATACCTACAATAGCTATACATGTAAATATAAGCAATACTATTGCCGTAGCAATTTGTACATTGAGACCAGTAAAGATATTATGAAGATAATGCATAGCTTCACTGGCAGATATGACCGCTGTTGCCATGTATGATAGTACCGTTAATATAGCCGCTATAGATGCAATACGTTTACTGGAAGTGTTAAGCAAAACATTGTATGCACCTCCATTTAAGGGTAAAGCCCCTACTACTTCTCCATATATTTTTCTAAACATAAACAATACTACTGCAACAACAAGTAACGAAATCCAGGCATACTGACCTGCATAACCAATAGTAAGTGCCGATACATATAAACAGGAAGAGCTAATATCGTTACCACAAATAGCTGTTGCCTGTAACTCATTTAGCTTATGCACTATTTTATCTTTCATAGTAAGGTTAAATTATATTCAAAAAGTAGGGTTAAATTACAGCTTCATAAATTTTAATCGAAGTAAATTAACAAAAAAATACGCATTGTTTAAAAACTGTTTTCCTTAAAACAGAAAAAGTCCCCGTTTTACGGGGACTTTTTATCTATAAAATGATTATGTTTTAATACTGATTATGGCAAGCTGTTTAGCATATTAATAACATCTGCCTGTGTAGCCGTTACCAGAGATCCTGCATTAACAACATAAACGCCATTAGGTGTTATAGTAATTGTTTGTACTGCATAAATCCACTGACCGCCCTGCCCTGATACAAAAATAATATGGCATTGTTCTCCTACTGGTAACAGATTATATGTTTCTCCAAAAAGTTGTGTTCCCTGATCGTAATGATCTAATGAAACTAACATATTTTGCTGACCTTCAAAAGCAAGATAAACTTTTGAGTTAGTATCATCAAAACCATTTGGCACATCAACAAAAATAGTAGTTTTTTCGTTTGGATACTCAGCAAGTTTATCAATATTACACCATCCGAATTCTCTTAATTTAAGTATATACTCTCCGTTTTCAACAGGGACATCCTTATCTCCTTCACCGTTATCATCATCACCATCACCGGCTTCATCCTCATCCCAGGTAACATCGCCTTCATCATCGCTTTCACCGTCACCATCAGTATCTTCCTGATCTCCTGTCCATGAAGTCATATCCTCATCAGGCTCACCTCCGGTAAGCTCTGCCGGTACTTCAAGTTGGTATTCTGCTCCTTCGTCAATATTCTCACCTTCTTCAGTTGTCATATTAACATAAAACTCTCCACCTGAGATAAGTGGCTGTGGCCTTGTATCATCTTCAGACTGTGGCTGATTTGTTAAACCAGATGTGGTTTTGTTTGCTGTTAGCATAGCGCCTCTGCCAAAAACTTCAGCATACTCAACTACAACCGGCCCAAAATAAGGTTGTCCGCCTACTTTTAATGTGGCAGTTTTTACCCTAATCTTCACGCCGCTTTTTACCTCTACTAAAGCTTCTTCACCATTAGCTTCAAAAACAAATTTTTGTTTTAGATCTTTCATAGCGTTTGCCTGTAAATTGGCAATAGAATACTCTTCTGATGCTTTAAGTGTAAAATCGTTTGTGTTTTGGTTTTCATCTTTGCTACATGCCGCAAACACCAGTGCTGCACAAGCGCCCAAAATAAATAATTTGGTTTTCATAAAAAGTAATAATTAATTGGTTAGACATTAAGCAGTTATGGTTTGTTTTTAACCGCTTATCTAAGATAGCTTTACAAGCAACCATTTAGTTATAAATCAATTAGTTATCGATATAATTAAACTTTTTATCTATTAAAATCACTTTTTGTTATATATTAAACCACCCTTAAATGTTAATAAAACATCAATTTTATTGATTTTAACCTTTTTTAAAACTCCAAAATAGAATATATTGATTCATTTTATTAAAAAAACAAAAATAAAACAACTATATGCAGTTCATCTATATTTATAAACAACACATAGATATATTTTGTTCCTTAATACTGAATATTCTATTTTTGAAGAAAGTAAATTAAAGCCTATTGCCTATAGTAAAAACAAAACATAAGATGTTTCTTACTATTTTTGCATACATATAAACTTGTATGTAAAGATGACCTCCTGCCACTACTACCTTAATGCTATATAAAATACCGGAGTATAGCTTTTAAACCTAAACCAATCCCACACCTAACTATGAAACAAATTATTACCGCAATAGTAGATGACGACAATTTAGTCTCCAAACTTCTTGAAAGTTATCTTAATAATCAGGAAAACATAGTTGTTAATTTCACAGCAGAAAACGGCAACGAGCTCTTATTAAAACTTAAAGAGTCTTCAAAACTGCCCGATGTAGTACTTTTAGACCTTAAGATGAAAGAAATGGACGGTACTGAAATTACCCGTATACTAAAATCAGAGTATCCGTCTATTAAAATTATGGTGATGTCTTCTCATTATCAAAAAACCTTTTTAGACTTTATGATAAAAAGCGGCGTGGCTGCATTTATTCCGAAAGGTATTTCACCCACTTTACTTATCAAGGCTATAGAAACTGTTCATAAAAACGGAGTATATTTTCTTGATGATCAAATAACTAACATCAAAGAAGAAATACATGATAAAGAAGAACTTTCTATACTAGAAGACGATAAACTATTAACAGAGAGGGAAAAAGAGATATTACGACTTATATCTATGCAAAAAACTGCAAAAGAAATAGGTGAAATACTTACCATAACTCCCAGAACAGTTGAAGGACATAAAAACAATATTTTTATTAAAACCGGAACCAAAAACATTGCCGGACTTGTTATTTATGCTATACAGCACCATATAGTAACGACCGAGGAGTTACCGCTTATATAAAATATTTAAAGCAAAAAAGCGGATTAAATAGTCCGCTTTTTTATTCAACTCAGATTATAAAACTACTCGATCATTAGTTTTTTAGTTTGTTTTTTACCGTCTGTCGTCAGTGTAACAAAGTACATTCCCGATGTTAAAGCAGACACATCAAAACTGTTTTCGCTATTGCTAATTTTTTTAGCAAGTACAATTTTGCCCGAAATATCACTTACCGATATAGTAACTGAATTAGTAACTGAATTAGTAACTGAATTAGTAACTGAATCACCAAAAGCAATATTTACAATATTTTTGGCTGGATTTGGGTATAATGCAAACTGATTAATGATGTTATCTCCCAGTCCCATTATTGACTGAATTTCGGTAGTGGCAGTATTGGTAACAATGGCCTCATTAAAGTCAAAGTAAATAGAAGCTGTTGCTTCAAAAATATCGCCTACCTCAGCACCAGTTTTAGGTTTAATCCTGTAAGCAATATAACCATGACTTTCCGGCTCATTTACCTCTTCACCAGGTAAGTTTATGTTGTCAAAAATAAACTGAACTGTATTATTCTCCATCTCCACCCTATAATCGTGGCTTGCTGATAATGGTTGTAAGGTTTCCCAGTCTAGCTTATCGTCAAGAACATCTTCAATCCTTACATTGATAGCATCAGCGTTACCTGTGTTTTGAAAACGTATATAGTAATTAAGATAACCGTCGGCCTGCTCTTCGGTAATATAGTCACCTTCACGGCACGCTATATCATTGGGATCATAAGAATTAACGGCTATAAGGGTTAACACATCCTCGTTATTAGACATGTCAATATCATCACCATCTGTAGTAACATTTGCTGTAAATATAACTTCGTCACCAAGATTAACTGTAGGTGGCTGTTCTACTAAAAACTCCATATAATAAACAAGGTATTGTGCTCCTTGCAGTCCGCTATAATTTGCAGATAATGTATTACCGGACTGTGACATACCAGGTACAGAATTTACAAAACTTACCAAAGAATCGTCAAATTCAAGTGAAACGGTACCATTTGCAGTAGTATTACCTAAATTATGTACTACCATATACCCATACATTGGGAATCCCGGTCTTGGTGCCTGCATAATTAAATAAACACTTACATCATCAAAAGGTTCCGGTGATTCAAGGCAAAAATAAATATCCTCAAATACACCTGGTGCAGTAAGCTGATAAGATATAGGTTCAGCAACATAAGTATAAACGCCCTGTCCCAGTACGCTTATTTCATTAACACCGTCGGGAACGTTATAAAATGTATAATGGCCATTTTCATCTGTATAGGTATAAAAAACATCATTATCATGAATCATCCTCACCATTACGTTTGCCGCCGGTGGCCCGTCAATACAGCCAGAGTCAGCCATGTCTCCAAATCGCAAATCACCCGACACAGTGCTGTCTGTACATTCTATTTCAGATAAATAAATAACAACCAATGTATAACATCCTGAGATGTTGTCTTCTATTCTTACCCAAATCATTTCAATTTCATCGGGATTCCATTCAAACGCATCAGGATTGGCCAAGGCATTTGTCCCCATTTCAGAATCGGTAGCTCCTAAATAATAACTAAAGCTATACCCCGCATTATCCAGAATTTCACCTTCCTTACTTGTTAAATCAACAGTATAAGTAGTAGCATTTTCATCCAGGCAAACTATCAGATCTGAAGGCTCACTGGCAGGAATACTTTGCCATGAGGAAATAATAAGGTTAAACGAGGTAACATCATAAGTATTTACATCTTCCATACTGGTTAAACGCGCATAAACAATAGAGGTCATCTCATTAGGAACATACGATTGGGGAATATCAATTGGGTTAGTGTTAGCTTCAGCTTCTGTTTCTGTTTCAAAATAAGCTACGGTATAATTGTTAGGAGAATAGTTTCCTAAAATAGTAACATCCTGCTGGGTTAGATCAAAAACTTCTAATCCGCATTGCACTATATCAGGCGGCTGGGTTGCTACTACTTGAGTAAAACCATTAACTCCGATAAAAAACAATAAGGTTAGAAAAAATAATTTTCGTTTCATAACATTGTTGGGTTTGGTTAAAATTTCATTTTTTTTTCAAAAAATCAGCTGATATATTAACAAAACAACTAAAAACTCAAATCCCCTACTTTAAAATCTAATTTAATTTTATACCCTACTTACAATAAGGCAGTAGTTAACTTTTATAACTATCTTTGCACAAAATAAAATGTAATGACCACATTTCACGATCTCGATTTACCTAAATCGCTTCAAAAAGCATTAGACGAACTTGGGTTTGAAAACCCTACTCCTATTCAGGTAAAATCGATGCCTGTTATACTATCGGGCCGCGATATGATGGGTATTGCACAAACCGGTACCGGTAAAACCTTTGCTTACCTGCTTCCTATTTTAAAACAATGGAAATTTGCCCCTACAGATACTCCCCGTGTAGTAGTAATAGTACCTACCCGTGAGCTTGTTGTACAGGTTGTTGAAGAAGTAGAGAAGCTTACAAAGTACATGTCTGTACGTGCATTGGGTGTATATGGTGGTACTAACATTAATACACAGAAAAACTTAGTGTATCAGGGTGTAGACATTTTAGTAGGTACACCTGGTAGGTTAATGGATCTTGCACTTGATAATGTGGTTCGTTTTGATAACCTGCAAAAGCTTATCATCGATGAGTTTGACGAGATACTTAACCTTGGATTCCGTTTTCAGGTTACCTCTATCCTTTCCATGATGAAACAAAAAAGGCAAAACATACTCTTCTCGGCTACAATGACCGATGATGTGGATGAAATGCTTGATGAATTTTTTGATTTCCCCGAAGAGGTTTCACTGGCAGCATCGGGTACGCCACTGGAAAAAATACAACAGCTTGGTTACCGTGTACCTAACTTCCTTACCAAAATAAACGTATTAAAGCGTTTATTGGAAGTGGATGAAAACATGAGCCGCATACTGGTATTTTTGAACAACAAAAAAACAGCCGACATTTTAATGGAACAGCTTGAAGAAGCTTTCCCTGAACAGTTTGGCGTTATCCATTCTAACAAGTCACAAAACTACAGGCTTAATACCATGGCTACTTTCCAGGAAGGTAACCTTAGAGGTATAGTTACTACCGATGTTATGGCGCGTGGTTTGGATATATCTGATGTTACCCATGTTATCAATATGGAATTCCCTGAGGTGGAAGAGCAATACATTCACCGTATAGGTCGTACGGGTCGTGCCGATAAAACAGGTATAGCCATAAGTTTTATAACCCCTAAAGAAGAGGAACTGCTTATTGAAACTGAACTCTTAATGGAAAAGGAGATTGAAATGCTCCCTATGCCGGAAGATATTGAGGTGGCAGAAAGACTCCTTGAATTTGAAAAAGACAAAAAGAAAATAAAATTCCTTTTAAAAAGACCTAAACTGGAAGGTGGAGCCGCTTATCATGATAAGAAGGATAAAAATAAAAAGGTTAACCTTGGTGGTCCGGGTAAAAGAAACCCAAGAAAAACAAAACCACGTAACAGGGCTGCCGAAAAGAAAAAGTCACAAAAAAAGAAAAGAGGGAAATAATCCCTCTTTCTTTTTTTTATATCTCTTATAACTTATTTTGCTGCTGTAAATACCAAACATACAGGTGAGCAAAGCTCAATGCATTTCTCTGTATCAGTAAGCATACCTGTCGTTCTATCCCTTTTAAAAATGATAACATCGTTGCTAATTTGGTTAGCAACCAGCAGGTAATCCTCTTTAGGGCCAAAGGCAAAATTTCTTGGTCCTATTCCTTCGGTAGTGGCTTGTTGCACAAGGTTTATCTTTCCGTTAGCATGTACCCTAAACACAGAAATAGTATTGGCATCTCCCCTGTTTGTCGCATATAAAAACTTACCGTCATGTGATATATGAATATCGGCAGCTCCTGTTTGACCTGTAAAATACGGAGTTATAATTGTACTTTCCTGTACCTTTTCAATTTTACCTTTTACATAGCTAAAAACGGTTAAAGTACCGTCCAGCTCCTGTAATACATAAAAGAAAACATTGTTAGGACTAAACACCAAATGTCTCGGTCCGCTTCCCTTTTTAACCTCTACTGTATCGGCTAATACTAGTATTTTACTACCATCGGTAGCGTTTTTATTGTATTTATAAACAGATATCTTATCAGTACCTAAGTCATTGGCAAAAACATAGTTTTTATCTGGTGAAAAGTAAACCATGTGCACATGAGGGCCTTCCTGACGGTCTTTATTAATACCGCTACCACTGTGCTTTATTACCTGTTTGGCCTTTGTAAGTCCGCCATGCTTATCCTTACCAAAAACCGCTATGGTACCTCCGGTATAATTGGCAACAATAACATGCTTATCATCATTAATTATATAGCATGGATCGGCTCCTTTAGAGTCCTTTTTATTAATAAATTCAATCTCTCCGCTTGAAGCACTATAATTAAATGCGCTTACAGTACTTTCCTCCCCGTTTTCGTTAACGCTGTATAAAAATTTATTATCGGCAGAAACCGTTATATAACTAGGATTAATAACTCCTTCAGAACTGTTTTTTAAAGTAGCTTCACCTGTTTTGGTATTAAAATCATAAACATAAATCCCTTCGCTCTCGCAGGCATTGGTATAGGTTCCTATAATCAGGTTGTAATTGTCCTGTGCATGTAAACTAATGCATCCTAACAAAATAAGTAATCGGGTAATTTTCATGAGTGCAAATTAATGATAACAAAAATAGGGTATTTAAATATTATGTGAAATTTATACTGTAGTTATGCACTTTCATTTAGAATAAAAATTTGTATTTTTGACAAACTTTCAACTAAATGCAGTTCAAACATCCGGAAATCCTTTACTTCTTATTCCTATTGGTAATCCCTGTTCTGGTACACTTGTTCCAGCTGCGACGCTTTCAGAAAGAGTACTTTACAAACGTACGTTTCCTTAAGGAACTCAACATGCAAACCCGCAAGAGTTCTAAAATCAAGAAATGGCTTTTACTTTTTACAAGGCTGTTATTACTTGCCTGCCTTATCCTTGCTTTTGCACAGCCGTTTTTCAAAGCCAGCGACGATAACAACAAGAGTAACGAAATGGTTATCCTGCTGGACAACTCCTTTTCCATGCAGGCCAAAGGCAGTAAAGGCGAACTGCTTAAAAGAGCCGTACAGGATATACTGGAAAACACACCCGAAGATCAGCAGTTTTCCCTTATAACACCAACAAATGCTTACTGGGACACCGATGTAAAATCCATACAAAAAGAGTTACAGAATATTAATTACGGTTCGGTACCTTTTAATCCTGATTTCCTGATTACAAAAGCCGAGACAAAAAAGCCTAACACAGGTAAGGATATAGTGGTTATTACCGATGCTGTTAACCTCGAAAGCCAAAGTATCAGTAAACTTGATCCAAAATCTCCCGTCTACTTTATAGTACCCGAAGCCCAAAACAAAAACAACGTGGCGGTAGATAGCGTATACATATACCAAACACTGGAAAACTTCTATGAGATTGCAGTTGACCTAAAAGCAAACGGAACGGTTAACGATGAAACTTCTGTAGCGCTATATAACGGTAAAGAGCTCACAGCAAAAATACTGGTTACTTTTGATCAGCCGTCAAAAACACTAAACTTTACCATCCCTAAAAAAGATTTTCATGGTTATGTATCGGTAACAGATAACAGCCTTGCTTACGATAATGAGTACTATTTCAGTATCTCAAAACCCGAAAAATCTAATGTTCTGGCTATTGGTGATGAAGAGAAAAACAAATTCCTTTCGCGCATTTATACCGATGACGATTTTGTATTTAACTCAGTACAGCCCGGCAGTGTAGACTATAACAGCCTTGAAAAACAGGATGCTATTATACTTAATGAGCTGAATGAGATTCCACAGGCACTTATCACAACATTAAAATCGATTTACGAAAAAGGAGGTAATATTATTATAATCCCTTCGGCAGAAGCATCTGTACAAAGCCTTAATAACCTTATGGCTTCTTTTGGTAATGCATCACTTCTTACCCTTAACAACAATGAAAGGCAGATAACCAAAATATCATTTAGCCATCCGTTATACCAAACCGTATTTGAAAGACAAATTAAAAACTTCCAGTACCCTAAGGTAAATAACTCATTTACAATTAAAGGAACAGCACTACCCGTACTATCGTATGCCGATCAGACTCCGTTCCTGGTATCGTTAACCAACAGGCTGGGTAATGTATACCTATTCTCCTCTCCTATCAATAAACAAAATACCAATTTCCAAAACTCTCCGCTTATTGTACCTACCTTTTACAACATGGCACAAAACAATAACAAAACCGGAGTTTTTGCATACAAGATAGGAGAAAATCAGAGCCTTATTATAGATGCACTGTTATCTAAAGATGAAGTGGTAACCGTAAAAAACGATGTGAGCGACTTTATCCCAATGCAGCAAATACTAAACAACAAGATAAAACTATCGTTTGGTGATTATCCTGAAATTGCAGGAAACTACAGTGTAGTGAAAAATGATAATGTATTAAAGAACATCAGTTTTAACTACCCAAGGACAGAAAGTGATCTCAACCTGCAAAACAGCAACATTGTAAAAGACTATACAAAAACAGATTCTGTTTCAACCGTATACAACGATATTAAATCACTAAGGACTGCCAGCGAATTATGGAAATGGTTTATTATTGGCGCGCTGGCACTCCTGTTACTTGAACTCTTTATCCAAAAATTTGTAAAATGAACCTGATCTTTAAAAACGCTACCATTATTGATAAAAACAGCAAATTCAACAATCAGGCTGTTGATATTAAAGTAGAAAATGGTGTAATAACTAAAATAGCTAAAGATATTGCCGAAGAAGCAAATTTTGAAGTTATACAGCTGGATAACCTTCACATTTCACGCGGATGGTTTGACAGTTCTGTAAGCCTTGGCGAACCTGGTTATGAGGATAGGGAAACTATTAAAAACGGACTTAACGTGGCTGCCCGAAGCGGTTTTACAAACATAGCCCTGCAGCCTAACGCAAACCCTATTGCCGATACTCAGGCAGATATAAGCTTTTTATTAAGTAAAGGACACAATGCCGCCACATCGCTACACCCTATAGGTGCACTTACTAAAAACAGCGAAGGACTTGATATAGCCGAACTTTTTGACATGCAAAATGCCGGAGCCGTTGCTTTTGGCGATTACAATAAAGACCTTCCGGACGCAAACCTTTTAAAGATTGCATTACAGTATGCTCAAGATTTTGACGGACTGGTAATCACTTTTTGTCAGGACAGTAAAATTAAAGGTAAAGGTGTGGTACACGAAGGTTTTGTTAGCACCCGTTTAGGTTTAAAAGGTATACCTGCCCTTGCCGAGGAGTTACAGGTAGCGCGGAACCTTTACCTGTTAGAATATACAGGTGGTAAAATGCATATCCCTACTGTATCTACAGGGAAATCGGTACAACTTATAAGAGAGGCTAAAGCAAAAGGACTTAACGTAACCTGCAGTGTTGCTGTACATCACCTTGTACTTACAGATGATACACTGGTTAACTTTGACACCCGTTACAAAGTAGCTCCGCCATTGCGACCTGAAAACGAGAGAAAAGCACTTCTAGAAGGTGTTCTTGACGGAACCATAGATATGATTACCAGCGACCATAATCCTCTTGATATCGAGCTAAAGAAAATGGAGTTCGATATGGCTAAAAATGGTACTATAGGACTGGAAACAGCCTTTGGAGCACTTGCCAATATACTGCCGGTTGATATTATAGTTGAAAAACTTACTGCCGGTAAAAGTATATTTAAAATTGAAGATCACGGTATGGAAGAAGGCGCAACTGCATCGTTCACCCTATTTACTACAGAAGGAAACCATACTTTTACAAAAGCCGACATCCTTTCAAAATCAAAAAACTCTGCTTTCTTAGGTCAGCAGTTAAAAGGTAAGGCATATGGTGTATACCATAACGGAAAACTAATTATAAACGAATAGAATTATGAAGTCACCTGTCCATTTTCTAATCACAGTTTTTTGCGCGTTAACAATATGTTCCTGCCAAAAGACAAAAGAAACTATTAATAAAGGCGGAGAAGCTGTTGGGGAAACTGCTACCGAATTTATTGAAGGGGTTAGCGAAGGTGTTGACAGGACTTTAGAGTGTAAAATAAACCTATCTGAAAAACTTATTAATGAAGGTATTAAAACCGGTAAGTTTTACATTGAAGATGAAGGCAATAGTAAAGACAATAAACTGGTAATTTATATTATTACCGAAAAGGCTGTTAATGATACACTTACTTTTACAGTAAAAGACAAAAAAGGTGTTGAGTTTGGTCGTGAAAAACTGGTTCTTAATACAAAGGCCGGAGATGCATCTTACTATGATGTAGTATTTGATACACGAACAGATATAGAAGTAAAAAGCACAATAGAAATATATTAAAATGAATACACAACCTGAAGAAAATAACGGAAAAAAACATGCTATAATAAGCTATATAACTATTTTTGGAACTATAATAGCAATGATACTAAACAGTGAAAAGAAAGATCCTTTTGCTTCATTCCACATCAGGCAGGCACTGGGGTTAATGCTTGGATTTTTAGCATTAGGATATCCTGTAGGTTTTTTTAACAGTTGGATGGTAAGCTCAGCTTTCTACCTTTTCTTCTTCATCTTATGGATCTTTGGTTTCATAGGTGCATTACAGGGACAAATGAACCTTGTACCTATACTTGGTCCTTTTTTCCAAAAACTATTTAAAAGCATTTAATCAATGAGTAACTCATTATACTATTTAATACGAGAGCCTAAAGTAAAACAGGAAAAGAATCCTTTAATACTGCTACTACACGGTTACGGTAGTAATGAAGAAGATTTGTTCTCGTTTGCAGGACAGCTTCCGGAAGAGTATTATATTATTTCGGCAAGAGCGCCATACAACATCCCTCCTTACGGAAATGCATGGTATGCTATTAATTTTGATTCGGATATGAATAAATTTTCCGATGACAATCAGGCAATAGAATCAAGGGAACTTATCGTTAAGTTTATTGACGAGCTTATAGACCAATACCCTATTGATGCTCAAAAAGTAACCCTTCTTGGGTTTAGCCAGGGAGCTATATTAAGCTATTCCATAGCACTAACCTATCCTGAAAAAATTGACCGTGTTGTAGCCCTTAGCGGATACCTTAACATGGACATTATAGACAAAGGTTTTAACACTAACGATATCTCTAAGCTACGCTTCTTTATTTCTCACGGAGTGGTAGATCAGGTTATCCCTGTAGACTGGGCACGTAAAGCACCGGAGGTTTTAAAAGACCTTAAGCTGGATGTGGAATATCATGAATACCCTGTAGGACATGGTGTAACACCACAAAACTTTTACGACCTGTTAAGTTGGATAAACAAGACTAATAGATAATAAAAAAGGCGGTTTTAAAACCGCCTTTTTTATTATCTTACTGTATTAGCTTTGGGCATTATCATCGCCCGTTACTCTTTTTTCTTCAATAAGGGCTCCGGCATACATCGGACTCCCTTCTTTAGACAGCGTATAATCTTTTTTTACTTCAAGCATCCAGTTGTCTGCTTTGTAAATACCTTCTTCCGTTTTTGAAAGCAGGAATGTTTTTGATGAATCGGGTAAAAAAACTTCCACAACACTCTGATCATCGTTAAAAACTACAAAAGCACTATAGGCTGTCCCTACATCCTTCAGTTCCTGTACAGGATTAAGCCTGTACCCTACATCATAAACCCTTATACATTCTTTTTTTAATAACGACCACCGGTATCCGGCAGAAGTAACACAACCTTTAGCATCTTTATCGTTACCAATAACCACCTTTTTTACAGGCTCAGCCTCAGGTTCCTCACCACGATCTTTCATCATCTGCTCACAGGAAATTAAACTCATCCCCGCCAGCAGCAGTGGCAATAACTTTTTCATTCGTTTTTATTTGATAACTCTAAAATACGAAAAAATTAATTATTCGCATGTAAAAGTGTTTCGGCAGGCTCAAATGTTATACTACCATCTTCCTCTACAAAATATTTGACTATAGATTCACCGTGTAAAGTCCCGTTACTAAAATCAATTATTACCCAACGGTTGTTAAGTATCCTGTAATTATTAACTAAAAAAGGACTTCCTATTTGCGGATAGTCAACCAGAGGGTTTCCTCCAGCCTTAGCATTACCCGCATAAATAGCATCTCTTACCGCTATTTGAATTTTGTCCAAGTCCTTATCTCCAAAATATAATTGTGCATCTTCATTTTGATCAAGGGTAAAGTAATTGGCCTTATACAGGTTATCCTCATTTGCCGTTACAGAATCTTTTAAGGCCTGTACTCTACCTTCAAGAGTTTCTATATTTGTAGTTTGAAACTTATCCTTATTAGTAAAATACATATAAGTAAACACATTAATAAGTAACGAAAAAATAAACAGGTATAAAAAAAGGTTCTTTTTCATAATATAGTTAAATGGTTATCTGTAAGTTATCGTAAGCTAAAAAAACATTTTCAGGCAATTTCGCCTGTATTTCCTCATGTAGTCCCATAAGGTGGCTTATATGGGTAAGGTAGGCCTTTTCAGGTTTAATCTCATCGATAAACTGTAAAGCCTCCTGTAGGTTAAAATGAGTAGGATGCTCGGTTTCCCTCAGTGCATTTACAACAAGTACTTTTAGTCCTTTAAGCTTTTCCTTTTCGGCAGGTTCTACAGTTTTTACATCAGTCAGATAAGCAAAATCATCTATGCGATAACCAAAAACCTGCAAGTTTCCATGCATTATATTTACAGGAGTAACGGTTTTGTTACCTATAGTAAATGGCTCATTATTTACAACAATATGCTCTTTAACAGATGGTGCTCCGGGGTATTTATTTTCCTTTTCAAAAATATAGTCAAACCGTTTCTCCAGTTCGCTAAGTACCCTGTTATGGGCATATATGGCTATATCTCCCTGCCTGAAGAAAAAAGGTCTTATATCGTCAAGACCAGCGGTATGATCGGCATGTTCATGTGTAAACAGTATACCATCCAGCCTGTTACAGCCACAGGTAAGCATTTGCTGCCTGAAATCAGGGCCGCAATCAATCACAAAAGAGGAATCGTCCCACTGTATCCAAACGGATACTCGCAGACGCTTATCTTTAGGATCATCACTTTGGCAAACAGCATCAGTACACCCTATAACCGGTATGCCCTGCGATGTTCCTGTCCCTAAAAACCATACTTTAATCACACATTAAATTTTTACAAAAATAGGATTTATCTTTTATTAAAAGTCCTGTTTTTCCTAACTTTGCAAATATCATTGCACTTCCATGAAATTAAAAGATTCTGATATCACTCTGAAAGGAGACAAAATTATAGAGCACGTACCTTCCATAAAGGACAAGGCTCTAAGGATTAACCTAAACGAGAACATATACGGTACTTTTGCCGAAATTGGTGCCGGTCAGGAAACTGTCCGCCATTTTTTCAGGGCAGGTGGTTCATCAGGAACTATCGCAAAGGCCATGTCTGCTTACGATAAAGACTTTAGTGATGCCATTTATGGCGCTGAAGACGACGGCAGGTATGTAACCGAAAGCCGCCTGAAAAAAATGCTGGCACACGAGGTAAGACTTACTGAAAACCGACTTAAAAGGGATAAGCATCCTAATAAAGTTTTCTTTAGTTATGCCAATACGGTAGCAACCATTGATTTTGCTAAACAGTTTAAAGGTCACGGCTGGGTAGGTATTAAATATCAGGTTGAACCGGAAGAGGACTATAACGAAATTACCCTGCACATCCGTTTTAAGGAAACCGATGCCCGCCTGCAACAGGAAACACTGGGTATACTGGGGGTTAACCTTATTTATGGAGCTTACTACAAATACAACGATCCTAAAAAGCTATTACGCTACCTTTATGATCACCTTGATAAAGACCAGTTAGAGATTGACACCATCAATTTCTCGGGTCCGCGATTTGCTAATGTAGATAACCGCTTAATGAGCTTACAGCTTGTTAAAAACGGCATGACCGATGCGGTAATGTTTGGACCTGATGGTCATAACATACTTCCGGCTGCCATATTATACAAGAAAAACATTCTTGCATTAAGAGGTAGTTTCCGCCCGGTAACTAAAGTGAACATGGATATGTATGAGCAATCATACAAAATGTTCATTGAAGAAAATAAAGTGGAAAAAGATAAAGCCCTTGTGGTTTTTGAAATTACACTTTCTAACCTTAGATCTGAAGGAGAAATTGACGAGCGCGACTTTATGGACAGAGCCGAACTGCTTTGTTCATTAGGACAAACCGTAATGATATCAAACTTCCAGGAATACTACAAAGTTGTTGAATACTTCTCAAGCTATACAAAAGCCCGTATGGGGCTTGCTATGGGGGTTAACAACCTTGTAGACATATTTGACGAAAAATATTACCGTCACCTAAGTGGTGGTATACTGGAGGCTTTCGGTAAACTGTTTTACCGTGACCTTAAGGTATTCCTATATCCTATGAAAGATGAAGAAGGTGAAATAATCACTTCAGAAAACCTTATGGTTCACCCTCGTATGAAAGAGCTGTACAAGTTCTTTAAATTTAACGGTAAGGTGATTGATATTGCCGATATAGATGCAAGTTACCTTGACATTTTCTCAAGAGAAGTGCTTAAAATGATTAGCAAAGGTCAATCAGGATGGGAAGATATGCTTCCTCCGGGGGTTGCCGAAATTATCAAGAAAAACCAACTGTTTGGCTACGATCCTAAAACACTGGTAGCAGAACAGAACTAAATAAAATGCTACAATAAATAAAAAAGCAGCTATTATAATAGCTGCTTTTTTATTTATATTTACTTCCCAACCACAAAAACACCTTACATGAAAATCAGGACACTTTGGAATGTTATTTTAAAAACCATAGGAATTTGGTTTATTATAAGTTTACTTTATATAGTACCTTCAATATTTACAGGCCTGGCTATTTTTTTAAGTGAACGCTACTATGATACTACTTATATAATAATATGTATCCTCATAGCCGGCTTTTTTATAGCCACTATACGACTACTAATTTTCCGTACAGATATTATTATTGATAAACTCAAACTGGAAAAGGGCTTTACCGAAGAGAGTATCAATTTGAATATAAACACTTCTCAAATTATTTCATTGGCATCAATAATAATTGGCGCTATTACTATAATTGAAAATCTCCCGTCATTTTGTAGTGAAATTATAACCTTCCTACAGTATAACGAACTTTTACCCGGACACACAAGTACAAAACAGATTGTATACAGTGCTATAAAAACATTTATAGGATATTTACTTATTACAAATCATAATAAAATAGCTTTATTAATAAATAGGCAAAAAGCTAACTGATTCATGAAAAAAATACTTTTTTTCTTTTTCCTCACACTATTTACCATTTTAAGTAAAGCTCAGGAAAAGACGGTTTATAAATTCAATAATCCGTATTATACAATTGACAGTATGGCTATCCATACTGAATACAAAAATGACATACCCTTATTAGTTAGTGATTTAACCAAACACTGTACTACAGACCTCGAAAAAGTACGGGCCATATTTATGTGGATTACCGAAAATATTGAATATGACTACAAAGCCTTTAATAAAGGAGATACCAAAGTTGAATACCCTAAACATAAACAAGGAAAAGATTATGGAGCCTTATATGCCAAATGGGAAGATAAGTTTCTAAAAAACATAATAAATAAACAGAAAGCAGTTTGTTTTGGCTATTCCTTTTTGTTTAAAAAAATGTGCTCGTTGGCAGGCATACAAAGTTCTATAGTAGAAGGATATACAAAACAATTTCAAAGAGAGATAGGAATACTAGGGAAAATAGACCATGCCTGGAATGTTGTTGTAATAGACAATGAGTACTATTATTTTGATGTAACCTGGGGAGCAGGTCACTGTCCAAGAGATAAAAACATGAAACCGACAGGATTTATAAAAGAGCGCAACTACTCTTATTGGTGCACACCTTATGAAAGGATGCTGTTAAACCATTTCCCTTCTAACCCCGAATGGATAAGGCATACAACATATATTAATGCTAAAGAGGAATATAAAAACCTACCTCTATATACATCTTCAGCAATACCTTACTTTACGGTTATTAGTCCTGCATTAGGAATAATTGACGCCGAAGTAGGCGATACAATTCACTTCAAAATACAGGTGAGTGATGACTATCCCCTGCAGAACCAAATAATTATAGATACAAATTTTAAACCCGAAGAAAATCGTATCAAATATAGTAGTGATCAGGTAAAATATTCTGATGGTATTTTAAATTTTGACTATATTATTAAAGACAAAAGAATAAGAGAATTAACAATATACTCAGGCATATATGGAATGCTTAGCTTTAAAGTAAAAGTCAAATAGACATGCAGACTTTTGGCTGTTTGTTTTTTTAAGCACAGTTTATAATTATAAACTAACGTTTACGTTTAAGTATAAAACCAACCCAACCAGCATGAAAAAGAATATTATTTTCCTTTTACTTTTAATGTGTTCCTTTAAAGTTTTAGCTCAAAAAGCACAACTACTGGACAATTACATTAATGAACTTTATCAAAAAAATGCCTTTAACGGAAATATACTGGTAGCAGAAAAGGGACAAATAGTTTTTGAAAAAAGTTATGGTCTGGCTAACGAAAAACCACAGCAAAAACTAAATACGCAAACCTGTTTTGAGCTTGCCTCTGTATCAAAACAATTTACCGCCATGGGAATTGTGCAATTACAAAAAAAGGGTAAACTCTCCTATGACGATAAAATAAGTAAATACATACCTGAACTTTCATTTTATAATGATGTAACAATAAAAAATCTTTTAACTCACACCGGAGGAATACCAGACTATATGGATCTCTTGGAAAAAGAATGGGACAAAAATAAAATAGCAACCAATAGTGATGTTATAAAAGCATTTGAAAAGCAGAAACCGGCACCCCTTTTCTCCCCTAACGAAAGGTGGGAATACAGTAATACGGGATACTTACTTTTAGCTACAATAATTGAAAGGGTAAGCAAACAATCATATGGAGGATATCTTGATAAAACCATATTCAAACCATTAAAAATGAATAATACTTTTGTTTACAGAAGATGGTTTAAGCCTGAAACTAAGAATAATTATGCATCGGGTTATCTTTTCTCGCGCGAATTAAATAAGAAAATAACCCCAGATGAGATGGGTTCTGATTTTTATGTAGTTTATTTAGACGGGATAGTAGGTGACGGAATGGTCAACTCCAACATTGAAGACTTATTAAAATGGGACAGAGCCTTATATGGTAATGAGATTATTAATGATAATGACAGGAAAGTGATATTTTCCTCATATGAAATTTCAGGTCAGAGAAGTACTGATTACGGCTTCGGGTGGATGCTTACAAATTCCCATGATTATGGTAAAATAGCCCTACACAGCGGGAGCTGGGGTGGTTATGTTACCTATATTGAGAGGCATTTGGATAATGATAAAACTATTATACTACTTCAAAACAATGCCTTACCTACAACAGAAATACCTGTAAAAAACATTAGGCGTATAGTTTACAACCAGCAACCCGAACAACAAATCAAAATAGAAAATAATATACTACAGCAATGCGAAGGTAAATACATAACCGAAAACGGTAAAACAAAAGAAATAATTTATGAGGATGGTAAAATATATGTTCCTGCAGGTCCTGAAGAAAAATATGAACTTATACCGGTATCACAAACAAAATTTATTATTGACGGTTTCCAGCCTGAAGTGAGTTATGAATTTACTTTTGACAGCCAAGGAAAAGTTGTAAAATACAGGGTACAACAACCCGAACAGGGAGTTGATTATGAAGCAAAGAAAATAGAATAATAAAAAAAGCAGCCAATGGCTGCTTTTTTTATTTTAATATCTGTTTGGCATGAGCCTTAGTTTTTACTTTTTCGATAACCTCATCAATAATACCGTTTTCATCTATTACAAATGTAGTGCGGTGTATACCGTCATACTCACGACCCATAAACTTTTTAGGTCCCCATACCCCAAAGGCATTGATTACCGCTTTATCTTCATCGGCAATTAACGGGAAAGGAAACTCATATTTATCCTTAAACTTACCCTGAGCCTTTTGCGAATCGGCACTTACCCCTAAAAGTTCGTAGTTATTGGCTTTAAAACGTTCAAAATTATCCCTTAAGTCACAGGCTTCGGCAGTACATCCCGGCGTATTGGCCTTCGGGTAGAAGAAAACAACCAGCTTTTTGCCTTTATAATCGGCTAGTGAATGTTTGTTTCCGTCCTGGTCAACTCCCGAGAAGTCAGGTGCCTTATCTCCTTTTTTTAATGTAATCATAAGTGTATATTTGTTTTTCATAAAAATACATAAAAATGACCAAAGCAGAAAAGGTTCAGTTCACTATAGATACCTTAAAGGAAATATACCCAACCATACCTGTACCGTTAGACCATAAAGATCCTTATACCCTGCTTATTGCCGTATTGATGTCGGCACAAAGTACCGATGTCAGGGTAAACCAAATCACCCCCCTGCTTTTTGAGCGTGCAGATAACCCTTATGACATGGTTAAACTAACCGTTGAGGAAATCAGGGAAATAATAAAACCGGTAGGACTTTCGCCTATGAAAGCAAAAGGCATACACGGACTATCAGAAATACTGATAGCCAAACATAACGGAGAGGTTCCGGCAAACTTTGAAGATCTGGAAGAATTGCCAGCCGTAGGCCATAAAACAGCAAGTGTGGTAATGTCTCAGGCATTCGGAATACCGGCATTCCCTGTAGATACGCATATACACAGGCTTATGTACCGCTGGGGTTTTAGTAATGGTAAAAGCGTAGTACAAACAGAAAAAGATGCAAAAAGATTGTTTCCGGAAGAATTATGGAACGACCTGCACCTCCAAATAATCTGGTACGGAAGGGAATACTCCCCTGCCCGCGGTTGGAATTTAGAAAAAGATATTATTACCCGCACCATAGGGCGGAAAACAGTAATAGATGAATATAATAAAAAGAAGTCCCGCTAAAAAACGGGACTTCTTTTTATTAATTAGCGATGCTCTCAAAAGTAAGATTACCTGAGGTCTTAACTATTTTTAATGCTTTAGAATAGTTAAGTAAAAACGCTATTGTTTCTTTTTTTGGTAACATTTCCGGAGCTTCTGTTTTCTTTTTAGAGTAAAGTTTTGCCATGTATTTTGTACTTAATTTTCTATACAACGCAAAACGAAGCCCCTATATTGTTTAATTCGTTAAAATTATTTTATTTTTTTCAATCAGTTTTCTCAAATTCATAAGTGCATACCTCATTCTACCTAACGCAGTATTAATACTAACATCAGTCAAATCAGCTATTTCCTTAAAGCTAAGATCCTGGTATATCCTCATTTGAAGTACTTCTTTCTGATCGTCAGGAAGCTCTTCAATCATTCTCTTTAAATCACTTTCAACCTGATTAGTGATTAGCATACTTTCAACATTAGGACTATCATCGGTCATGATAGAGAAAATAGAGAACTCTTCGGTTTCACGGTGCATAGGCATCTTTTTGTTTCTCCTGAAGTGATCCACAATAAGGTTGTGCGAAATACGCATTACCCACGGAAGAAACTTACCCTCCTCATTATAAGCGTTAGACTTAAGGGTTTTGATTACCTTGATAAAAGTATCCTGAAAGATATCGTCTGCAATATCCCTGTCGGTTACTTTAGAGTAGATAAAACCGTAAATTTTTGATTGGTGTCTGTTAATTAAACAGGCAAGAGCATTTTCGTCGCCGCACATATAGTTCTTAACCAATACGGCATCTGGGATTACAACATTAGCCATAGCAATACTTTTTAGTTTTTTGAATTTGGGTTCTCAATAAATAATCAGAAACTGGGTTTCTTTTCTAAAAAGTAATTTTTTCTATAGGCAATGTTAATTTTGAATTAATTATATCCCAAATATAAAGGAATTTAAGTTTAAGATGCAAAAAAAAACTTAAATTTTAACATTTGGAACGCAATATTTCAGGCAATATTCTTGAAAAAACTCACAATGATAAAGGAAATTTCAAACTTTTATGAAATTTATAACATTTCACCTTTATCCAGCATTTGCAGCATTTTTGCGATACGATTAGCTTTTGTTTCTTCTTTTTGAGCAGCATAAATCCAGTCGATAATTTTTTTTTGCTCCCCTTTTTTATGTTTCATGAATTTTTCTTCTGCTTCGGGCTCAAGTTTAAGGCATTGTAAAATTTCTTCGGGAATTTCAAACTCGCTATCATCCCTGTACAATATAATATGTACATAATCACTTGCCTGCTTTTTTATTTTTTTACGGATCTCAGCCTTAACAGGCAAAAACAGTTTTCCGTTACCCATAGGCATAAGGTGGTAGCTTTTTATATCATACCCGTCAATACTGCCCTTTACCTTAACCTGACCAAAAGGCATATCCCCGTTAGGTTTTATTTCCGGCAACGCTGCATAGGTCCACCCTCCTTTCCCGGGAAACTTTTCAAGCAGGTATTCTTTATCGGTTAAGAGCATAAATCATAATGATTTTAATATCTCAAACTTAATATTTTCTAATCTATAAGAAACATCAATACCAAGTATTTTTTCCCTTATCATTTCTATTATCTCATTTTCAGTCAACACTATAACTAATATTTTCTTTTCATTTAATAGCTTTTTCTGCAATTTCTTAGCTGAATTATCGAGGCCATATCTTGAAAAGATTAGAATAAAGTTTCCAATTGGAGAAATTAAATATTTAGAAGTGTCGAATAAAGTAGATGAATTTAAAGCTTCTGAATAATTCTTAAATTCAACTATACATATATTAGCTCCAAAATCTTTTTTTATGTCACTCCAAAAAGATTCTCCCTTTAAAGGTAAATTATTAACTACATAATCTCTTCTAAAAATTTTATCATCAGTTATACTTTGCTTTTCAGCAATATATAATCTAAAATTGTCTTTAAATAAATATTGAAAAATATCAACTCCAATATTTTCAAATTTATTCCAACCTTCTTTTCCTAAAGGACAATTTTGTAATTTATCAATTATTGTTTGGCCAACAAAACTAAAGTCATTACCTTTTTTAATATTCGGAAGAGCAGATAGTTTATCCTTCAAAAAATAGAAGATAGGGTCAAAGAAATTCCAAGATAAAAAATCAGATAAATAATTTATACTTTCTTTATTGAAATTATTAATAATCCTACTATCTGGCTTAGTCAAAAAAACATATTCCATCTTTTCAGTGTTTGATAAGTTTAATTGATTAAAATTTGTAATATTTTTAGATAGAAAGAATACATATTTTATGATATTTTCATCTTTTTTTACCTTAATAAATTGAAATTCTTTATTTATTTCTTGAATTTCTATATTCTTCAATCTTAGTAAATATACTGAAAAGTCAAATAGTATTGATTCATCCGCATACCTAATAAATATTTCAATTAGTTCATAAAAAATCTTACTTTCAGAAAAAATTTTTTCAAAAAAATTCTTTTGATTTTTATTTACCCTAATAAGAATATCATCTGATTTTTCAGCTTCTATTTCTTCTAAATTACCTAATCTAATTGAAAAAGATGATATTCTATTATATATATTAACTGAAGGGGTCAAAGAATTATAAGAAACAATTTTAAATAAGTAATTAGCTTCTTTATCTTTATCTAAAACTGGGCGTAATAAATATATTCTAATATTTTTTTTATAATTACTAAATTTTTCTCTTACTGAAAAAAAGTTTTTCTCTACATAATTATCATAAATACTCAATGATTCTTCTATATCATTTTTAATCTTTCTTAATATTTTCTCTTCAATAACCTCATCTTCAACACTTTCAAATTTATTTAAATTTAAAAATTTAGATTTAAATACTTTATAATTTTCTTTATCAAGTTTAAGATAAGAGTATTTAAAATTAACCAATAAACTAACATTATTATAAGGAAAAGATGACAAGGCCATTTCTCTCAAATACTCATATTCATCGTAATCTAATTGAGTTAAGGCTTTCCATAAATAACTTTCATAATCAGTTCCTTTTATGTTTACTATTCCATAAAGATTTTCTACTACAACCCAATATAACTTCAATATTAATTGGATTTTTCTATCTTTTTTAATGTTAATTTTAACTTGTTTCTCTATCGGCTTATCAATATTATCAAGCTCCAATAAATCAAATTCTCTACATTTATCAATCAAACTATTTGTTTTTTTTAACAATGTATTCAAAGTATTGAGATCGCTTGACTGAGTTTGAGCAACTTCATCAAGTAATTGTAAAAAATTTTCAAAATGTAATTTTGTTACTACTTTCATTTATTATTATTTGTATAGCCACCTCAAATATAACGCTTTATCCCTTCATCTCTTTAACAAAAATTTCGGTGTAAAATAGTATCTTTGCACATTACCATTTTTGCTATGATAAAAACCGATATATCAACACTCGAACCTAAAAAAAACATCCTTATAAAAGGGGCGCAGCTGCACAATCTTAAAAACATTGATGTAGCCATTCCGCGTAACAAACTGGTTGTAGTAACCGGGCTTTCTGGCTCAGGTAAATCAAGCCTTGCTTTTGATACGCTTTATGCCGAAGGACAACGCCGTTATGTGGAAAGTCTTTCGTCGTATGCGCGTCAGTTTTTAGGCAGGCTGGACAAACCAAAGGTAGAATACATAAAGGGAATAGCTCCGGCTATCGCCATTGAACAAAAGGTAAACACTACCAATGCCAGATCTACAGTAGGTACCAGCACCGAGATTTACGATTACCTTAAACTGCTTTTCGCCCGTGTAGGGCGTACCTACTCCCCTGTTTCAGGTCGTGAGGTTAAAAAGCATACGGTAACCGATGTGGTGGAAGAGGTTAAAAAACAGGAAGACGGCAGCCGATGGCTGTTACTGGCTCCTGTACACATAGAGAAAGGCCGTACCATTGAAGAAAAACTAAGCGTTTTACTACAGCAGGGTTTTGCCCGTATACTGGTGGATAACGAAATGCTGCGACTGGACGAACTGGGCGATACCGACTTTGCCAACAAAGAGGTAATGCTTATTGTAGACCGTATTGTGGTGAAAGATGAAGAGGAGTTTTATAACCGACTGGCAGATGCAGTACAAACCGCTTTTTATGAAGGCAAGGGGGAAACATTCCTACAGGATGTAAAAACAGGAAACCGACTGGCTTTTAGCAGTAATTTTGAGTTGGACGGACTTACCTTCCTGGAACCAAACGTACACCTTTTCAGCTTTAATAATCCCTATGGTGCCTGTCCGTCATGCGAAGGTTATGGCAGCATAGTAGGTATAGATGAGGAACTTGTTGTTCCAAACACAGCCCTTTCGGTGTTTGAAAATGCCATTTACCCGTGGCGTGGTGAGAGCATGGGCTGGTACCGTGACCAGTTGATTAACAACAGTCACAAATTCAACTTCCCAGTACACAAACCTTACTTCCAGTTGTCAGAAAGTGATAAGGCGCTTATATGGAAAGGCAACCAGTACTTTACAGGACTGGATGACTTTTTTGCCGAACTGGAAGAGAAAAACTATAAAATACAAAACCGCGTTATGCTTTCGCGTTACCGTGGTAAAACCAAGTGTCCGGCATGTAAGGGGAAACGCCTTAAACCGGAAGCTAATCACGTAAAGATTGACAACCATACCATATCAGACCTTGTGGATATGCCTATCAAAAACCTTATTGAGTTTTTTAAAGGCATACAGCTTAGCGAATACGACCAAAAGGTAGCTAAACGCCTGTTGGTAGAAATCAATAATCGCCTTAGCTTCCTGCAGGAAGTGGGGCTTGATTACCTTACACTAAACCGTAGGTCATCTACTCTTTCGGGTGGTGAATCACAACGTATTAACCTGGCAACATCACTGGGCAGTAGCCTTGTGGGCTCCATGTATATTCTGGATGAGCCAAGTATCGGACTTCACCCTAAGGATACCGAAAGGCTTATCAAGGTGCTTATAGGGCTTCGTGATTTGGGTAACACCGTTATTGTGGTTGAGCATGATGAAGACATCATGAAAGCTGCCGATATGATTATCGATATAGGTCCGGAAGCGGGTACACATGGTGGTCAACTGGTAGCTCAGGGTACTTATGACGAGATTCTGAAATCAGAATCGCTTACCGCAAAATATCTTAACGGCGATATGGAAATCAAGGTTCCTGCAAAACGCCGCAAGTTTAAAAACCATGTAGATGTAGTAGGTGCACGCGAAAACAACCTTAAAAACATAGATGTAACCTTCCCGCTGGACTGCCTTACGGTTATTACCGGAGTTTCGGGTAGTGGTAAGAGTACACTGGTAAAAAAGATATTATTCCCTGCCATACAAAAGAAACTGGAAGGCGTGGGCGAAAAAGCCGGACAGTTTAGCGAACTGCAGGGCAGCTACTCACACATTAAGCATATTGAATATGTAGACCAAAACCCTATTGGGCGTAGTTCGCGTTCCAACCCGGTTACCTACATTAAGGCTTATGATGATATAAGGGATCTGTACTCTAAACAAAAGCTTTCCAAACTGCGCGGTTATCAGGCAAAACACTTTTCGTTCAATGTAGATGGCGGACGCTGTGAAACCTGTAAAGGAGAAGGCGAAGTTACGATAGAGATGCAGTTCATGGCCGATGTACACCTGGAGTGTGAAACCTGTAACGGTAAGCGCTTTAAGAAAGAAGTACTGGAAGTGGCTTTTGAAGGTAAGAATATCGACGATATACTTACCATGACCATAGATGATGCCCTTGAGTTTTTTGATAAGCACAAGCAAACCAAAATTACCCAAAAACTACAACCTTTACAGGATGTTGGTTTAGGCTATGTACAGTTGGGTCAGTCGTCCTCTACCCTTTCGGGTGGTGAGGCACAGCGGATAAAACTGGCATCGTTCCTCGTTAAGGGGAATACGAAAGACAAAGCCTTATTCGTGTTTGACGAACCTACAACAGGGCTTCATTTCCACGATATCCAGAAACTGATGGCTTCGTTTGATGCCCTTATCGATAAAGGACATTCAATCATTGTTATTGAGCATAACCTTGACCTTATTAAGTGTGCCGACTATATTATAGACATTGGCCCTGAAGGTGGTGAAAATGGAGGACATTTAGTAGCCTTTGGTACCCCTGAGGAAATTGCTAAAAACCCTAAATCGGTTACTGGGGAATATTTGGGAGAGAAGTTGTAAAGGGTTTCAGGTTTGAAGTTTCAGGTTGCTTGTTAGGTTCTGTCATTTTGAGCGCAACCAAGTGGAGTCGAAAAATCTTTAATATCCTGAGATTTCTCCACAAGGTCGAAATGAAAAACCGTCATAATATTAAAAACGTAAGCTGTCATTTCGAACGTAGAGTATCGAAGTGAGAAATCTCTTTAATTAAGATTTACTTATGCTAAAAGATTGCTCAGTAGTATCTCCTCGTAATGACAGCAATTAATACAAATTAAAACTACAATCCAAAATTCCCTATTTTTATAATCTGAACGATTACTAAATGAAAAACCATTATGAAATACTGGGTGTTTCCCAAACCTGTACTCAGGCCGAGATAAAAAAGGCTTACAGGGTACTGGCGGTAAAATACCACCCCGATAAGAATAATGGTGATAAACAGAGTGAGGAAAACTTTAAAGCCATACTGGAATCCTATATCATATTAAGTGACGAGGAAACCCGTATGGAGTACGATTACTTTAAGGGCTTTAAAAAAGGAAACAAACCACAATATAGCGAACCGGGCAAACCAAGTCCTATAAAATACCTAGTACAAATAAAACGTATTAAGGATGCCGTATTGAGTGCCGGCGGACACGTTAATAAAAATGTACTATACAATGCTATTGACAGGCTACTGAGTGAGGAGAATATCAGTTTACTGATACGCAAGCAGGATTTAAGCATTAACCACCTTATTATAGACGAAGCCCTTACCTGCGCCATATTTATAGACGAAAACCTTAAACATGAGTTTCACGACAGGCTCCTAAAACTTGCCGACGGTAACGTAAGAATGGTTAACCGCATTAACCTGCTGAATAAAATTAACGACAGCATTACAGCAACCAATAATCCTTCAGTCCAACAGCAACCACAGGAAGTAAAAGAAACACCGCCCACACTTATTGCCATAGTGATATTCGTACTGTTTATTATATTGTTTTTGGTATTCCTGTACATGGAGAGCAGCTAATGTAAAACAGCTTTCCTTATTTTATATCTTTAAACCATACAAAACCTTAAACCATGAACCATAACGCTAAATCTATACGCCCTTTTATAGGAGCAAAAGACTTTGAGGTTTCACGAATGTTTTACCGCGATCTTGGTTTTCAAGAAACCGTACTCTCTCCCAATCTTTCTGTTTTTAAAACCAATAACACGCTCGCATTCTATTTACAAAAAGCCTATGTAAAGGACTGGATAGATAATACCATGCTTTTTATGGAAGTGGAAAACGTTGATATTTTCTGGAAAAGCTTAAATGAATTGAATCTTACAGCAAAATATAAAGGCGTTAGGTTGGTACCTGTACGCACTATGGAATGGGGAAAAGAATGTTTTGTACACGATCCGTCAGGGATATTATGGCATTTTGGAGAATTTTTTTCGTAACCTAATGATTTTAAGAACATTTTAAGAATAAAGAAAAACCCCAGTTATAGCTGGGGTTTTCGATATTTTTTAACTTCATCTCTTAAAAAAAAATCCATAAACACAAAATAATTAAAACACAAATTATAATTTATTAATTAATTATTCGTTAACTTTGTATTGCAATTCGGGTCAATTAAATTAACTCATGGTTAATTTCTGGCACGATAATTGTAATTATTTAATTAAATCTCAGGATTTTATAATTTTGAGGTTTGTTAATAATTGGTTGGTTGGTTTGTTAAGTCCCGTTATTCTCTCAGAATAGCGGGATTTTCTTTTTAACTGGCTAAAGGTTAGAATTTTAAACCACTTAAAAAAACAACTATAACATTTTTTAACTTTGTTTTAACAAATCTGCTAACTGTTTTGTTAAATTCCTGCGGGAATATTGCTGCAGCCCTATAGCATGTGCTTTTAATCCTTCACCCATAAACTGTTCAAAATAAGATTTAAAGGTATCCTTAAGCTTTTCCTTTTCAGTATAGTCAACAAAAATGCCTGAATTGGTCGTTCTAATTATATCAGCAAAATCAGCTCGCTCTGGTCCTATACCTACAATAGGTCTTTCAGATGCCATATATTCAAACAGTTTACCCGGTATTATACAACGTGTATCAGGCGAATCAATCTCAACCAATAGTAACACCTGCGATTTACGTTGTTGTTTTACTGCTTCACTATGCGATACATACCCCATATTATTAACATAATCAGTAAGTCCGTACTGTTCTATAGAAGTTAGTACCTCCTGGCTAACAGCACCTATAAGTTTCAGTTCAAAATAATCTTTAAACTCAGCATCCTCATTAACAAGTTCCGATAGCGACTCCCAAAGTATCTTAGGGTTACGCTCTGAAAGGAATGACCCTATATGTGCTAAGGTAAACTTCTCCTCAAGCGGTTCTTTAGCTATTAGCTCCACATCATAACCATTAGTGATTACCGTAACAGGCTTATCGGTTAGCTGTTCAAACTCTGCTTTAGTAGTAGGGCTTGTTACAATAATACTATCGGCAGTATTAAGTACATCACGCTCCATTTTTTTATGTCTTTGCTGAGATGATTCACTAAGCCTTAACTCCTTGTGGTAACCAATGGTAGTCCACGGATCACGAAAATCAGCAATCCATTTAACCCCAAACCTTTTTTGAAGCTCCATCCCTATTAAATGCAAGCTATGCGGAGGTCCTGTAGTAATAATAGTGTCAATACCGCTCCCCTGCAAATAGTTACTTAGATAACTTACCGAAGGCCTAACCCATAATACCCTCGCATCAGGAATAAACAGGTTACCCCTAACCCATAGCATCAGTTTTTGGAGTGCCGACTGCTTTTTCTTATCGGGTATAATCCCCGAACTTATCTTTTTGGTATTCTTTTTTGAAAATACCGAAGCCCAGCCGTAAGGCTCTATAATATTATTTTTAAGGATAGTGATGTTGTAACTCACTTCCTTTTGTAGCTCTTCATCTATTAATGGATACGTAGGGTTTTTAGGAACATAAACTATAGGTTCAATACCATATTCCGGTAGATACTTCACAAATTTTAACCAACGTTGCACACCGGGACCACCCGCAGGAGGCCAGTAATAGGTTATTATAAGTACCTTCTTCATAATCTCAAAACCTTATTATATTATTCTGTATCCTCGTTCTTCTTTTTAGTACCAAAGTATATACCTGCTGCCAGTAATACCAGCATGAGTATAAAACTGATAAGTGTAATAGTACTACCCTTTTTCACTACCTGTGGCTCAAACTTAAACTCAACGGTATGTTTACCTGCAGGTATTTGCATAGCCCTTAAAACATAGTCGGCCTGGAAATGTGGCTGTTCTTTACCATCAATAGTTGCCACCCATCCTTGAGGATAGTATATTTCAGAGAACACTGCCAGTCCGTCGTTAGCGTTTTCGGTTTTATATTTAATGTAATTAGGCTCTCTTTTAATCAATTTTATAATAGCAGTGCTATCAGTAGCAAAAGTGGTTTTAGAAACTGCCTCAGGGAATTTACCCACATTAACTACAGCTACATTTTTGGTATCAAGGCTATCCAGAGCCTTTATTTCCTCATCTGCCGAATTCACTTTCTTAACCGATTTTACAAACCATCCGCTTCCGTTAGCAAACGGGTTCTCAACAGGTATGTCCTGATTATCGTTAGACTGCAGTAAAACATACTTTACATTAAGCATGTTTAATACCGGTAACGACTGTGTAAACGTCATTGTTTCCGGGTTTACCGACTTGAACAGTACACCCATATTATTCTCAACATTGTAAGTAAATAACTGGTCAGTACGTTGTGGTCTAACAGCACTGTACCCTCCTACCGACTCATGGAAATAAGACGTTCTTGCCTGTAACCTTCCGTATGGTTCATAAACCCTGTAACTGGAAGTATCTTTCATGATAAACTCATCGGCAGGGCTTGGCTGGAAAGGTCTGTCAACCTGACTTGCGCTTTTAAAGTTATCCTTATTTACATAGTTCTTATCTATAAAGAAAAGATCAAACACCATAAGTCCGCACACTACAAGCACCGTCACAAAGTCCGACAGTTTTTTATTTACAAACATCCAAAGCGCACCACCTGAAAGCAGTATCAGTATACCCGAACGTAATAAATCAGAGGTATACATCTCCTTACGTTGCTCAATAAGGGCTTTTACAAAGTCAGGTCCCATTTGCCCATACATCTGTCTAATCTGGTCGTCACTTCCACCCGTAAAATCAAAAGAACCTTTAAACAGGAATAAAAGTACTATTACCCCCAGTGCAGTTCCACCAGAAACATAAAGCGCTTTAAGCTGTTCTTGTTTTTCTGATTTAAAGAAAGACTGTAGCCCCATTATAGCCAGTACCGGGAAACACAGTTCCAGTATTATCTGTATAGATGATACCGCCCTAAACTTATCGTATAACGGAACATTATCTATAAAGAAGTTTGTTAGTGCGGGGAAGTTTTTACCCCACGACAGCAATAATGACAGAATCACACCTGCCAAAAAGGCATATTTTATTTTTCGTTTGTCTATAAACAGTCCTAATATGGCCAGGAAGAAGATAACAGCACCTATATATGCCGGAGCTTCCACTATAGGCTGGTCTCCCCAATAAGTAGGTGAATTTGCCGCAAATTCCCTAGCTTCAGCGTTAGATGCGCCAAGCCCAAGTATAAAGTTATACAAATGAGAATCCTCACCTACATCTTCTCTGGCACCGCCACCAAAAAGCCTTGGCGCTATAAGATCAAAACTCTCGGCAACACCATAGCTGTATTCGGTTATATAGCCATAATCCATTGACGATGTTGTTGTGTTTTCACTACCGTCAGGATTAAAAGTAAGTTCACTTTTACCCCTTATACTAAAATTGGTAAATTCGGAAGTAGCCATAAGGTTGGTAGCATTTGCACCCAGTGCCAGTATACCCGCTACAGCAAACACCCCTATTGCTTTACCAAGATGTTTAAAGTCTTTACTTTTTACAATTTCTATAATAAAGAAAATAGCCAGTACCAGTAACAATAGTAACAGATAATAGGTCATTTGGAAGTGGTTGGCATTAATCTCTAATGCTGCTGCCATCATGGTTAGTAACCCTCCTACAATATATCGCTTTTGGAACACCAGTATCACTCCTGCTACAACCATAGGCATATAGGCAATAGCATGGGCTTTGGCATTATGCCCTACCCCGAGTATGATAATAAGATAGGTGGAGAGACCAAAGGCAAGTGCCCCGAAAAAAGCTTTTAACGGACTCACCCTCAAGGCCATCATGAGTATATAAAAACCTATAAAATACAGGAACAGATAATCGGCAGGACGGGGTAAAAAGCGTAAAACGCTGTCTATCTTTTTAATGTAATTATGCGGATAGTTTGCCCCCATTTGGTAAGTAGGCATCCCGCCAAAAGCACTGTTTGTCCAGTAAGGTTCGTCGCCCGTTTCCTTCCTGAAATCGTTTTGCTCTTTTGCCATTCCGGTATATTGGGCAATATCAGACTGGTATATTTTTTTACCCTGTAGTACCGGATAAAAATAAACTAATGAAACAAGAACAAAACCCAGAACAGCAAGCAGGTGCGGATAATACTTACTTATATTTTTCATATGCCTTTTTATTGATTTTTATTTCCCGTTAAGGAATTATTAAACGGCGTGAAGATACTTATTTTCGCTAAAAATACAGTTATAAGTATTCAATTAATAAAAAGGCCGGAAATAAAAAATCCTTCCGCAGGGAAGGATTACCGTATCATTTAATCAAGTTCTTCAAAATCAATATACTCGCCTACTTTTTTCTTTTCTTCAGGCATCTGTTTAGTGCTTTGCTGCTGGCTTTGCGACTGATATTGCTGTTGTTGCGCCTGTTGATTGTATTGCTGATTCATATTATTGAAATTCTGTTCAGCTTTCTTTACCATTTGCTGTATTAGCATTGGAGCAAACAGCCTCATTAAAAACCTAAAAAGGTAATAAACAGCAATTATAATTAATATTGTTCTTATAAAACCGGTGAAACTTGCAGTAACCATTGTCATTTTAATTTTCTCAAATTTACGGAATCTCTTCCTTAAAAATAAATAGGCACACTAAAATATAATAAAATATACTACATTTGAAAAAGTGTAATACATTACGTTCAATAAACGAGCCAAACCATGAATTTCATTAAAAAAATTTTTCCGCTTGCCTTACTGTTAACCTCTGCATGTCTTCATGCACAATATACCGACCAAATCAATTCAAACCGACCTGGAGAGTCAATGTCGGGCTTTGCTGTGGGTAAAACTATCTTTCAGGTAGAAACAGGAATATACGGCATTTGGGAAGATCATGATATTTTAGACTACGATGCAAAAGGTACCGGCCTTGACCTGCAAATACGGTATGGTGCCTTTTTAGAGGAACTGGAATTTGTGCTTGATGCACAGTATCAGTTTGACTGGTATGACAATGCCCTGCAAACCTACACACGTAATGACTTCAGGCAGTTTACAATAGGTGCAAAATACCTTATTTATGACCCGGACAAAAACTACAACCCCGAACCAAACTTATACAGCTGGAAAGCCAATCATAAATTCAAATGGAGAAACCTTATCCCTGCCGTGGCGGTTTACGGAGGTGTTAACCTTGTAGGCGGTAAAAGCGTTTATACTTTCCCTCAGGACGAGGTTAGTCCTAAACTTATGGCTATTACCCACCATCACTTTGGAAAATGGGTTTGGGTTAACAACATTATTGCCGATAAAATCACGACAGAATACCCAAGCTATGGCTGGATATCTACCCTTACACACGGATTTAATGACAAATGGTCAGCTTTTGGAGAGTTTCAGGGATACGACAGCGACTATTATGCCGATGCTATTTTTAGGCTGGGTGCTGCCCACCTGCTAAACGATACTATGCAAATAGATGCTTCCATAAGCAAGAACTTTAAAGACACTCCATTCCTACTTTACGGAGGCGTAGGATTCTCTTGGCGATTTGATGCCGATTATAACGACATACTGCTTCCGGGCAAAGCTCAATATGAAGAAGAGAAAAGCAAAGAGGAAGAGAAAAAAGAAAAGAAAAAGAACAAAAAGGATAAAAAGAAAGACCGTCTTGACGATTTTGAAACCGGAGAAGACTAATATCACAATTAATGATTACGATTAAAGAAGCTAAAACAAAAAGCGAATTAAAAGATTTTATTAAGTTCTCTTTTGAGTTATATAAAGACAACCCTTACTGGGTACCGCCTATAATATCAGAAGAACTTGAAAGTTTTGATAAAACCAAAAACCCTGCTTTCGAAAATGCCGAGGCTAAATTTTACCTAGCCTATAAAAACGGTAAGATTGTAGGTAAAACTGCCGCCATAATAAACTGGCAGGAAGTAAACCAGCAAGAAAAACGAAAAGTACGCTTTGGCTGGTTTGATGTTATAGACGATATAGAGGTTTCTAAAGCACTTTTGGAAAAAGTATATGAATACGGCCGCGAACATAATTTAGAGTATGTAGAAGGGCCTATGGGATTCTCAAATCTTGACAAAGTAGGTGTACTTACCGAAGGCTTTGACCAGATAGGCACCATGATTACATGGTACAACCATCCGTACTATATGGAACATTTTGAGAAGCTTGGCTTTACTATTGAAAAAGAGTATCGTGAGAGCACCTTTACAATGAATAATGTAGACCCTGCACATTTCCAAAAGGCCAGCCAACTGATTAAACGCAGGTACGGATTAAAAGCAGTAAACTTTAGCTCTACCAAAGAGGTTATGCCTTACGTAGATAAAATGTTTGAGCTGTTTAATGCTACTTATTCAAAACTAGCTTCATTTGTTGCAATAAGCGATGTACAAATTGAGTATTTTAAAAAGAAATACATCAGTTTTATCAATCCGGAGTATATTAAGTTTATTATGGATAAGGACGATAACATGATAGCCTTTACCATAGTAATGCCTTCGTTCTCTGAAGCGCTTATTAAAGCAAAAGGAAAACTATTCCCGTTTGGATTTATCCACCTGCTGAGAGCCCGAAAGAAAAGTAAGGATGTTGTTTTTTATCTTATAGGTATTGACCCTGAATATCAAAATAAGGGAGTCACCGCTATTATTTTTGAGGAATTCCATAAGGTATTTACCAAAAACAACATTGTAAACTGTATTAGAACTCCAGAGCTTGAGGAAAACCACGCCATGAACAATTTATGGAAAAACTTTGACCCTAAAATTCACAAGCGTAGAAAAACATATAAAAAAGACCTATAAAAAAAGCCTCCTTAAAGGAGGCTTTTCTATTTATGCTTTAAGACAATTACTCGGCAGAAACATCAACTGTAGTCTGCTCTGCAATTTTCTTATAAGTACCGTTTAAAAGTTTTTCACGAATCGCTTCATAAGCGCTAAGTGTAATATTAATATCCTCCATTGTGTGGGTAGCGGTAGGAATCATCCTTAAAAGGATAATACCTTTAGGAATTACAGGATACACAACAATAGAAAGGAAAATACCATAGTTTTCACGCAGGTCATTTACCATAACCATTGCCTCTGGAATACTACCTTCAAGGTAAACCGGAGTTACACAGGTGTTAGTATCACCAATATTAAATCCACGCTCTTTAAGTCCGTTTTGAAGTGCATTTACATTCTCCCAAAGTTTATCTTTAAGCTGAGGGGTAGTTCTTAGTAAATCAAGACGTTTTAACGCACCTTTCACTAAAATCATTGGTAATGATTTAGCAAACATTTGCGAACGCAGGTTATATTTAAGGAAATCAATTACATCTTTATCAGCAGCAACAAAAGCACCAATACTTGCCATAGACTTAGCGAAAGTAGAGAAGTAAACATCAATACCATCCTGGCATTCCTGCTCCTCACCTGCTCCGGCACCTGTTTTACCAAGTGTACCAAAACCATGTGCATCATCTACTAATAACCTAAAGTTATATTTATCTTTTAAGGCAACTATTTCTTTTAGTTTACCCTGCTGACCTCTCATACCAAAAACACCTTCGGTAATTACAAGAATACCTCCACCGGTGGTTTCAGCCATATTTGTAGCACGCTCAAGGTTTTTCTCTAAGCTTTCCACATCATTGTGCTTATAAGTAAAGCGTTTACCCATATGAAGGCGAACACCATCTATAATACATGCGTGAGAATCTACATCATATACAATAACATCATTTTTAGAAACAAGGGCATCAATAATAGATACCATACCCTGATAACCGAAGTTTAAAAGGTAAGCCGACTCTTTTTGTACAAAAGCAGCAAGTTCCTGCTCTAATTGCTCGTGTACAGATGTGTGTCCGGACATCATTCTTGCTCCCATAGGGTAAGCAGCACCATACTCAGCCGCAGCTTCTGCATCCGTTTTTCTTACTTCTGGGTGGTTTCCAAGTCCAAGGTAATCGTTTATGCTCCAGTTAATAACTTCCTTACCATGAAACATCATCCTGTTTGCCAAAGGACCTTCCAGTTTAGGGAATACATAATAACCTTCGGCCTGAGAAGCCCATTTACCTAAAGGGCCCTTATTTTTTTGTATTCTGTCAAATAAATCTTTTACCATGTCTTGAGAATTTGTGTTTTAAAAAACGCGTCAAAAGTAATTATTATATTGTTTCCGTCATAATTATTTTCAACAATACATGTAACAAATATAAGGCTAATAGTACTTATATGTTAAATAACATTCTATATTTGAATTTTAGAAATCAATTATAACCAAAACAAATCAATTATTATGGACACTCAAAAAGTAGACCTGTTTATGATGATAAACGGGAAATATTTTAAAGCAGAACATTTAAACTATATCAGAGAAAAACTGCTTGGTATAGACGAAACAAAATGGAACAGAATCATGGCTCTTGACTTTAAAGACCCTAACTCTATCATGCTTGTTTCATTAATAGGGCCCGGCGCTCTGGGCGTAGATCGATTTTTAATTGGAGAGACAGGCACTGGGGTTGCTAAACTACTTACCTGTGGAGGCCTTGGAATTTGGACTATTATTGACTGGTTTATTATTATGGATTTAACCAGAGATAAAAACATGGAAAAACTACAGGCATACCTGTAAAGTTATGAGCAGGAATAAGCTATACCTGGTTTTAATTCTCTTAATCACCGCAGGATATTGCTGGTTAGGATGGTCACTAACACAAACCACCCATAATATCAACTTTACCCCCTGTCCAATTAAAAATATAACAGGTATAGCTTGCCCATCCTGCGGAAGCACCCGTAGCGTATCTCAAATAATACAGGGTAACTTCGCAGATGCATTTATGCTCAACCCTTTCGGCTACATTATAGCTCTGGCTATGCTAATAGGCCCAATATGGTTATTATTTGATCTTATTTCAAAAAAAGACACCTTGCACAGAGGATATCATAAGTTTGAGCAAACACTAAAAATAAAATGGATAGCTATTGTTTTAATACTACTAACTTTAGCCAACTGGGCTTGGAATATTTATAAAGAACTATGAATAAACGCGAAACATACAAGGTTATACACCAAAACGAATATGAACAGGCAGCAAATAGCTACCTAATGACTGTGGTTGGCGTTATTGCAGGGTTACCCCTTCCTATTATAAACCTTATAGCTTCTTTTTGTTATTATCTGGCCAAGCATAAATCTTCCTATTTTATCCGCTGGCACTCTATACAGGCAATACTGGCACAGCTAGTACTTGTCCCTTTTAATAGTATAGCATGGGCATGGACCTTGGGTATCTTTTTAAAGTCGAGTCGATTAATTGCAGAGTACGGTCATGACGATCGAAATCACATATGGCCTTTATTTGAAGGTATAACTACACCATACCTCATTTACATGTTATTTATAGTTCTTTTTAATATCTTTGAATTCTTTGCCATAATCTACACTTCGATTAAAGTAAAAAAAGGAGAAAACGTACGCTGGTTTTTAATTGCCGGCATTACCGACCGCCTTTGTTCAAAAGAAAAAAGAGACATTTATAATATATAATACATGAAACTTGTTTTTGCTTCAAACAATAAGAATAAAATAGAAGAAATAAAACACCAGCTACCGGCAGATATAGAACTGTTAAGCCTTGAAGACATAGGCTGTACTGAAGATATCCCCGAAACAGCCGACACCATTGAAGGCAACGCCATACTGAAAGCCGACTATGTAACCCAAAAATACGGGTACAACTGTTTTGCGGATGATACAGGACTTGAAGTAGAAGCACTTAACGGCGAACCCGGAGTATATTCGGCCCGATATGCCGGAGAACAAAAGGATGCTAACGATAACATGGATAAACTACTTTTAAACCTTGAAGGAAAAAGCAACCGTAATGCCATGTTCAAAACCGTAATCACCTTAAACCTTAACGGAGAGCAACACTTGTTTACCGGAATCGTAAACGGTGTAATAACTACAAACAAGGCAGGAGACAAAGGTTTTGGCTACGATCCTATATTCAAACCTGAAGGTTTAGACCTTACTTTTGCCCAAATTTCTATGGACGAAAAAGCCAAACTTAGCCATCGTGGCAGGGCTGTACAGCAGCTAATTGCTTTTTTAAAAAAGTAACTTACTGATTTTCAATTTATTTAATTAAAACAAATCTGTTAAAGCTATTAGTTTATCTCGCTAATAAACAGTACCTTTGCAGCTATTTTAAAATTATATATGAATAAATTTGAACAATTAGGATTGAATGAATCGCTGCTGAGGGCGATAAACGATCTAGGATTTGAAAATCCGTCAGAGGTGCAGGAAAAGGCGATTCCCCTATTATTGGAAAAAGACACAGACATCGTTGCGTTAGCACAAACAGGTACAGGTAAAACTGCTGCCTTTGGTTTCCCGCTAATACAGAAGATTGATGCTGAAAACAAAAATACTCAGGCTTTAATATTATCTCCTACACGTGAACTTTGTTTGCAAATCACTAACGAGATAAAGTTATATTCTAAATACGTTAAAGGACTAAACACTGTTGCTGTATATGGCGGTGCCAGTATTACAGAACAGGCTAAGGAAATTAGGAGAGGTGCTCAAATTATTGTAGCTACCCCGGGTAGAATGCAGGACATGATTAACCGTGGCCTGGTAAACATATCTAAAATTGATTACTGTGTACTTGATGAAGCAGATGAAATGCTTAACATGGGATTCTATGACGATATCGTTTCTATTCTTTCTACATCTCCTACAGACAAAAGCACTTGGCTTTTCTCGGCTACCATGCCACAGGAAGTAGCACGTATTGCACGTGAGTTTATGAGAAAACCGCTTGAAATTACAGTAGGTCACAAAAACTCGGGTTCATCTACAGTATCACACGAATTTTACCTTGTAAATGCCCGTGATCGTTATGAAGCCCTAAAACGACTTGCAGATGCTAACCCTGATATTTTCTCGGTTGTATTCTGTCGTACAAAAAGGGATACTCAGGCTGTAGCCGAAAAACTTATCGAAAACGGATATAACGCTGCTGCACTTCACGGAGACCTTTCTCAGGCTCAACGTGATGCAGTAATGAAATCATTTAGAAACAGGCAAATACAAATGCTTGTTGCTACTGATGTAGCTGCAAGGGGTATTGACGTAGACAACGTAACTCACGTTATCAACTACCAGTTACCGGATGATATAGAAACTTACAACCACCGTAGTGGTCGTACAGGACGTGCAGGTAAACTGGGTACATCTATCGTTATTATCACTAAAAGCGAACTTCGTAAGATATCGGCTATTGAAAGAACTATCAAACAGAAGTTTGAAGAAAAATCTATCCCGTCGGGTATCGAGATTTGCGAAATACAGTTATTCCACTTAGCAAACAGAATTAAAGATGTTGAGATAGACCACGAAATAGACCCTTACCTTCCTGCTATTTATGAGGTAATGAAAGACCTTAGTAAAGAGGAACTTATCAAGAAAATGGTATCGGTAGAATTTAACAGGTTTATCAACTATTATAAAAAGAATAAAGATCTATCTACTCAAAAAGGTGGTGATAATCGTGACTTTACTCCAACAGGAGGTGCAGTTCGTTACTTTATCAACATAGGTTCACGCGACGATTTCGACTGGATGAGTCTTAAAGATTTCCTTCGTGACACACTTGGTTTAGGTCGTGATGATATCTTTAAAGTAGATGTTAAGGAAGGTTTCTCTTTCTTTAATACAGAAGCAGAACATGCCGAAACAGTTCTTGACACCTTTAACAGTATGCATCTTGAAGGCCGTAAGATAAATGTTGAGATCTCTAAAAATGATGGCGGAGGAAGACGCAGAGACCACAACGGAAGAAACAGCGGTGGCGGAAGCAACTTTAAGCGTAACTCACCTAGAGGCGGCGGAGACAGCAGAGATGGCAGAAACTCAAGAAGAGACGGATCAGCTCCCAGGAGAAAAGACGGCAAAAGCGCTCCAAGAGACAGAAAGCCGAGAAGAAGCAATTAATTTTTTTTAATATAATTGTATACTAACTACAAAATATCGCGTTTGTTTATTACTTTTACTTTACTAAAGCAAACAATGAGATATTTTGTAGTTATTTTATTTTTATTACTATCGTTCCCTTCTTTCGCACAAACCGAGAAGCAGGAAGATACCACCAGTGTAAGCGGTACTATAGTAAACGAGAGTAACCTGTTGCCTATTGAAAATGCAACGGTAATCAATATTAATACCGTTAAAGGTACAGTTACTGACAAACAAGGTCATTTTAATATAGCTGCAAAAACTAACGACACGCTGCATATTACCCTTATAGGCTACCAGCCTATTAAAGTACGTGTTACAAACGACTGGCTTAAAAACACTACCTCAACAAAAATACCACTAACGGAAAAGGCTTACGCACTAGAAGAAGTGGTTATTAACCAACATAACCTTACCGGTTATTTACAGGTAGACTCTAAACTTGTACCTGTTAAACAAAACTACCGTTACAGTATATCAGGACTAAATTATGGTTACGAGGGCGGACATACCTCCCCTAACGCCTTTAAAAAGATTATAAACTCTGTTTTCAACCCTGCAGATCTTCTTCATAACATATTTGGTAAAAAACCTAATGAGATGAAAAGGCTTAAGCAAATGAAAAAGGACGATACCGTTAGGAATTTGCTTGCCTCAAAATTTGACAGGGAAACACTGGCTGCCCTTTTAGGAGTAACAAAAGAAGATATTTCTGAAATACTTGAACAGTGCAACTATTCCGAAGAGTTTATACGAACAGCAAACGACCTCCAGATAATGGATGCTATTAGCGGCTGTTACGAAGAGTATAAAGCCATTAACAGGAAATAATATTATTCCTGCTCCAGGTATTTTTGGGTAATAAAATCAATATCCTTTATTGATTTCCTGCTCCAGTCAATCCTTTTATCTAATATTTCATCATCAGTAAGTTTCCAGTTGATATCAGATTTTCTTAACCTGTTGGTTATATTCTGAATTACAATTGCTGCCGAAGACGATATATTAAGGCTTTCGGTAAAACCTACCATAGGTATTTTTAAAAATCCGTCGGCTTTCTGCATTACTTCTTCAGATAATCCGTTTTTCTCAGTACCAAAAAATATAGCTGCAGGCTGTGTAATATCAAACTCATCCAGCATACAGGAGTTTTCATGAGGCGTGGTAGCTATAATCCGGTACCCCTTAGCTTTCAGGTTATCAATACACTCGGTCGCCGTAGCATAACGGTTAACATCTACCCATTTTTGTGCACCAAGAGCAATTTCCTTGTCTATACGTTTACCATACTTCTCCTCTATCACATTTAGCTCCTGCACACCAAAAACCTCACAGGTACGCATTACCGCACTGGTGTTGTGTAGCTGAAAAATATCTTCAATAGCAACCGTAAAATGTTTGGTACGCGTTTTCAGTATATTTAAAAACGTTTCTTTACGGTTTTCAGTAATAAACTCTTCTAAGTAATTAAGATAGTGGATATCTGAGGTATTTTTCATTATTTAGGTTAAATGTTAAAAATCTTTTAGTATTTTAGAAGTGCCAAATCCAAGAAATTATATATGACACAGGAAGAATTACTAGAGCAAATCTACAAAAAAGACAGCAAAGCATTCACGCTACTGTATGACATGTATTCCAAAAGCCTTTTTGGAGTTATATACAACCTTTTAAAAGACAAAGAAGAATCAGAGGATGTTTTACAGGACGTTTTTGTAAAAATCTGGAAAAATATCGATTCTTACAACGAAAGTAAAGGCCGTTTTTTTACCTGGATTCTTAATATAGCACGTAACGCAGCTATAGATAAATTAAGATCTAAGGGACATAATAACAGTTTAAAAAACCTCTCTGTCGACAATTTCGTAAATATTTTAGACCACAATACCTCGGTGACCAATAAAATTGACGCTATAGGTATCCGTGAGTTTGTAAAGAAACTAAAACCGGTGTGTGTACGCATTATCGACCTGCTTTTCTTTAGGGGATACACCCAACAGGAAGCTTCGGAAGAACTTGCCATTCCACTAGGCACGGTTAAAACACAAAACAGAAATTGTATTAGAGATTTAAGAACTATATTAGAGGTATAATGAACACAGAGTATATTGAATCAGGAATTTTAGAACTGTATGTCTTCGGGTTACTTTCGGAAGAAGAAAACCTGAAGGTGAAAGAGATGGCAGACAGCAATGAAGATGTAAGAGCAGAGATACTGTCTATAGAAAAAGCCGTTATTGATCTTTCATACAGTGTATCGCCCTATCTATCGGCAGAGGTGTATAATAAAATACGCCAGCAGCTTATTGAGAAACACGAAGGTGTTGTACAAATGCCACGAAAAAGCACTGGGTCTTACCTTGGGTGGGCTGCTGCTATTATACTGTTATTCGGACTTGGCTTCCAGTATTACCAGTACAATCAGGCTACAGAGGAAGTTCAGGCTACAAGAACAGAGCGTGATAAGTTTGAACAGATGCTTGCTAATGTAAGTGAAGAGAATACACAAAACGAAAAGGCACTTGCCATTATTCGTGACAAAAACAATAATGTAGTTTCTCTTGCAGGGCAAACCGCTGCCCCGGAAGCTTATGCTAAAGTATATTTAAACAACGAAGACAATAAAATTTATGTGGATATAGCCGGTTTACCGGAGCCTCCTAAAGACAAAGTATACCAGGTTTGGGCACTTAAATTGAAACCTCAACTTGACCCAACAAGTATTGGTGTTCTTGACGACAGCCAGAGAACTCAAAATAAAGGTATATTTGCTGTAGATAACTTTGAAGGTGCCGAGGCATTCGGTATTACACTTGAGCCTGCCGGTGGTAGCCCTTCGCCTACACTTGAACAATTATATACTTTAGGGGAAGTAAAATCATAAATGAAAAAAAAACTTGTTGTACTATCGGGTGCCGGTGTTAGTGCCGAAAGCGGAATAAAAACGTTTCGTGATGCAGGCGGCCTTTGGGAGGGTCATAATGTAATGGAAGTGGCTTCTCCCGAAGGCTGGCGCAAAAACCCTGCGCTGGTACTCGATTTTTACAACAAACGCCGACAGCAGCTTTTTGAGGTTGTCCCAAATAAGGCACATACCATAATTGCCGAACTTGAAAATCACTTTGATGTTACCGTTATTACCCAAAACGTAGACGACCTGCACGAACGTGCCGGAAGCACTAACGTTTTGCACCTGCATGGCGAACTCCTTAAAGCCCGCAGTGTAAATAACGAATTTGATATTGTTGAGTGTAACGGCGATATTAACGAAGGTGACCTGCATACCGACGGGCATCAGTTACGCCCGCACATAGTTTGGTTTGGAGAGGCAGTTCCAGCCATACCCGAAGCTATTAACATAGTAGAAAAAGCCGATTACCTGATTATAATAGGTACCTCTTTACAGGTGTACCCTGCCGCAGGACTTATAGATTACGCGAAACAAACTACCCCTATTTATTACATAGATCCTAATCCCGGTAGTATTCCAAGTAAGCATTACTACATTGAAAACATACAACTCACAGGATCTGAAGGAATGGAACTGGTCTATGAAAAGTTAAAAGCTATATAACCTACTCTTCCAGATACTTATTTATCACTTTGATAAGCTTACGACTGTACCCCGGAGCATGGGCACTTACCAGTTTTCCTTTTTTATCAATCACCATATAGCGTGGTATAGACATTACTTTATGCCCTTCCAGTACTTTAGCATCTTTAGCCTGAGAGATTAACAGGTTAATATCGTTTGCTATCCTTTCAGTTTCCATAGCTTTTACCCACTTATCATTTTCAGCATCCATAGAAATAAAAACATAAACCACATCTTTACCTTTAAGTTTTTCCTTAAACGAAGGCAGTTTTCTCATTTCACTACGACAGGGTTTACACCAGCTGGCCCAAAAATCTATCAGGATAACTTTTCCTTTATTTTCCTGTACAATCTCATCTAGCGACTTGGTTTGGCAAAAAGCGGTAAGCGAAGTAAAAATCAGTAAAAGAACAAACAACTTTTTCATAGCAAGGTAGTTTTATGGTTAATTGATTCGGTTGGTATTTTCATTTATATTCTTATCCTTATATTTTGAGTCTTTAAGTTTTCCGAAAACATAGCGCACAGAAAGTGAGACTTCCCTTCCGTCAAGAGTATAAATTGCGTTTGAATTAATACCGTTTATATTAACGCCTTCAGTAAACTTCAGTCCCCTGAAAATATCATTAAAACTAAAAGTCACATCCAGCCTGTTAAAAAAAGTTTTGTTTGCGGCAGCGTTCATAGTAAACACTGCATTTCTTTTAAACACTCCCGAACTACGCTCTGTAAATCCAAGTGCCGACACCATTACATTGTACCTTGAACTGAATTTAAGCATCTGGTTGGTATAGTAATACAAATAAGGGCTGGCATTACCTGCAACTGCCTTAACGTCTTTTATATCGTTATACATCATACTAAGCGTATTAACAGAACTCCACATTTTATATGAAACAGGTATGGTTAACTCCAAATTAAACCCCAGTTCTTTTTCATAATTAACAGAACTGAAATTGATAATATCATCTGTTTCATCATATACATACCCAAAATAAACAGGATCTTTAATCGTAAAAAGATTAAGACTAATTGATTTATCTCCTCGTTGATAGCCTAATGAAATTTCATCGGTAATTGTAGGGTTAAGATTAAGGTTTCTGGAAAAAACAACATAAGGATTAGTATATATTGATGTTTGACTGGTAGACGAATAATTAGGTCTGGCTATACTCTTAGCATAATTAAGAGAAACACTGTTAAGGCTGTCTAAAGGAAAACTTATCTGTGCCTTCGGGAATAAGTTAGTGTAATTCCTGTCTACAGCCGGAGAATCTTCACCACTAAACTTTCCTGTTACATCTGTATTTTCTGCCCTTACACCTACCTGATAGGAAATATTTTTTACAGTACCTGAGGCCTGTGTATAGGCAGCCGAATTATTTTCCTTATACAAATACACACTGTAAGGATTATCATTAGTAACATAATCGGTTACATTAAAATCAGTCGATGCATCAGCAGAGAGGTATAAAAGTCCGGCTTCCAGATTAATTTCCGGTATAAGCTGTTTTTCAAAATCAACTCTTCCTGTAGCAACCTTAACATCAAACTGCTGATTTCTTTGTTGGGACAGGTCAAATTGAGTATCGTTAAAATTATTACGGATTACACTTTCTGATTTTTGCATATAACTAGAGTATTGGAATCCGGCAAACAAATTAGCATCAATGCTTTTCAGTTTATTATTATACCCTAAATAAGCGTTTACAAAATCTCTGGTTTCATCGTTATTATTAAGGGTTACTACACTATTTGGATCAGCCTGATCCAGCGTAAAAGTGTTTGCAGTATTGGTATCCTTATCCTTTTGTAATTTTCCGTTTACGTTAAGCGACAGGTAATCATCTTCATTAATTTCATAATAAAGTCCTGCGCCTATTATAAACTGCCTGCGTTTTGTAAATGAATTTGCATTAAAAGCCGACTCCCATTGGTTTTCTTCCAGCTCAAAAGTATTACCGAGCCCCTCCCACGGATTGAGTTGGTTGTAATTTATATTACCGCGCAATTCTAAATTTCCGCTCTTGTAACTTGGATTTACACCCAGGTAATTATTAAAACGTTTTTTTAATGAGGCTGTTTCTGTAACTACAGTTTCAAACCGGTCTCGTTTATTTTTTATTCTTGTTATCAATATTAAAGCCCTTCCTTCAGCTTCATATTTTGATGACGGATTTTTTATAATTTCAACACTTTCAATCTCGGCTACCGAAAGAGCATTCAAATCGTTTATTGTTGCCTTTTGTTTATCAATATAAATCAAAGCGTTACCCCTGCCTACTACACTTACAGCCTCTTTGTCATTAGAAATTAGTACACCCGGAAGTTTCTGTAATAAATCTAAAGGGTTAGGTATTGTTTCAAAAACAGATCCCTTAATAGCAACTTTAGTATTACCGTTTTTGGTTATAAATGTTTTTTTACTTCCGGTAACCACCACTTCATCAAGATTGTACTGAGATGATCTATTCAAAACCAAATCAAGGGTTTCGTCTTTATTCAGTGTAATTTCTCTAAACAAATCATCATACCCTAAACTTACAACCTGCAAGGTATAATCGCCTTTGGCAATAGATTTCAAAATAAAATTCCCTTCAGTTATAAGCTCTGATTTTATAACGGTATTATTGGTTTTGGAAATCAATAAAATTTCCCCTTCAGGAATTTTCACCTTGTTACTATCCTGCACAGTCCCTTTAATAATATACCCCTGTTGGGCAAATAGGTTTGTCGTAATAAAAATAAAAAGCAGTATTAAAAATTCAGGCGTAAGGCGTTTCATTAAAAGAGAATAATTTTAAAGTTCCAAATATAACCAGTATGTAGTTGTTTTAGTATAAAAACAACCCATTTAATTGTTTTTGTGCCTTCTTTAATTGCCTGTAAAAGTTTATCTTTGCGGCTATACGTATTTTTAAACAACAAACAATGCAAAGTTTATCTGAACTGAATGCCATTTCCCCAATAGACGGGAGATATAGGAGTAAAACCGTATCGTTATCAGGATATTTTTCTGAAGAAGCACTTATAAAATACAGGGTGCTTGTAGAAATTGAGTATTTCATAGCATTATGCGAATTGCCACTACCTCAGCTACAGGGTGTAGACAAAGCTGTGTTTGAGCCGCTTCGTGATCTTTACAGAAACTTCTCGGCACAGGATGCACTACAGGTAAAAGAAATAGAAAAAACAACCAACCACGATGTAAAAGCGGTTGAGTACTTTATAAAATCGGCTTTTGATAAGCTTGGACTTGAGCAGTACAAAGAGTTTATTCACTTTGGTTTAACTTCTCAGGATATTAACAACACTGCAATCCCTCTTTCAACTAAAGAGGCTTTTGAAGATGTGTATATGCCAACGCTTATTAAAGTAATCTCTAAACTTAAGGAGCTTACTAAAGAGTGGGCAGATGTGCCTATGCTTGCCCGTACTCACGGACAACCGGCATCTCCTACCCGTTTAGGGAAAGAGATACACGTTTTTGTAGAAAGGCTTGAAGAGCAGTTACGCTTACTTTTCAACGTGCCTTTTGCTGCCAAGTTTGGTGGGGCTACAGGTAACTTTAATGCTCACTTTGTTGCTTATCCGCAAAACGACTGGAGAAAATTCGGACTTGATTTTGTTGAGGGAACACTAGGGTTAAAGCACTCTTTCCCAACTACACAAATTGAACACTACGATCACTTTGCTGCATTTTTTGATGCTTTAAAACGTATCAATAACATCATTATAGACCTTGACAGAGACATCTGGACTTATGTGTCTATGGATTACTTTAAGCAAAAAATCAAAGCCGGAGAGGTTGGCTCTTCTGCAATGCCACACAAAGTAAACCCTATTGATTTTGAAAACTCTGAAGGTAACTTAGGTATCGCTAATGCTATATTTGAGCACCTTTCGGCAAAACTACCTATATCAAGACTGCAAAGAGACTTAACAGACAGTACTGTATTAAGAAACATAGGCGTACCTGTAGGACACACCCTTATTGCATTTGAGGCTACTCTTAAAGGACTTAACAAACTGCTTTTAAATGCGGATAAGTTTGAGCAGGACCTTGAGAAAAACTGGGCTGTTGTGGCAGAGGCTATCCAAACGATATTACGCCGTGAAGGCTACCCTAATCCTTATGAAGCACTTAAAGAGCTTACAAGAACAAACCATGTTATCAATAAAGATTCTATACATGCCTTTATAGGAACACTTAACGTTTCAGACAGCGTTAAAGCGGAGTTAATGAATATTACTCCTTCCAATTATTTAGGTATATTACCATAAATAAGAATATAATGTATGCCCAACAAGATACTCATTCTATTTGCACACCCGCTGTTCGAGAAATCGAATGTGAATGACGTACTTGTAAAACACATTCCGGATAGTCCTAATATCACGTTTCACGACCTGTACCAGGAATATCCGGAATTTGATGTTGATATGCAGCGTGAACAGGAACTGCTTTTACTACACGACATCATTATATGGCATCACCCTATGTACTGGTATAGCTGCCCTCCCCTTTTAAAACAATGGATAGACATTGTACTGGAACACGGCTGGGCTTATGGTAAGGAAGGTAAAGCCCTAAAAGGCAAACTGCTGTTACAAACCATTACAACCGGCGGACGTAAAGAAAACTACAGCTCTACAGGGCGCGACCGCTTCACAATACAACAACTTTTAGAACCCTTTAATCAAACTGCAAAAGTTTGTAATATGACCTACCTACCTCCGTTTGTAGTTCATGGCACACACTCCATGACTTCGGAAGGATATATAGAGAACGGAAAACTCTACAGGCAAATTCTGGAATATCTGGAAAACAAAACTATTACACCTGAAGATCTATCCGGCTACCAGTATTTTAACGATTGGGTTAAAACTAAATTAGGCTAAAAAAGTATGGAAACCGGATTATTTTTTGAGTCAATTATCTATTTGGCTGCTGCTGTTATATGTGTACCCATAGCTAAAAAGCTTGGGCTTAGTTCTATATTAGGCTATCTGTTTGCAGGTATTTTAATAGGTCCGTTTGTACTGGGGCTTATCGGGCAGCAGGGAGAAGACATTATGCACTTTGCCGAATTTGGTGTAGTTATGATGCTGTTTCTTATCGGGCTTGAGCTTGACCCCTATAAATTTTGGCGGATGCGGCGTTTTATTGTCGGTATGGGATCACTGCAGGTTTTAGGAACCTGTATCATACTGTTTCTGTCGTGTATACTGGTTTTAAAATGGGAATGGGAAGCCTCACTAACTATAGCTTTAGCCCTAACCCTGTCGTCTACTGCTATTGTATTACAAACCCTTAAAGAAAAAGGACTGTCACAAACCTCAATGGGGCGTTCGGCATTTGCAGTACTTTTATTTCAGGATATAGCCGTAATCCCTATACTTGCCATATTACCACTGTTAGCCGACGGTGAAATACAAAATAAAGGTATAAACGAATCCCTTATTTCCGACTTACAGGGATGGCTGCAAACCCTTATCGTAATAGGCACTATTGCCCTTATATACTTTGCAGGCCGATTTATAATTGTACCCCTACTACATGTAGTAGCAGCAACAAGATTACAGGAACTCTTTACCGGAGCTGCATTATTACTGGTGCTTTCGGTTTCCTACATAATGCAAATGGTAGGGCTTAGCCCCGCTCTAGGTGCATTTATGGCAGGTGTCGTATTGGCCAACAGTGAGTTTAGGCATGAGCTCGAAGGCGATATTGCCCCCTTTAAAGGACTCCTCTTAGGGCTTTTCTTTATTGGCGTAGGTGCTTCCATCAACTTTAGCCTTATCATGGTAGACCCTGTGTTTATCATTGTTTTCTGTACGCTGTTTAATGTTATTAAATTCTTAGTACTACTGGGAATAGGTAAGCTATACAAAAAAAGCTCTGACCAAAACCTGCTCTTCGGTTTTGCACTGAGCCAGGGAGGGGAATTCGGTTTTGTAATATTGGGATTTGCCACTCAGCTTAACCTTATGCCTACCTATCTTGCCAGCCAGATGATGGCTATTATAGCACTTAGTATGATAGGTACACCAATACTGCTTTTCATAAACGAAAAATGGATAGATCCTTACTTTGGCGTTAAAGAAAAAGGTTCGGGCAATAAGTATGATGATATAGAAGACGAAAACAACGATGTTATTATAGCCGGATTCGGAAATTTTGGTAGTACCATAGGGCGTTTACTAAAAACAAACGGCATAGGCACAACGGTATTGGACATGGATTCTGACAGGGTTGACTCTCTACGTAAAATGGGTTTCAAGGTATATTATGGAGATGCCTCAAGACTGGAGTTACTTAAAGCTGCCGGATGCGAAAATGCCAAACTGTTTATTGCTGCTATAGATAACCCCACTGTAAACCTTACCGTAGTAGAAATGATACGCAAGCATTTCCCTCACCTAAAAGTACTGGCAAGGGCCCGCAACCGAAGTAATGCGTTTGAACTGGTAGATATGGGTATCAATCAGTTTTACCGTGAAAACCTGTATAGTGCCGTACACCTAGGTGTAGACGCTTTGGTAGAACTTGGACATCGCCGTTATACCGCTACCAGGCAGGGACAACGATTTATTAAATATGATGAGCAGGCAGTATTACGTCTTTCGCAGAAACGACATGATAAAAAGGCTTTCCTTATGACTGCCAAAGAAGAGATTGAAATGCAGGAACAACTGCTTAAAAATGATTTATACGCCCAACTGGGAGCTAACGACCATGCCTGGGAAAGTGAGGACCTGAGAAAAGAAAACCTGGAAAACAGTAACAGAGATAAAAAATAACCCATACAAAGGGATAAAAACAAAAAGGCAGAAGTAGTAACTTCTGCCTTTTTTATGTTTTAGTCTTTCGACCTAAAATTATCTTGAATAGTTAGGAGCCTCTTTAGTAATGGTTACATTGTGAGGATGGCTCTCAGATATACCGCTTGAAGTTAAACGTACAAAACGGCTGTTTTCCTGTAGTGTTGGGATATCCTTAGCACCACAGTATCCCATACCTGCACGCAGACCTCCGATAAACTGAAGCATACTTTCGAAAAGCTCTCCTTTGTATGGTACACGGCCTACAATTCCTTCCGGTACAAGTTTCTTAACATCATCTTCTACATCCTGGAAGTAACGGTCTTTAGAACCTTCTTTCATAGCCTCTACAGATCCCATACCACGGTAAGATTTAAACTTCCTGCCTTCAAATATGATAGTTTCTCCCGGAGACTCTTTAGTACCTGCAAGTAAAGAACCAAGCATTACACAGTCGGCACCAGCTGCAAGCGCTTTAGGAATATCACCAGTGTAACGTATACCACCATCGGCAATTACAGGAACACCTGTACCTCTCAATGCTGCAGAAACTTCAAGAACTGCAGAGAACTGAGGGAAACCAACACCAGCAACTACACGCGTAGTACAAATAGAACCCGGACCGATACCTACTTTTACAGCATCTGCACCGTTTTCTGCAAGATATAAAGCCGCTTCAGGAGTCGCTATGTTACCTACAACAACGTCTAGTTCCGGGAATTTTGCTTTTACTTCTTTAAGTACACCTACCACACCTCTTGTATGTCCGTGAGCTGTATCGATAATTACCGCATCAACTCCGGCAGCTACAAGTGCTTCTGCTCTCTGTACTGCATCGGCAGTAACACCAAGGGCAGCAGCAACACGAAGTCTTCCGAATTTATCTTTGTTAGCGATAGGCTTTTGGGTAAGCTTAGTGATGTCTCTAAAAGTAATAAGACCAATAAGTTTATTTTCGCTGTTTACTACAGGTAGTTTTTCGATTTTATGCTCCTGAAGAATTCCTTCTGCCACATCAAGAGTAGTACCCTCACCTGCAGTAACAAGGTTTTCAGAAGTCATTACTTCTACAATAGAACGTGTACCTTCTTTTTCAAAACGAAGATCACGGTTAGTTACAATTCCTTTTAGTATTTGGTTTTCGTCTACTACCGGAATACCTCCGATACCAAACTCACGCATGGCGTTTTTAGCATCTGCAACTGTAGCATTAAGAGGAAGCGTAACAGGATCTATAATCATACCTGATTCTGCTCTTTTTACTTTTCTCACCTCTGTAGCCTGACGCTCAATAGTCATGTTTTTGTGTAATACACCTATACCACCTTCACGAGCCATAGCAATAGCCATAGCGCTTTCCGTCACCGTATCCATAGCCGCCGAAACGATAGGCACGTTTAATGTTATGTTTTTTGAGAATTTTGATTTGATACTTACTTCGCGTGGAAGAACCTCAGAATAATTTGGAACCAGCAGTACATCATCGTAAGTAAGACCTTCACCGATGATTTTAGTTGTGTGTGCTTTCATGTTGCAATTTGTCGTTAAATTGCATGCAAATATAGTACTTTTTAACCTAATCTAAAAGCGTTTGTTTTATAAAAAATCGTTATGCCTTTATAAAGAAAATTTATTCTTAATGATATTGAGTGAAAATTTTGGTTGCCTCGTTGTATGAGCTCTCAAAACTAAGTGAATTTAAGTTAGTTACCACCTTCTCTGCAGTAAAATAGGAAAGCATTTTTTCGGTAGGCATATTTCCGGTTAGGTCATCTTTAGCCATAGGGCAACCGCCAAATCCCTGTATTGCTCCGTCAAAACGTATGCATCCTGCCTTATAGGCAGCATCTACTTTCTCAAACCACCTGTCGGGTGTAGTGTGCAGGTGTGCCCCAAATTCAATTTCAGGGTATTTAGGTATAAGATTAGAGAAAAGATAATCGATAACCTCGGGAGTTGAGCTTCCAATGGTATCTGACAGTGAAAGTATTTTAACTCCCATTGCTGCCAGTTTCTCGGTCCACTCCCCTACAATTTCCACGCTCCACGGGTCACCATAAGGATTACCAAAGCCCATAGAAAGGTAAGCTACAACCTCTTTATTACTTTTATCGGCAATATTTAGTATTTCCTGTAAAGTAACAATAGATTCGGCTATGGTTTTGTGCGTATTACGCATCTGGAAGTTCTCTGAAATGGAAAACGGATATCCCAAATATTGTATTTCAGGATGTACAGAAGCTAACTCTGCCCCTTTAGTATTGGCAATAATAGCCAGTAGTTTACTTTTTGTGGCACTCAGGTCAAGTTTTGCAAGCACTTCGGCAGTATCCTGCATTTGCGGTATAGCCTTAGGTGAAACAAAACTACCGAAATCAATAGTATCAAAACCTACCCTTAACAGCGACTGAATGTAAGCTACTTTCTTTTCTGTGGGTATAAAGTCTTTGATGCCCTGCATGGCATCTCTGGGACACTCGATAATCTTAACCTGTTTCATAGAGGTTCAAAGATAATTAAAGAATCGGGTTTACGAAATCGTTTTCTTTGAAAAATTACCACAAAAACAGCCTGTAAACTATTTTTTTGATAATAACTTCTTGTTTATCGCCTTAATAAGTCCCGGTCCTTCATATATAAATCCGGTGTAAAGCTGTATAAGGCTGGCTCCTGCCTCCAGTTTTTCAATAGCATCTTCGGCAGTATGTATACCTCCCACCCCTATTATAGGGAATGCTTTATTACTTTTTTCAGAAAGGAACCTGATTACCTCGGTAGATCTTTTCGTTAATGGCTTACCGCTAAGTCCGCCGGTTTCCTTTTTATTTTCAGACTGTAACCCTTCTCTTGAAATAGTAGTATTGGTTGCTATAACACCTGCTATTTTGGTAGTCTGTATAATATCAATAATATCAAGTAACTGACTATCGGTCAAATCAGGAGCAATTTTAAGTAGTATCGGTTTTTGTATCGGCTTTGCCTGGTTTTTATCCTGAAGCGTTTGCAGTAACTGGGTTAAAGGCTCCTTATCCTGAAGTTCACGCAGGTTTGGCGTGTTAGGCGAACTCACATTTACCACAAAGTAATCTACATAATCATACAGTGCATCAAAGCATATTTCGTAGTCACTTACGGCATCTTCATTTGGCGTTACCTTATTCTTACCTATGTTACCACCTATAAGGACGTGCCCCTTACCTTTAGGGTTCTTTTTAAGGCGCTCTACAGCTTCGGCTACACCACCATTATTAAAGCCCATACGGTTAATAAGTCCGCCATCTTCCCTAAGCCTGAACAGTCTCTTTTTAGGATTCCCGTCCTGTGGTTTTGGGGTAAGTGTACCTATCTCTATAAAACCAAAGCCCAGGTTACCCAACTCTTTATATAACTTAGCATCTTTATCAAGTCCGGCAGCAAGCCCTACAGGGTTTTTAAACTTTAACCCAAACACCTCACGCTCCAGTCTTGGGTCGTTTACCTCAAACATTGATTTCAGTACAGACTGCATACCCGGTATACTGTTTAAGAATCTGATAGTTGAGAATGTGAAGTAGTGAATTTTTTCCGGATCAAAACGGAATAATACAGGCCTGATTAGAGATTTGTACATAGCTAAATTATTGTGGCTGCAAAAGTAATAAATTATCCTAAGTTTATTGTTTATAAAAATTTTAACATTCCTTTTAGAATCTCCCCTTTCTTTGATTATATTTGAAAATAGTATGCAACTTACCTTTAAAATGAATAAAGAGCTAGAAAAATTAATTGATTACGCAATTACTGATGGTTTTATAACCGAAAAAGAAAAAAAAGTACTTATTAAAAAAGCTGAAAAACAAGGGTTTGATATAGACGAACTTGAAATGATCCTGGAAGGAAAGCTTTTTGATGCACAACAAACACGAAAAAAAGAAAATCCTATACAAAAATGCCCAAGCTGTGGTGAAATTATGGTTGGTGTAAGCAGGGTTTGCCCTTCCTGTAACTATGTTGTTAATGCAAGATCAAAAAATACCGCTACTCTGGATGAGTATATGCATGATGTGGAGAAAAAGCTTCTAAAGCTAAAAAACACTCCTAAACAGGGCTCAGGGAAAATAATGCAGTCTGTAATACTTACTTACCTAACCTTAGGTACCTATATTATTTTTAAAAAGGTCATAAAAAGAGAAGATCTTTTTGAAGACAGTAACAACTATAGCAAATTAAACAATGAAATCAACGCTACCCTTAGCCTAATGAGAAGTAATTATGGCGAAGACGGCACAGTTGCTGAATTTATCAGTAAAATTGAAGCAGAAAAAGCACAATACATCAAACAAAGGGAGTCTGGAAGTTTTGTATCTATAGCTGCTGCATTTTTACTTGTAGGCGGAGTATTATTTGCTATTACCCGTATACCTTCTCCAGAACCAAGTATTGATAAAAAAATAGACCGCCTTATTGCAGAAGGAAAAAGGGATTCGGCCAAAATACTTATACCACAACTGGAAAAAGAATCTACAAGAGAATTTTATCTTTCTAAAATCGAAGTCATAAATATTGACAGTCTTTATAAAGCAGGAGCTTATGAAAAGGCTCTTGAAAAGGCTAACTTTCTTACCTTTAAAACAGAAAGAGAAGAGCTTATAACCAAAATACTTATAACACAAATAGGTGAACTTCTAACTAAAAAGGAGTTTAAAACAGCTAAAGATAAGGCAGAACTTATACCTGATTACTCAACAAGATTTGAGGAACTGGACAGAATTAAAATAGCAGAACAACTAAAAAAATAAGCCATGGGGATTAGAAACTTTTTTACAGGTAGAGAAGGCGGTTTTATGGATGTTATCCGTTGTGATGAAACTGATTACCTTATTCACAAATGGAGACCGTCGGGTGAAGCCGGATCTACAAAAAAAGAAAATGCCATACGTTACGGCAGTAGCATAAGGGTGAAACAAGGCGAAGTTGCCCTATTTGTGTATCCGCAAAAAGACGGTTCTCCCTATGATGTCATTGAGGGACCTCATGACAAGTTTATTGAAACCTCTAACTTCCCGGTATTATCAGATATTGTAGGAGCTGCATTTGGCGGGCACTCCCCTTTTCAGGCTGAAGTCTATTTTATTAACCTTGCGGGAAATATAACCGTAAAATTCGGTATACCCTATTTTGATGTTTTTGATCCAAGGTTTATGGATCTTGGTGTACCATGTGCCGTGAGGGGTTCATTTATATTTAATCTTTCTGATTATCCTAATCTGATTAGATTAAACCGACTTAAAAATATCACTACAGACAACCTTAGAGACCAGATTAAAGACGCCTTTATAAGAAAGGCTAAAAATGTAATCATCAATATCCCTACAGAAACTACAATACCGGTTATGCAGCTGGAAAGTAGGATTGATATGATTAGTGATCATATAAAACTAAAGCTGGAAGAGGATTTTAGAAATGATTTTGGCATCAACCTTAAACGTCTTGATGTAAGTGCTATTGAGCTGGACAAAAGTCATCCGCATTACCTACAGCTTAAAAAGAATACAGCCGACCAGCAAACCAAATTCATCGATTCTAAAACCGACATCGAAATAACTCACCTTGGTGAGAATAAAAGGATTGAACGTAAAGAAACTGAGCTTGGTGTTGAAGGAAGAAACTTTGCTGCCCATCAGTTAAACCTGCAGGCTGATGTTTTAAAAACCGCTTCCGAAAGCTTGGGTGCTATGGGGAACATTGACGGCAATGGCGATAGCCACGGCTATAATCCAATAGGTATTATGACCGGACTTACACTGGGCAGAACAATGGGTAACCAAATGAGCGGTATGCTAAATAACATACCTAACACTCCGCCTCCACCTCCTACTGTAAGCTTTCATATTGCCATTAACGGACAACAGTCTGGACCTTTTACAATACAACAATTAAAAGGAATGGCACAAAACGGACAGTTTACAAAAGAACACTATATATGGAAACAGGGAATGACCGAATGGCAGCCTGCAAGCACAAGTTCTGAACTTGCTGTTGTATTTGCATCTATTCCGCCACCTCCACCTCCACCAACCAAATAATACAAGCTATGAGAGTTAATTTTGTAAAATCGGTTTTAGGGCTATTATTCAGCCTGTTATTTTCTTATGCATTATATAGTTTTTCCGGTATAAGCATAGAAGAGAAAAACCTTTTAAGTCTGGGAGGTTTTTTAACCTCATTCTTTATCATGTTGTTTTTAATTGCGCTTAGGTTTGATTCTCCCAGAACAACTATCAATGCAAGGTTTACTTCTGCATTTTTTTTAGGAGGTACAATGATAACACATATTATCCTTGCTTTTACCGGACTAACACAACAAATATATATAACCATTATAGGCTTTATAATGCTGTTTTATATCTTCATATTATATTCTGTTGCAAGAGTAAGATAAAACGACATGCTTGAAGAACTTTTTATAAATACAGTAAATGGTTACAGTAAAGAATTATCTGCTGCTTTATGGCAGGAAATAAAAGACTATTACAGTCACAAAAACCGAAAGTACCATAATCTTACCCATCTTGAAAATCTCTACAACGAACTTTACTTATGTAAAGAATTGATTGAGGACTGGGACACCGTGCTTTTTGCCTTGTTTTATCATGACATTATCTACAAATCTACCCGTAATGATAATGAGGAGCAAAGTGCCGAACTGGCTGTACAAAGACTAAAGGAAATTAATTATCCTGAAGACAAAGCCGAAAGATGCAGGCAGATGATACTGGCAACCAAATCACACCTACCGGTTAGCGATAACGACATTAATCTGTTTACCGATGCCGATTTATCTATACTGGGCTATAACTGGAGTAAGTATAAGCAATACTATCAACAGGTAAGGGAAGAATACTCCTTTTATCCCGACATACTTTATAACCCCGGACGAAAAAAAGTACTAAAGCATTTTCTTTCCATGAGTTTTATATACAAAACCGATTTCTTTCGTACCAAGTATGAGGTAAATGCTAAGGAAAATATAAGAAAAGAATTAACCAAACTTTAGCTAATGTTAGCTTAACCAATTATAGCAAATCATTATCTTTGGCTATCACCATACTGTAAAACCATGTCTGCAATTAACGACAATACAGATAATAATACCTTACTTCAAAACAACAATAGCACTGCTATTGAGCTTATGAAGCTGGCTTTTGATGCACCTAATAACAGGAGCATCTTTTTCACACCTGTATATAATGATGGTGAAATTATAGATTTTAGGTTTACACTTCTTAGCCGTGGCACAATAAACTTTTTTAAAGGTATTGATCATACTGGCAAAACCCTCCTTGAGGTATTGCCCGACCAGATAAACCAAATTGACAGCCTTAAAACTGCTTACGAAACCGGCACACAACAAAACTGGACCAGATATTATGAAAAGCTTGATGGTGCACAGCGATGGTTCAAAGTATCTGATACCAAAGCCGGAGAAGGCGTTTATAGGGTTTGGGAAGATATTACCGAAGAGAAACTGGCCGAAAGAAACTTCAACATCGTTATTACCGAACAAATTGAAGACAAATATGCATCACTTTTTAACTCTGTTGATCAGGGCTTTTGTATTATAGAGGTACTTTTTAATGAAAACAAAAAACCGATAGATTATATTTTCCTTAAAACCAATCCGGCATTTGAAAAACAAACAGGACTTGTTAATGCTGTAGGCAAAACCATGAAGGAACTCGAACCTAACCACGAAAGCCACTGGTTTGAAATTTATGGCGAGATTGCACTGAGCGGTAAGCCAAAATATTTTGAGCACGAAGCCAAACCTCTTATTAATGGCTGGTATGAGGTATCGGCCTTTCCATTAAGTGATGTTAAAGACAATAAGATTGCCGTTATATTTAATGACATTACTAACCGTAAAAATGTTGAACGCGAACTTAGTGAATTTAACACCCGACTGGAAGAAGAGGTTAAAGAACGTACCGCTTCCCTTAAGGAGGTTAATGCACAACTGGCCGACAAGAATGTTCAGTTGGAACAATCCAACAAGGAACTGGAATCATTTAATTATATAGCGAGCCATGACCTGCAGGAACCCCTGCGGAAAATACAAACGTTTATAACTTTTATAAAGGACAGGAATATGACCCGTGAAGAATCAGAACCTTACATCAAAAAGATACATGATTCTGCCGGACGCATGACCCAACTTATAAAAGATGTTTTGGTATACAGCAGGCTATCGGCAGAGAAAGAGTTTACAGATGTTAATCTTAACGATATACTGGATATAGTACTTGGAGACTATGAACTCCTTATTAAAGAGAAAAACGCCATAGTTAAAAGGAATACACTACCTACCATAAAAGCTATTCCGTTACAAATGGAGCAACTGTTTTCTAACCTTATAAGTAACTCTTTAAAATACTGCTCAGAAAAACCCGAGATAAGTGTTACCGCTCAAACAGAAGGTAATTTGGCTCATCTCACTTTTAAGGATAACGGTATTGGTTTTGACGCACAGTATAGCGAGCAAATATTTAAATTGTTTCAGCGTCTGCACGGTAAAGGTGATTATGCCGGGACAGGTATAGGACTAAGTATCTGTAAAAAAATTACCGAACAGCATAACGGTTCAATATCAGCCGAATCACAACCCGGAAAAGGAGCTACCTTTAACATAACTTTACCCCTAAAACATACTATTAAAACGGTTTAAGATTATTGTACTTCTGTACAAAATTGTAACTTTGATGCTCATTTAAAAAACACAGAAAATGCAGCATATAATTGACCGCTTTATTAGCTATGTCACAGTTGATACTGAATCAGATCCAAACTCTGACACAACTCCAAGTACAGCAAAACAATGGGATCTTGCCAATCAGCTTGTAGAAGAACTTAAAGCTATAGGCATGGAAGATGTTACCATAGATGAAAATGCATACATCATGGCTACGCTTCCGTCAAATGTAGATCACGATGTACCAACAATAGGTTTTGTTTCTCACTTTGATACTACCCCTGATTTTACAGGCGCTAACGTAAAACCTCAAATCATTGAAAATTATGATGGTGGTGATATAGTACTTAACAAAGAACAAAACATAGTGCTGTCTCCCGGTTACTTTAAAGACCTTTTACAATATAAAGGACAAACTATAATCACTACAGACGGTACTACCCTTTTAGGTGCTGATGATAAAGCAGGTATTACAGAAATTGTTACCGCTATGGAATACCTTATCAAAAACCCTGAAATCAAACACGGTAAAATACGTGTAGGTTTTACTCCTGATGAGGAAATTGGCCGTGGTGCACACAAGTTTGATGTAGAGAAGTTTGGTGCAGACTGGGCTTACACCATGGATGGTAGCCAGATTGGTGAACTTGAATACGAAAACTTTAATGCCGCCGGTGCTAAAATTACTTTTAAAGGAAAAAGCGTTCACCCTGGTTATGCAAAAGGAAAAATGATAAACTCTATGCTACTGGCTAATAAGTTTATCTCTCAGTTACCGGAAGGCGAAGTACCTGAACAAACTACAGGCTACGAAGGCTTCTTCCACGTAACAGGACTAAACGGAAGTATTGAAGAAACTACAGTTCAGCTTATTATCCGTGATCACGACAGAGATAAATTTGAAGCACGCAAAGAGCTTATCCATAAAATAGTAGCTGATATTAACGCTCAATATGCAGTACAGTTTGGCGAAGATATCGCTATTGCTGTAGTAAAAGACCAATACTTTAACATGAAGGAAAAAGTTGAGCCTGTTATCCACATTGTAGACATTGCCGAAAAAGCAATGAACGAACTGGGTATTACTCCTCTTATCAAACCTATACGTGGTGGTACTGATGGTTCTCAGCTTTCTTACATGGGATTACCTTGTCCTAACATTTTTGCAGGCGGACACAACTTCCACGGTAAATATGAGTATGTACCTGTAGAGAGTATGCAAAAAGCTGTTGAAGTTATCGTTAAAATTGCCGAACTTACAGCTAAGAAATAACAATCGCTATGTCTGAAAAGAAAACATGGGATAAAAATAACCAATGGGCAGAAGAGCTTGAACTCCTTAAAAGCATTATTGTAAAAACTCCACTAACCGAAACTACAAAATGGGGCGGTATAGTTTACACTTACAACAACAAAAATGTTTTGGGAATAGGAGGCTTTAAGAACTTTTTTACCATTTGGTTTTTTAAAGGTGTTTTCCTGAAAGACGAAAAAAATGTACTTGTTAATGCTAATGAAGAGAATACCAAGTCACTTAGGCAATGGCGTTTTACCGATAAAAGTGAAGTTAACGAGAAACTTGTGCTAAACTATATTAACGAGGCTATTGAAGTGGAAAAAGCCGGACTGGAAATTAAACCTGAAAAAAGGGAGACCATTATACCGGAAGCCCTTCAAAAGGAACTTGATACTAATAAGGCTTTAAAAACTGCTTTTGAGACACTAACACCTTTTAAGCAAAGAGAATATGCCGAGTTTATAGAAACAGCCAAAAGAGAGGTTACAAAGCTCTCACGACTGAAAAAAATAAAGCCCATGATCCTTGAGGGAATTGGGCTTAATGATAAATACAGATAAAAAAATCCTCAGCTAATGCTGAGGATTTTTTTATTATTGTTTCTGAACTTTCTTACTTAACTCAAGTGAGATTGCCGAACGTTCCATTTTAAGCTTTCCTGCCATAGTTTCAATAACTACGCTTGCCTCACCAAGCTCTGCTATTTTACCATGTATTCCGCTTTTTGTTATAATTTTATCACCAACCTTAAGCTGGCTCTCAAATTCTTTTTCCTGTTTTTGCCTTTTCTGTTGTGGGCGTATCATTAAAAAATATACAACCACAAACATTAGTAATAAGGGAGCAAACTTCGAAATTTCTTCCATTTTATATGTCTAATTAGTTTTTAGCGCCTATGCCTTCCGGCTTTTCAATCTCTGCTGTAAACTTAAGTACATCTGTACCAGACTCTGTATTAGAGTGTACGTTTACAGTTTTATTTTGTTTACCTGATTTACCATGAGAATCAAAAACAACTTTAATCTCACCAGATTCACCCGGTGCAACAGGAGTTTTAGTCCAATCAGGAGTAGTACAACCACAACTTGGCTTAACCTGGCTTAGTACAAGTGGTGCAGCACCTTCGTTAGTAAACTTATACACATACTCCACTTTATCACCCTGCTTAATAGTACCAAAGTCGTGCTCCATAGTTTCAAACTTAATAACAGGTACCTGTCCTGCTTCTGCATGAGCTATTTCAGCCTCTTTTGCTTTATTTTCATCAATTTTAAGAGCAGCATTTTCTTTACATGAAACTGTAAAAATAAGAGACGCTATGGCTAGCATAGCTACTGATTTTTTCAACATAACTTATAATTTTTTAATTTGGTTTTACATTAAACCTCTACCGGTTTTTACTAATTTATTACTGTTTTGGTAATCCTTAATTAAGTTATCTAAAATACCGTTGATAAATATACTACTTTTTGGCGTAGAATACTCTTTAGCAATCTCAAGATACTCGTTAATTGTTACTTTAACAGGAATGGATGGGAATTTTAAGAATTCGCAAATAGCCATTTTCAGTATAATAGCATCAAGCTCTGCAATACGCTCAGAATCCCAGTTAGGTGTTTTATCTGTAAACTCCTGAGATAGTTCTCTTTCATTTAAAACCGTTTTTCTAAACAGGTTTCTCACAAAGTCACGATCATCAATATCCTTATATAATTTAGGAATATGTATTGCATCATATCCTTCCTCTGTCGGTTTTTTAATTTGTTTAAGCTGTTTCACAACCATAGTATTAACCAGCGGAATATCATCTACCCAGGTTAATTTATAGTCTTCAAGATATTCATACAGCTTTTCGTTTGGAGCAATAACTTCGGTAAACAGGTTTACTACAAAATCTCTGTCTTGAGCAAAGCTGTTTTCCTCGTTGTCCATATACTCTTTATACAACTCGCTTTCCTTAACGGCATCAAGAAGGATTAGAATATAATCGTCGTTATTTTTCCAGTTGTAAACCTTACGATCTTCAATAGCTATACTAAGCGAGTTGCTTTCTGCTAAAAGATGTAAAACTTTGTTATTGACAAACTTCCTGTTTGGGTTTCTTTCTATGGCTGTAGCAAGATGTTTTTTGCTTGACCTGTCTAAAAACCCCTCTTCACTGTTTCTGATTTCAACCAGTGCCGAAAGCATAATAAGGTACAGATCCTGTATATTTTCTATACTATGAAAAAGGAATTTTTCTTCCTTATCCAAACTGTCTGAACCATTTTGATGCATCGCATATATTGATTGCATCACTTTAACACGAATATGTCTTCTGTTTAACATCCGTCGTAAGAACATTTAAAATTAGCGAAGCGAAAGAGGTCTTCTTTCGCTTCGCAAAAATAGTAATATTATTTTAAGGCTTAATAATTATTTAGCCATTTCTTTTTTTCTGTCGTCAATACGTTTTTGCGCCATAGACATTGCTGCCTGATGAGTAGTAAGACCGTTAGCTTCAGCAAAGTGGAAAATCTCTAATGTAGTATTATAGATATTTTCAGTTCTCTTCATAGCCTCAGCTTTATCATATCCGGCAATCTCTGCATACACATTAATTATACCTCCGGCGTTGATAAGGAAATCAGGAGCATAAAGAATGCCTTTATCCTGAAGCATTTTTCCGTGTACATTCTCTACAGCAAGCTGGTTGTTTGCAGCACCTGCAATTACCTTAGCTTTAAGCTTTGCAATAGTTTCATCGTTAACGGTAGCACCAAGTGCACAAGGAGCATAAATATCTACATCTGCACTGTAAATATCGTCACCCATAAAGATTTTAGCACCATATTTAGCACCAACTTCTTCCATTCTTGCCTGGTTGATATCAGATATCTGTACAAGAGCACCTTCTTTAGTAAGGTAATCAATAAGAGTTTCACCTACGTGACCTGTACCCTGTACCAATACTTTTTTACCTTCAAGGCTTTCAGAACCAAACTGATGCTTAGCAGCAGCTTTCATCCCCATATAAACTCCGTAAGCAGTTACAGGCGATGGGTTACCTGACCCTCCTCTTTCTTCAGAGATACCTGTTACATAAGGAGTCACGTCACGAATAAGGTCCATATCAGGAGTTGTAGTTCCTACATCTTCTGCAGTGATATACTTACCACTTAAAGAGTGAACAAACTGCCCGAACCTTGTAATCATTTCAGGTGTTTTATCAAGTCTTGAATCACCAATAATAACAGCTTTACCACCACCAAGGTTTAGTCCTGAAATAGCAGACTTATACGTCATACCACGAGACAACCTCAATACGTCATTTAAAGCCTCCCATTCGTTCGCATACTTCCACATTCTCGTTCCACCAAGTGCAGGCCCTAAAACTGTATTATGAATACCAATTATTGCTTTTAAACCAGTATCTTTGTCATGACAAAAAACGATTTGTTCATGGTCATTAAAAGAAGCTTGTCCAAAAACCGGATCAACTTTTACAAGTTCGTTAGCATTAACAACTTCTGTTATCATGATATTATTTTTTAAATTGAAATTTATTCAAAAACAGGTTACAAAAATACATTTAAATTTAAGATGTAGCAAAATAAAACCTTTTTTTTAATTTTTCGATAATTAAAATAGCTTATTTTTGACAAGACCTTTTCTCGGCATGAGCATGTGTTTTAACACTTTAACCTAAAAATATTCTGAGTTAAAAACAGAACAATGAAAGAACTTCAGCATTTAAACAAATACTTTGTAAAATATAAATTTCAATTTCTTTTAGGAATTTTAATCACCATTTTAAGTAACATATTCTCGCTGTTTACACCCCAGTACACAGGAGCCATAATAACTGCTGTTGAGAACTATACAGGCGGTAAAATAGGCATGGACGGGGTTAAACACGAAATATTGCAAAGTGTACTAATTATTATAGGAGCAACTCTTATAGCCGGTATACTTACCTTTTTTATGAGGCAAACCATTATTGTAATGTCGCGCCACATTGAGTTCGACCTTAAAAACGAAATCTTTGAACACTATGAGAAGCTATCTCAAAGCTTTTACAAAAAGAACCGTACAGGTGATTTAATGAACCGTATTAGTGAAGACGTAAACAAAGTACGATCTTACGTTGGGCCGGCAATTATGTACAGCCTTAACACTATTATACGTTTTATCATTATTATTACCCACATGTCAATCCTGTCTCCGGAACTGACACTGTACACTCTAATCCCGTTACCTATATTATCGTATAGTATATTTAAAATTAGCGTAGAAATAAACAAGCGAAGTACCCGCTATCAGGAAAACCTTTCTAAACTGGCAAGTTTCACACAGGAAATGTTCTCGGGCATCAGGGTTATAAAAGCTTACGCTCTTGAAAAACAAAAGCAGGACGATTTCACCCAACTATCACGCGATAGCAAAGCAAAAAATATGAGCTTGGCCAAAGTTAGCGCCATGTTTGGTCCGTTTATGATACTTTTAATAGGACTTAGTAACCTTATAGTTATATATGTAGGCGGTAAATTATACATAGAAGGCACCATTGAAAACATTGGTATGATAGTAGAGTTTATACTATATATAAATATGTTAACCTGGCCGGTAGCCTCTTTAGGATGGATATCAAGCATGGTACAGGAAGCCGAAGCCTCTCAAAAAAGGATTAATGAATTTCTTAAAACTGAACCTGAAATTCAAAACAACAATCCTGAAAAATCGGTTATTGAAGGAAACATAGCCTTTAACAATGTAACCTTTACTTATGAAGACACTAATATAACAGCACTTAAAAACGTGTCATTTAACATCAACAAAGGAGAAACACTAGCCATATTAGGTAAAACAGGATCGGGAAAATCAACTATACTATCACTCATAAGCAGGCTTTACGATGTTGAACAGGGAACAGTAACAATTGACAATACAAATATAAAAGAGTTAAATCTTTACGACCTGCGTAACAGCATAGGGTTTGTACCACAGGACGCGTTTCTGTTTTCAGACACCATAAAAAACAATATCAAATTTGGTGATGAAGACGCTACAGATGAAGAGGTTATTGCAGTAGCTAAAAAAGCTGTGGTACACGATAATATTGCTGCTTTTAACAAAGCTTACGAAACCATATTAGGCGAAAGAGGTATAACACTTTCAGGCGGACAAAAGCAACGTGTATCTATAGCAAGGGCAATGATTAAAGATGCCCCGGTATTACTACTTGACGACTCCCTTTCGGCTGTAGATACTGAAACTGAGGAAGCTATACTTAACAACCTTATGGATTTTTGCAGAGATAAAACCACTATCATTGTAAGCCACAGGGTATCATCTGCTAAAAATGCCGACAGGATAATTATACTGGAAGATGGTGAAATCATACAACAAGGCACTCACAATCAACTTGTAAATCAGGCTGGTTATTATAAGGAGCTTTACATTAAACAACTATCCGAAAAAGAAATAAATTAATTTGTTGGATTTTTAAGATTTTTTTTAGATTTTTGGTAGCTACATAAACCAATTAAAAAACTACGAAGGATTATGAGAGATAATGACATGCTTGAAAAGGAAGAGATTTTTTCTAAAGTTTTAAGAGCGGGAAGAAGGACTTATTTTTTTGACGTAAGAGCTACTAAAGCCGATGATTACTACATTACAATCACTGAGAGCAAAAAATTTACTGAGGAGGACGGCTCTTTCCACTTTAAGAAACACAAAATTTATCTTTACAAAGAAGATTTTGCAGCCTTCAGAAGCATTCTGGACGAAATGACAGAATATGTTCTTGATAACAAAGGAGAAGAAGTAATCTCTGAAAGACATCAAAAGGACTTCAAGAAAATGTTTGCAGAAAAAACTCCTGAACCTGTAGGAACAGAAAGTTTTACAGATGTAAACTTCGAAGACATTTAATAAAAAAACTGCCTAAAGGCAGTTTTTTTATTTTTATCCTATACGCAATCCGTTTTCTACTTTAAAATCGGGCGCCAGTAATACAATATCATTATCTGCCCCCACTGCCCCAAGCACCAGGCACTCACTCATAAATTTACCTATTTGCTTTTTAGGAAAGTTCACTACAGCAACAATCTGCCTTCCGGTTAACTGTTCTTTGGTATAACGTTTTGTGATTTGTGCTGATGATTTTCGTATCCCTATTGTTTCTCCAAAATCAATAACAAGCTGATAGGCCGGTTTTCTGGCTTCAGGAAAATCGTTCACCTCTGTAATGGTACCCACACGCATTTCTGTTTTTTCAAATTCTTCCCAGGTTAACATAGCTTTTGTATTTATTTTATTTTAAAATTTATTGTAATTTGCTAAAGTAATTTATTTCTTTCAAAAATGGCAAATACACCGTCAAACATGTTACCGCTGGGCTCCATAGCCCCTGATTTTTCATTAAAGGCAACCAACTTTGATGACAGCTATTCCTTTAGCGATATTAAAGGCGAAAAAGGCACACTGGTAATGTTTATATGCAACCACTGCCCTTTTGTGATTCATGTTATTGATGAAATTGTTATGATTGCCAATGATTACAGAGTACAGGGAATAGGCATGGTAGCCATAAGCAGTAACGACCCGGTAAAGTATCCGCAGGATGCTCCCGACCAAATGACGGAATTTGCTTTTAAAAATGATATTGACTTCCCTTACCTGTTTGACGAAACACAGGAAGTAGCAAAAGCTTATGATGCAGCCTGCACACCTGATTTTTACCTTTTTGATTCCCGAAACCGATTGGTATACCGTGGTCAGCTGGATGACTCACGCCCCGGCAATAATATACCTGTAAGCGGTAGCGACCTGCGCAATGCTATTGATGGTGTTTTATACAACCGTAATATTCCCGAACCTCAAAAACCAAGTATTGGCTGTAATATTAAGTGGAGGTAATTTAATGTAACAATTTGTAGTTTACTTATAAGTATCACATTAATAAATTGACACATTGAATAATTTTACAAATTAATTACTGTTTTTCCAGTACTATTTCCAGAGGCTTATTCATTTTACGACCAAATTTCATAGCCGCGTCCCTGCTTTCATTAGAGCAAAGCACATACATATTGTAAGCATACAGCTGAATAGTAACCGGCTTGTAAGTACCCGTAGTATCTTCAACCTTTACACTAAAATTATCTGCCTTAAAAGTATTAGCTACAGATAACAGATAATTATCTTTAGCAAATGGGAAAAACCAACGCTCTTTAGTAGCCGTAGCCCCCTCTGTTAACCTCTTATTATTATCATCTATTTTGTAGTTAAGCGAGAACTCAAGCGGCTTATTGGCATTACTCCAGCTATACATGTTATTCACATTAATAAGATCCCTACCCAGACTATCTACTACAGTAACCTTTAAGTTTTTGATATTATCTTCATTTCCCTGCTCGTGTATATGCAACACTAAGTAAGATGTAAAGTCATAACCACAGTGCATACTTGATCCCGGAATTTGTGCTTTTGCAGAAATTCCAAACAATATAACAAACAGTAATAGTAGCTTTTTCATAATCATATTAATGTGTTTTACAAAAGTAATCCATATATAGTTCACTTTCAAAAAGTATTCCAAATAAAAAGGCTGCCTACCGGCAGCCTTTTTATTTTATGCTAGGACATTATTATTTTACATCCATTAGCTCAACATCAAAAACAAGTGTTGCATCTGCCGGGATAACACCACCTGCACCACGTGAACCGTAACCTAAGTGAGAAGGAATAACAAAACGAGCCTTATCACCTACCTGTAGTAAAGCAATACCTTCGTCCCATCCTGAGATTACATGACCCATACCAAGAGGGAAAGATATTGGCTCTTTTCTTTTATAAGATGAGTCAAACACCTGACCATTGTCAAGAGCACCTGTATAGTGCACAGAAACAGTTTTACCTTTCTCAGCCTGCTTACCGTTACCTTTTTGGATTATTTTATAACGTAGTCCGCTTTCGGTTTTATCAAATCCGGCGGCAAGTTTTTCCATTTCTGCCTCAGCTTTTTGTTTAGCCTCTTCAATACGTTTTTCGCGCGCACCTTCAAAAGTTCTGAAAGCTTCAATAGCATTCCAGTTTTTAGCCTCATCACCTTCACGAATAATTTCAATGCTTTCAATCTCATCACCCTGAGCAACAGCATCAACCACATCCTGACCTTCAACCACGTGACCGAAAACAGTATGTTTACCGTCTAACCACGGAGTCTCTACGTGAGTGATAAAGAACTGAGAACCGTTTGTACCGGGACCTGCATTTGCCATAGAAAGTACACCGGGACCACTGTGTGTAAGTTCGGGATGAAACTCATCGTCAAACTGATAACCAGGACCACCAACGCCGGTACCTACCGGGCATCCGCCCTGAATCATGAAATCAGGAATAACCCTGTGAAATTTAAGTCCGTTATAATATGGTTTACCTTGTGGTTTAGCATCGTTTTCAAGATTACCTTCAGCAAGACCTACAAAGTTACCTACCGTTCCCGGGGTCTTGTCATGCGTAAGTTTCACTAAAATAGAACCTTTTGGTGTATTGAATTTAGCGTAAATTCCGTTTTCCATCTGTCTTTTTGTTTTTATATGAGGTGCAAATTTACAAATTAATTACTACTAAACCTGATGGCGAATTATAAGAAAAAGGTAAATTTGAACAATCAATCATTTTATTATGGAAACAAAAGACAACTATATCAATATAAACAAGGAAGCATGGAATAAAAAAACCTCATTCCATATAGAATCATCTTTTTATGACATGCCCTCATTTTTAAGTGGAAATTCAACCCTAAACAGCATAGAACTTGAACTATTAGGGAATGTTACAGATAAAAAAATACTACACCTGCAATGCCATTTCGGTCAGGACTCTATTTCCCTTAGCAGGATGGGAGCTACAGTAACAGGAGTAGATTTTTCAGACGCCGCTATAACCAAAGCCCTTGAACTGGCAGAAACCACAGGTACTAATACTCAATTTATATGCTGCGATATATACAGCCTGCCTGACAACCTTAACGAAAAGTTTGACATTGTATTTACCATTTATGGCACCATAGGCTGGTTGCCCGATCTTGACAAATGGGGCAAAGTGATAAACCACTTCCTTAAACCCGGAGGCAGTTTTATCATTGCTGAATTCCATCCTTTTGTATGGATGTTTGATAATGGGTTCAGTAAAATAGATTATAGTTACTTTAACGAGGAAGCCATTATTGAAACCGAAACAGGTACTTATGCCGACAAAGCTGCCGACATGGAAACAAAAACCATATCATGGAACCATGATCTTAGCGAAGTATTTAGTAGCCTGATAAACAACAACCTCGAAATTAAGACTTTTAAAGAATATAATTACTCCCCATACGACTGTTTTAACGACATGGAAGAGTTTGAACCCAAACGTTACAGAATACCGCACCTGCAAAACAAAATTCCTTTTGTTTATGCCTTAAAAGCTGTTAAAAAGTAAAGCGATTTATTCTTAATTTTGAGGCTCATTAATCAAAAAAATAACATGAAAAGCATTTTTAATCCAACCGATAATCGCGAAGTTATCGACAGAATAAATCAGCTTTCCCCTATTACACTTTCGCAGTGGGGCAAAATGACTGTTAGCCAGATGCTGTTGCACTGTCAGCAAATTATTAAAGTAGCACACGGCACACTGGAACTGAAACCTAACAAATTGCTTGTTTTCTTTTTTGGAAAATCGGCCAAGAAAAAACTAATGGAGCCACAACCTTTCGGGAAAGGGATGCCAACGGCAAAAGAATTTAAGATTTCACATGAACCCGATTTTGAAACCTCTAAAGCAGAATTAATCGCACTGGTAGAGACTTTTTCAAAAGAAGGACACAAATGCATAAAAAACATGAAACACCCTTTCTTTGGTGAAATGACCATTGAAGAATGGGACACTTTACAATACAAACATCTTGACCACCACCTTAAACAGTTTGGTGTATAAATGTAAAAATAAGTCAGTGGCTTAATGTTGCAATTATTGTAGCTTCGGTAATTTCGTTTTACTTTTGCACCCTCATTGGTACATTAAACCACTGGTTCATTTAAAAATTAGCAAAATGCGCATCGACATTATCACTGTATTACCCGAAATTTTAAGGAGTCCGTTTGAAGCTTCAATACTAAAAAGAGCTATAGACAAAGGACTTGTAGAGGTGCACCTGCACAACCTTAGGGATTACAGCACCAACAAACACAAAAATGTAGACGACTACCAGTTTGGCGGTGGTGCCGGTATGGTTATGATGATCGAACCTATTGATGCCTGCATTAGTAAACTGAAAAGTGAAAGGGAATATGACGAGGTTATTTACATGACCCCCGACGGCGAAACTCTTAATCAGGGAATGGCCAACCAAATGTCCATGCTTAAAAACATTATTATTCTTTGCGGACATTATAAAGGTGTAGACCAGCGTGTACGTGACCACTTCATTACCAAAGAGATTTCCATAGGCGATTTTGTACTTTCGGGTGGAGAACTTGCTGCCGCCGTTGTTACCGATTCTATAATCAGGCTTATACCGGGAGTTTTGAGTAATGAAACATCGGCACTTACCGATAGTTTTCAGGACAACCTGCTTTCCCCTCCTATTTATACACGCCCTGCCGAATACAAAGGCTGGAAAGTACCCGATGTACTTTTAAGCGGGAATTTTTCTAAAATTGACCAATGGAGAGAAGATAAAGCACTGGAACATACCAGGAACAGAAGACCCGATTTACTTGAATAGCAAACACTTACAGCCTTAAAATTTATATTTAATTTAAGGTCAAAATATTTCTGCGTATTAAAAAAATATTTATATTTGCAGCCAATTTCGGACCAACCTCTGGCGATACCCGTGCATGTTGCTCTGATTCAAACGTTTAAATTAAAAAATCATGTCTGATTTAGTAAAATTCGTTCAGGACGAGTTCGTAACAAAAAAAGATTTCCCTGAGTTCAGTTCAGGAGACACAATCACTGTGTACTACGAAATTAAAGAGGGTGAAAAAACAAGAACACAGTTCTTTAAAGGTGTTGTTATCCAAAAAAGAGGTGCTGGTATCACTCAAACTTTCACCATCCGTAAAATGTCTGGTTCAGTAGGTGTAGAGCGTATCTTCCCTGTTAACATGCCGGCATTACAAAAAATTGAAGTTAACCAAAGAGGTAAAGTTAGAAGAGCACGTATATTCTACTTTAGAGACCTTACCGGTAAAAAAGCGAAAATCAAAGAGAGAAGAAGATAATTTCTTTGAAGAGCTACATAATAGAATCCCTGTGTTTTACACGGGGATTTTTTTTGCTTAAATTTTAAATAATTATGCATGCATCACATCTGATTATTTAATATCTTTGAGGGAGCCGCAAGGTATTTCTGCAGGAGGCTAAAAACATGCGTTGCGGCACAGTTTTTCACCCTTTTAAACCCTTTCTTCTTATGGATGTCGAAATACTTTCCCGCATTCAGTTTGCCTTTACGGTAGCCTTTCACTACATCTATCCCCCTTTAAGTATTGGTCTTGGCCTTATAATGGTAATCATAGAAAGCCTGTACATTAAAACAGGTAATAAAGAATATGAGAGCCTTGCCCGATTTTGGACAAAAATATTTGCACTCACCTTTGGTATTGGTGTTGCCACCGGTATTGTTATGGAGTTTGAGTTTGGCACTAACTGGGCTACCTATTCCCGCTATGTAGGCGACGTATTTGGAAGCGCACTGGCGGCCGAAGGTATATTTGCCTTTGCACTAGAAAGCGGCTTTTTAGGGATACTCCTTTTCGGCTGGAACCGTGTAAAGCCCTGGGTACACCTCACGGCAACGATAGGCGTGTTTTTAGGATCTATGTTCTCGGCAGTATGGATAGTAGTTGCCAACAGCTGGCAGCAAACCCCGGCGGGTTATCATATAGTAGGTGAAGGACTCAACGCCCGTGCCGAAATTACCGACTTCTGGGCTATGGTATTTAATCCCTCCAGCGTAGACAGGCTTATTCACACTTGGCAGGGAGCTTTTTTGGCAGGAGCCTTTTTAGTACTTAGCGTACATGCCTACTATTTAAGGAAAGGGAAGTTTGTAGCCATTTCCAAAAAAGCTTTTAAAATAGCACTTACCGTAGCCACTATATTTTCTTTATCCCAATTAATGTCAGGACACAGCTCAGCCGAAGGCGTAGCACACAACCAGCCGGCAAAACTCGCTGCACTGGAAGGGCACTTTGATGCTTCTGCCCCTGCCGATATGTATGTTATGGGCTGGGTAAACAAAGAAGAACAAACCGTAAGCGGAATAAAAATACCCGGAGGACTATCGTTTCTGCTTAGTTATGACTTTGATACACCCGTTACAGGCCTTAATGCCTTCCCCGAAGAAGACAGGCCTTCACAACTCAATGCCATTTTCCAGTTCTACCATATTATGGTTGCTATAGGTAGTTTTTTAATATTGCTTACACTTTATGCCTGCTACCTGTGGTGGCGTGGCAGGTTGTTTGACAAACGATGGCTCTTGTGGATATTCTCCTTCTCGGTACTGCTGCCACAAATAGGGAATCAGGTAGGCTGGTTTGCTGCCGAAATGGGCAGGCAGCCCTGGGTGGTATATGGTCACTTGCGTACCAGTGATGCCTTATCACAAAGTGTAAGGGAAAATCAGGTACTGTTCTCACTTATACTGTTTTTTTTGGTGTACTTTATACTGTTCCTGCTCTTTATCTATTTGCTCAATAAAAAGATAAAGCACGGGCCGTATGACAGCAGCAGGGATAATGACAGGCCGTTGCAGGAAGAAATTACAGAATTTATAACAGGAGGATAACATGGAAACATTTTTAGGAATAGATTATCCCACTTTGTGGTTTTTGGTTGTGGGCGGACTTTTTTCCGGCTACGCCATTTTAGACGGATTTGATTTTGGTGCTGGTGCATGGCATCTGTTCTTTAAAAAAGAGGAAAGCAGGCGCATAGCCCTTAATGCCGTAGGACCTGTTTGGGATGGTAACGAAGTATGGCTTGTTATTGGAGGCGGTGCTTTGTTTGCAGGCTTCCCTGTTATGTATGCTTCCATGTTCTCTGCCATGTATATTCCTTTTATACTGTTCCTGCTCTTCATTATTTTAAGGGCTGTTTCCATAGAATTCAGGAGTAAGGAAGAAATGCTTTGGTGGCGCAAAATGTGGGACATCAGCTATAGTGTTTCCAGTATTATGCTTGCCTTTTTACTGGGAGTAGTATTAGGCAATGTATTACAGGGAATCCCTCTTGGTGAGAACTTTGAATATCAGGGTGGCCCTTTACTTGAATTCCTAAATCCTTATGCCATTATGGTAGGACTTACCACCCTGGCCCTTTTTATGACACACGGAGCCATATACCTACTTATGAAAACCGAAGGACGGCTGTTTGCTAAGCTTACCATATTGGTAAAAAGAGGAATCATCTTTTTTGTGGTTATTTTTGGTATAACTACTATATATACACTGATTTACATCCCTCACCTTTCAGACACCTTTAGGGAAGACCCTGTTATGTTTGCCGTACCGCTTGCCACATTCCTGTGTATTGCAAACGTACCACGACTTGCAATGAAGCACAGGTATAAACTTGCCTTTTTATTCTCGGCACTCAGCATGAGCTTTATGCTTATGCTTATAGCTATAGAGCTTTACCCTGTATTACTTATCTCTACGATAGACCCTCAATATAGCATAACGGTATATAATGCTGCCTCTTCAGAAAAATCATTAGGCATCATGCTGAACATTGTAGCTATTGGGGCACCATTAGTATTAGCCTATACCGTTTTCGTATACAGCACATTTAAAGGCAAAGTAAAGATGGACGAAACCAGCTATTAAACAATAAATGTTTGGGATTCAATCATTTTTTTAAAGTTTACAAAAGGGGAATTAAGTTAGTTTTTGCTATATTTGCGAGCCTTGATATTAAAAGGAATACGACTTTCGTATACAAATACACTCCTTTTGATAAACCGGCTTCACATAATATAGATTAACTCATTAATAATTATCCTTTCGGCTTCACGAGGTAAAGCCGTAGGGCGCTTTTAAAAAACGTAAAAAAATGTCAAAAACATCTAGGATTATTTACACAATAACCGATGAGGCTCCAATGCTGGCCACCCACTCTTTCCTTCCTATCGTTCAGTCATTCGCTGCTCCGGCAGGAATTGAAGTTGAAACAAGAGACATTTCACTTGCGGGAAGAATTCTTGCTAATTTCCCTGAAAACCTTACTGCCGAACAAAAAATAGGTGATGCATTAAGCGAACTTGGAGAACTTGCTAAAACTCCTGAAGCTAACATTATAAAATTACCAAACATTTCTGCTTCTGTTCCTCAGCTTAAAGCTGCAATCAAAGAACTTAAAGCTCAGGGATACGACCTACCGGAATATCCTGAAGAGCCTAAAACAGATGCTGAAAAAGAAATAAAAACACGTTATGCTAAAGTACTGGGGTCTGCAGTTAACCCTGTACTACGTGAAGGTAACTCAGACCGTAGGGCTCCAAAAGCAGTTAAGAACTACGCTAAGGCTCACCCACACTCAATGGGAGCATGGAGCGGAGATTCTAAAACCCACGTTGCAAGCATGACAGAAGGTGATTTTTACGGAAGTGAGAAATCAGTTACCGTAAAAGACGCTACCGATGTAAGAATCGAATTTGTGGCTAACGACGGTACTGCTACAGTACTTAAGCCAAGTACTCCGCTTAAGGCAGGAGAAATAATTGACTCTTCTGCACTAAACCTTAACAAGCTTAAAGCTTTCGTTTCTGAGCAGGTAGAAATCGCTAAACAACAGGGAGTATTATTCTCTGTTCACCTTAAAGCTACGATGATGAAGGTTTCAGACCCTATTATTTTCGGCGCTATTGTAGAGGTGTTCTTTAAAGATGTATTCGCTAAGTATGCTGCTTTATTTGAAGAGCTTGGTGTAGACACAAGAAACGGTTTAGGCGATGTTTATGCTAAAATTGCAGGTACTCCACAGGAAGCTGAAGTTAAGGCTGCTATTGAGGCAGTATACCAAAACGGCCCTGCTATTGCAATGGTAAACTCTGATCAGGGTATTACTAACCTTCACGTTCCTTCAGACGTAATTGTAGATGCTTCTATGCCGGCTATGATTCGTACTTCAGGACAAATGTGGAATGCAGCAGGTAAACAACAGGATACGCTTGCTATAATTCCGGACAGAAGTTACTCTGGTGTATATACTGCAACTATTGAAGACTGTAAGGCTAACGGTGCATTTAACCCTTCAACTATGGGTAGCGTACCAAACGTTGGTCTTATGGCTCAAAAAGCAGAAGAGTACGGTTCTCACGATAAAACATTCCAACTTTCTGCAAACGGTGTTGTTAAGGTTATAGATAACAATAACGGTACTGTTTATATGGAACAGAATGTTGAGGCTGGTGACATTTTCAGAATGTGCCAAACTAAAGATGCTCCTATTCAGGATTGGGTTAAACTTGCTGTAAACCGTGCAAGATTATCTGAAACTCCTGCCGTATTCTGGTTAGACGAAAACAGAGCACACGATGTTCAGATTATCGAAAAAGTAAAAACTTACCTTAAAGACCACGATACAAATGGTCTTGAAATTCATATAATGAACCCTATTGAGGCTACTAAATTCTCTTTAGAGAGAATTAGAAAAGGTCTTGATACGATCTCTGTAACCGGTAACGTATTACGTGATTACCTTACTGACCTGTTCCCTATCCTTGAGCTTGGAACATCAGCTAAGATGCTTTCCATCGTTCCGTTAATGAATGGTGGTGGTTTATTTGAAACAGGTGCGGGAGGTTCCGCCCCTAAACACGTTCAGCAGTTTGTTGAAGAAGGATACCTGCGTTGGGATTCACTTGGTGAGTTCTTAGCACTTGGTGTTTCTTTTGAACACTTAGGTCAAACTCAAAACAACGCAAAAGCTATCGTACTTTCTGAAGCTCTTGATATTGCTAATGAGAAATTCCTTGAAAACGACAAGTCTCCTGCACGTAAAGTAGGGCAGATTGACAACCGTGGTTCTCACTTCTACCTTGCTCTTTACTGGGCTCAGGCTCTTGCAGGTCAGGATAAGGACGCTGAACTTAAAGCTAAATTTACCCCAATTGCAGAAGAACTTACTGCTAACGAGGCTAAAATTAACGACGAGTTAATTGGTGCTCAGGGTAAAGCTCAGGAAATAGGAGGTTACTACCACCCTGATTTTGCTAAAACAGACAATGCAATGCGTCCAAGCCAAACGCTAAACACTATATTAGCGAAACTGGCTTAATACAAGCATTCAGTATAATTAAAAAGCTGCCCGTTAGGGCAGCTTTTTTTATACACTTAAACCTGCTCATTCAACACTTCAGCTACTTTTTAAGTAGGTTCAGGAAAAATAAGTTTGTTATTTACCACAGCCACTCTATTTTTGACATAATAATGAAAAAATGAGCCCTAGTATACATAAATACCTAACTTATAAAATCATAGCCCGGATTATAGTCCTTACACTTTTCGGGCTCATTTTCAAATCATTTGATTTGTCATTCATAAAGGATAACCCTGATTATAATACACGTTCACTGGTATTTGTAACAATGTATGTTGTAGTAGGGTTTATAATATGGGAAGGAGCAGTTAGGATATCAAAATTTACAGAACGTAAATTAAGCCAGTCCGCTAACCGTAAAAAACTAATTGTACTTTGCTCTGTTTTTTTACTATATGGTGTTATAGCCGCATTTGTTTTTGGTTTTATATATGCCGTAACAGATATTTTATTTTTTAACCGTTATGAAGCCTGGGACAGTTTTACTTTACCAAGTTACGACCTTATATTTGGAAGTTTTCTTTTCTATTTTCTTATACTCGCTTTTAACGGAATCATTTTTTATTACAGGCAATGGAGGGAAAATCTGCTACATACTGAAAGACTGATGCGTGAAAATACCGAAGCAAAATATGAAGCCCTAAGAAACCAGATTGATCCACACTTCTTTTTTAATTCACTTAGTGTATTAACAAACCTTGTTTATAAGGATCCTGATATTGCAGCCGACTATATAACACAGCTTGCCAAAACTTACCGCTACATACTCGATAAGAAATTTGAAAACATGGTTACTTTAGAAACCGAATTAAATTTTCTTGAGTCCTATCTGTTCCTTATAAATATAAGACATCAAAATAGTATTAATATTGAGATAGATCTTGATGACAATATTATTAAAAAATGCCTTATTGCTCCCGCTACCCTACAAATGTTATTTGAAAATGCTATAAAGCATACCCGTTTTTCTTTGACATCTCCGCTTTCTATCTCCTTAAAAAAAGAGGATAACTGGCTAATTGTAAAAAATAATCTTTGCAAAAAACAAAGCTCAGAGGCCTCTTCGGGACTGGGGCTGGAAAATATTAAAAAACGTTATGAGTTAATAGGAAACAACAGCATTATTATTTGTGAAAGTAATGATTCGTTTATTGTAAAAATACCTGTAATACTGCCCTTATGAATGTCGTAATTTTTGAAGATGAAAAACATAATGCCGAAAGGCTGGAACAACTGCTGTTAAAAACCGGAAAAAACATTAGCATAGTAGCTGTTATCCCATCTGTTTCTGAGGGATTAAAATGGTTGGATAATGGTGGTACTGCCGATTTGGTTTTAATGGACATACAATTATCTGACGGAAACTGCTTTGAATTAATTGAAAAAACAAACCTGAATCTTCCTGTAATATTCACCACAGCTTACGATAACTTTACGCTCAAAGCCTTTAAGATTAATAGTATCGACTATTTAATGAAACCTATAGATCACAATGAGCTAAGGGCAGCTATCAATAAATTTGAACAGCTCAGATCTCCTATGGCTATGGATATTAATAAAATTGCTAATGCCTTTTTTAAAAGAGACACTGCCAGGTTACTGGTAAAAATCAACAACCAGTTTATTTATATTAAATCGCAGGAAATAGCCTATATACAGGTTTCAGATAGCATACCTTATGTATATACCTTTAACAAACAGAAATTCCCGTTGGATTACACGTTAGACTATTTGGTAAACATACTGGACCAACATAATTTTTTCAGGATTAACAGGCAGTTTATGGTAAATATAGATGCCATTCAAAAAATAAGCGGTTATTTTAATAGCAGACTAATACTAAAGCTCGAACCTCAAACAAATGAAAACGTAATTGTAAGCAGAGAAAAAGTAGCCTCTTTTAAAAATTGGTTAGAAGGCAATGTAATATAACGAGTTTAAAAAAATGTAAAGCATGTAACAAAATACAATTTCAAACGTCTGTTAGACGTTATCAATCCAAATATTAAAGAATAATAAGGGTTTTACGCATTTTCATCAGAATAATTTACCTTTATCTTTATTTAATATTCGAATTTTGCTAAAAAGAAAACAACAACTCAATCAATCAAAACAATGAACATTATTACCCAAAGATGCCTCACGGTCATCTTATTATTGTTCGCTACTGTAGGATTTTCTCAAGAAAAATACACGCTTAGCGGAACAATCTCAGACATGAGTAGCAGTGAAACCCTTATTGGAGCTACAGTTTACATTGTAGAAACCCAAACTGCAATCTCTACAAACGAATATGGTTTCTTTTCCATATCCCTTCCGGAAGGCACTTACACAATCGAAATTAGTTATGTAAGCTTTTCAACCATTACCGAAACCGTAAACCTGAACCAAAACATCAGGAAAAACTACGAACTCTCATCATCAAGTCAGGAACTTAGCGAAATTGTAATTTCAGACAATCAGCCAAAGGCTAACATCAAAAAACCCGAAATGAGTGTTAACAAACTCTCTGTACAGGAAATTAAGAAAATGCCTGTGGTTATGGGAGAGGTAGACGTTTTAAAATCTATACTTACCCTACCGGGGGTTACTAATGCCGGAGAGGGTTCATCGGGCTTTAACGTACGCGGTGGAGCTGCCGACCAAAACCTTATATTACTGGATGAGGCAACTATATTCAACTCCTCCCACCTTTTCGGTTTCTTTTCGGTATTCAATTCCGATGCCATAAAAGATCTTAAACTATATAAAGGCGGAATCCCTGCACGTTACGGTGGCAGGTTATCATCGGTACTGGATATATACCAAAAAGAAGGTAACAAGAATGAATTCCACATGAATGGTGGTATAGGTGCTATTTCAAGCCGTTTGCTGGCCGAAGGTCCGCTTGTAAAAGGTAAAGGTTCTTTCCTTATAGGTGGTAGAGCCTCATATGCACACCTTTTCCTGAAACTTTCAGATAATGACAACTCAGCTTATTTTTACGACCTTAATACTAAGTTAAGCTATCAGTTAAATGAAAACAACAACCTGTACCTTTCAGGTTATTTTGGGCGTGATTTATTTGACATCAGCAACAGCTTTAATAATGTATATGGTAACACAGTACTTAACCTTAGATGGAATCACCTGTTTAACGAAAAACTGTTCTCTAATGCTTCTTTAATCTATAGCGATTACTACTATGGGCTTGAGCTCGGTTTTGTAGGATTTACATGGGAATCGGGGATTAAGAACTATAATTTTAAATACGATTTCAAGAACTATATTTCAGATAAGTTTAAGCTAAACTATGGTGTTAATGCCGTTTACTACGACTTTAATCCTGGTACTATTAAACCTATTGACGAAACCTCAACGGTTAACCCCGATCAGTTAGACCGAAAATACGCCTTTGAGCCTGCTGCTTACATTGAGGCAGAGCACGAGCTTACCGATAATATTACCGTTAGCTATGGATTGCGTTACAGTATGTTCTATAGGATGGGACAACAGGAAGTGGCACTTTATGCTAACGACCAGCCCGTGGTGTTTAACGACGAACTTAAAATATACGAGAAAGGCGAAATTACAGGTACCGAATACTACAGTAGCGGTAAAACCATTGCCGACTTTAGTAACCTGGAACCTAGAGCAGGTGTTTCCTTTAAACTGGATGACAATCAGTCTATAAAAGCCAGCTATAACAGGATGGCACAATACCTTCACCTTATTTCTAACACCGCGTCTCCTACTCCGCTGGATATATGGACGCCAAGTGGTAAGTACATCAAACCCCAGTTACTGGATCAGGTAGCCTTAGGGTATTTCAGAAACTTTAAGAATAACGAATACTCCCTTGAAGCCGAAACATTCTATAAAAAAGTAAAAAACAGAATTGATTATATTGACGGAGCCGACCTTATTGCTAACAACAATATTGAGCAGGTTATACTTAACGGAAAAGCCCGTTCATACGGACTTGAATTACTTTTCAGGAAGAACACTGGTAAGCTAACAGGATGGGTTTCTTATACCCTTTCAAGATCAGAACAGCAAACACCGGGCAGAACTCCAGATGAAACAGGTATTAACAATGGCGGATGGTACCTTTCGGGCTATGATAAGCTGCATAATCTTTCGGTTACAGGATCTTACGAATACAATAACAAATGGTCGTTTGGGGCAATTTTCGCTTTACAGTCGGGTAAACCTGTTACCTATCCAAACGGACAGTACGTATATGGTGATTTAGTAATTCCTAGCTACGGATTAAGAAATGAAAACAGGGTTCCGGCATACCACCACCTGGACGTATCGGCTACCTATACTCCAAAACCCGATAAGAAAAAAGGATGGCAGGGCGAATGGGTATTCAGTATCTACAACCTGTACAACAGGATGAATGCCGCTTCCATTAACTTTAGGCAAAATGAAGATACCGGAGCTAATGAGGCAGTAAGGCTTTCTATTTTCGGTATAATACCAAGTGTTACCTACAACTTTAAATTCTAAGACAATCATCATGAAAAATATAAAATTCCTACTATTATTATTTACTGCTTCGCTGACTTTTACAGCTTGTGAAGATGTAATTGAAGTAGACCTTGATACGGCAGAACCGAGACTGGTTATTGACGCCTCAATAGAATGGATAAAAGGTACAGACGGAAGTAACCAAACCGTAAGGCTAACTACAACAACAGGATATTATGAACCGGAAATCCCTGTAGTATCGGGTGCTACGGTATTTGTTACCAACAATACATCGGGTGTAGTATTTACTTTTAACGAAGTGCCAAATACAGGTAATTATGTATGTAATGATTTTATTCCTGTAATCAATAATGAATATACCCTTACCGTGATTAACGACGGGGAAACTTATACCGCTACCGAAAAACTATTTGCCGTTCCCGAAATTTCTAATGTTATACAGGATGACGAAGGGGGTGTTTTAGGCGATGAGATTGAAGTGCGTTTCTTTTGGCAGGACAACGGTGCCGAAGTAAACTACTATATGGCCCGTTTTGATATAGATTTACTGCCTTACCCTGATTATGATGCACTGGATGATGAATTTTTCCAAGGGAATGAAATGTTTGCTTTTATTAGCCATGAAGATCTTAAAGCAGGAGATGTTGTACACTTTAAGCTTGGCGGTACTTCTGAAAGATTCTTTAATTATCTTATGCAGCTTACAAATGTTGCCGAGCCGGGTGGCGGTCCGTTCCAAACTCCGCCTACTACTGTACGCGGTAATCTGGTAAACGAAACCAATATAGATAACTATGCTTATGGTTATTTTCGCGTTACTGAAGTAGACATTATGGAGTATACCGTACAATAATTACTTTATTTTTGTGTTAGGCTGTAAGCGAACCTCCACAAAATGAGAAAAATATACTATTTATCACTCGTCTTCATGAGCCTTTTTATAACGGCTTGCGAAGACGTTGTTGATTTAGATATCCCCACTTCTCCGCCCCGCCTTGTGGTCGATGCTTCAATAATCTGGATAAAAGGATATACTGGGCAACATCAAACTATTCGGCTAACCACTACTACAGGCTTTTACGATACCATTATACCTACCGTAAAGGGCGCTAAGGTTTATGTCAAAAACAGCCATAATACTGTATATAACTTCACAGAGTCTGATAACGTACAAAGAACAGGGCAGTATGTATGTGATAACTTCCAGCCTGCTATAAACGAAACGTATACACTATACATTGAACTGAACGGAGAAACCTATACCGCAACCGAAACACTTATTAGTGTACCTCAACTGGAGGAGGTAGTACAAAGCGAGGAAGGATTTAACGACGGAGACACTACTTTAAGGGCTTACTTTCAGGATCCTCCCGATGAGGAAAATTACTACATGCACAGCTTTATAAGGGCTAATAAAGGATCTAACGATGCTATTTTTGACGATGAATTCGTTAATGGGAATTATACTTACACAATTCGTTTGTATGATGATTTACAGCCAAATGAAGAAATGATAATTTACCTGTATGGCATTTCTCCGCGCTATTACAGCTATATGAGTAAGTTACTGAGTCTTATTCCGCCCGATACTCCAAACCCTTTTCAAACACCTCCTATTAGTGTGAGGGGCAATATTATAAACCAAACTAACCCCGATAATTATCCTTTGGGTTATTTCAGGCTTAGTGAAGCTTCCTTTATTGAGTATACAGTACAATAAAGTTTGTATTTTTGCTCTCTAAATCAAAATTATGTCATCCCACCACATTGTTAGAGACGATCAGGAGCCTGCATTAATTATTGCAAACGGCGCAGCATGCAGCAAAGAGCTTATGGGTCAGTTACTGGAATGGTCTCCGCTTGTAATAGTACTGGATAACGCAATAGAGCGTGTAATGGAACTGGGCATTAAAGTAGATGTATTACTTGGGGATTTTGACAATGGTTTTGATGCCGAGAAATACAAGGAGTTACAATACCCGCTGGAAATAGTGCATACCCCGAGTCAGGATAAAACCGACCTCGAAAAAGCACTGGACTATCTTATAGACAGAAAAATACCTGCTGCCAATATAATTTGGGCTACAGGTAAGCGTGCCGACCATACCATTACAAATATTACCAATATTGTGCGCTACCGCAATCTTATCAAGGTGGTTATACTGGACGACCATTCTAAAGTATTCCTGCTACCTAAAAAGTTTGAGAAATGGTATCCCGAAAATACTCCGTTGTCACTAATCCCCATAGGAAAAGTAATTGGCATAAAAACACACAACCTTAAATACGAACTCAATAACGAAGAGTTAACTCTGGGGTACCGTACCGGCAGCAGTAATGTAACCCTTAAAGATGGCATTGTACTTATAGAACACAAGGATGGCGACCTGCTTATGATGGAGTGCTTTGATTAAGTATTAATCGTATCCACCTCAATAGCCTTTTTCATATCTTCTTGAGTAGCTTGTTTTAATTCTAACAATACCGAAGTCTCTTTAGTTATAGTTACATCCTTACTCGCAAATTTTAATGTCCCGTCTTCCTGGGCACTTACTCCAAGTATAGTTACTTTTATACCTAAAGGCATTTTGATATATGCATTACCGGCAGATCCAAACATAAAATCACCGTTTTCATCAGGAAAACCTGCTAAACAAACTTTATCTTCTTTAATTACCATATAAGCGTAAACATCATTTTTACCTGTATTATTAATAGTTGTCCTTACCAAAACATCTGTTAGATTACCTTTACGATAAAAATAATCACAGTTAATCCAACCTAAACGGGTCACTTCAAAAATATAATCATTAGCAAAATCCATTGCTTTTGATTCATCAGTCAAATTTCTTTCTATCCTTTTATTTATTTCCTCCTGCTCTTTTCTTTTCTCCTCCAGTAGCTTCATTTCCTTTTCATAAGCAGCAATTTTTTTATTATAGTCGGCCAAAGCTACTTCATACTCTTCGCCTTCAAGTACAGGATAAACTTCATATTCTTTTATTTCATCCCTGTTTTTTTCTGTTCCCTTAAAGGTCAATACATATATATCTTGTTTAGCAGACCGCTTTACTGATACATGTTTCCAGTCTTTTCCATTATCTTCTTTTGAGAAAGCCGACTCATCTACCAGTTTCCACGATACATTACTAAAAGGCATAAACTCAGGTAAAAGTTCAGGGTTATCTATATTTACTGCTATAACTATACCTCCGTCATTTTTATAAGGTTTTAAGGGCTTTGTATAAGGAGCCGGATATGTATCATCCTTGTCCCCATCTTCAACATAATCTATTACAGCATCAAACATATTACCCTGAGTAGGTTTTGCTGCTTTGTTTGAAGTTGGTTTTGCAACAGGCTTTTTAATAATATCTTTTGGTTCAACCCAGTTAATATTTCCGTCAGCATCTTCATCACCTGTAAAAATCTGCATTTCGGGAACAAAATTATCGGTAGGTACACTTACCCCTATTGATTTTGATTCACCTATAAAAACATCAGCATTACCCTGTTTAGCATTAATATACAGCATCCCGCCCGAACTTAATATTTCTCCGTTTGATGTAGTTGTAAGCCCTCCCATCACTATATCAGAGATACTTAAAGCCTCTTTCAGTTTTACAGTAATATTTCCGGTCACTACATTACCCTGAGCGTCAGTAAAAGTATTTTTAGGGATTGTAAGCTCGGTCCCCTTCTCTCCTTTAATAGTATTGTCTTTCCCTGCATCGAGTGTAAAGATCTGCATATTTAGGTTATCGGTCGTAAAAGCTTTTCTGTTTCCCGAATCTGCTATTAAATCAGGTGTCTCTGTGGTAACTTCCTGTTCAACTTGCTGCTGTTTTTCATCTTTACACGAAACTAAAAGCAATAATAACAAAGTAAGGATTAAAGGTGTGTTTTTCATGGTTGATATGTTTGTATATTAAACAGAAAAAACTGTCATTTTAGTATATCAAAAATAATGTTATACATTTAAAAATCAATATTGTTTAGTGTTTTAAAATACATAAAGGCAAACAATCATTTCACTATCTTTGTAAAAAGGAAGGAAAAAGAGAAAAATGAAATTCAAAGTAGTATCTGATTACAAACCTATGGGCGACCAGCCCGCAGCCATAAAACAGCTTAGTGAAGGCATAAATTCAGGAGAACGTTTCCAGACACTTTTAGGGGTTACCGGTTCGGGTAAAACATTTACCGTGGCAAACGTGGTAGAAAATGTACAACGCCCCACACTTGTACTGGCACACAACAAAACACTGGCAGCACAGCTGTACACAGAGTTCAAACAGTTTTTCCCCGATAATGCCGTAGAGTATTTTGTTTCCTACTACGACTACTATCAGCCCGAAGCTTATATTCCAGTAACGGGAACCTATATAGAAAAAGACCTCTCGATTAACGAAGAGCTCGAAAAAATGCGTTTAAGTACCACCTCATCTCTGCTTTCGGGCAGGCGCGATGTACTGGTGGTGGCCTCGGTTTCGTGCCTTTACGGTATTGGTAACCCGGTGGAGTTCCAAAAAAACGTAATTTCCATAGAGCGTGATCAGGTTATATCGAGAACCAAATTATTACACAGGCTGGTACAGAGCCTTTACTCCCGTACCGAAGCCGAGTTCCTCCCGGGAACCTTCCGTATTAAGGGAGATACCGTAGAGATTTTCCCCAGTTATGCCGATGATCCTTTCAGGGTACACTTTTTTGGTGATGAGATTGAGGAAATTGAAGCCTTTGATGCCAAAACAGCCCTTGTGATTGAAAAGTATGACCGACTGAATATTTACCCTGCCAATATGTTTGTTACATCGCCAGATGTATTGCAGGGAGCCATATGGGAAATTCAGCAGGATCTTGTAAAACAGGTAGATTACTTTAAAGAGATAGGTAAACACCTGGAGGCAAAACGACTGGAGGAACGTACTAACTTTGATCTTGAAATGATTCGGGAACTGGGTTACTGTTCGGGTATTGAGAACTACTCGCGCTATCTGGATCGCAGGCTGCCGGGCACAAGGCCTTTCTGCCTGTTGGATTACTTCCCAGATGATTTTTTAATGATTATAGATGAGAGCCACGTAACCGTATCGCAGGTACACGCCATGTATGGCGGCGACCGCTCCCGTAAAGAAAACCTTGTGGAATATGGTTTCAGGCTTCCGGCTGCGATGGATAACCGTCCGCTTAAATTTGAGGAGTTTGAGGCACTGCAAAATCAGGTTGTGTATGTAAGTGCTACCCCTGCCGACTACGAGCTTCAAAAAAGTGACGGTATTTATGTAGAACAGGTAATACGCCCTACAGGATTACTGGACCCGATTATTGAAGTACGCCCAAGCCTTAACCAGATAGACGACCTCATTGAGGAAATACAACAGCGTGTAGAGGCAGACGAACGTGTTTTGGTCACTACCCTAACCAAGCGTATGGCAGAAGAACTGGCTAAATACCTTACTAAGGTAGCAATACGATGCCGTTATATCCACTCGGAAGTAGATACACTGGAGCGTGTGGAAATCATGCAGGACTTGCGTAAAGGTCTGTTTGACGTACTTATTGGGGTTAACCTTTTAAGGGAGGGGCTTGACTTACCCGAAGTATCACTTGTTGCCATACTGGATGCCGATAAGGAAGGCTTTTTGAGAAGTACACGTTCGCTGGTGCAAACCGTAGGGCGTGCTGCCCGTAACGTAAACGGTAAGGCGATTATGTATGCCGATAAGATAACCGACAGTATGCAGCGTACTATTGATGAGACCAACTACCGCCGTGAAAAACAAATGAACTTTAATAAGGCAAACGGTATTGAGCCTAAAGCCCTTAATAAGAAAATTGAGAACTCACTGTCTAAGAGTCCGGTGTCGTCATACCATTATGATAATTCGCCTAAAATGGCTGCCGAACCCGATACTACCTATATGGCTAAAGGCGAAATTGAAAAGATTATACGTGAAAAACGTAAGGCTATGGAAAAAGCCGCCAAAGATCTTGACTTTATGCAGGCTGCCAAATTAAGAGACGAGATTAAAGTGTTGCAGGAGAAGATATAAATTGAAAAATTAAGTAGTATATTAATGATTCATCTCACAACCTTTATGTAGTTTATATTATCTATATAATAAAACAACTTTTTTGTGATGAAAAAAATATACCTTATTTCTATTCTTTTTCCTTTGATTACAATATCAAAGTCATTCTGTCAGTCCAAAATAGATATGACTGAACAATTAATAAACAATACAATAAAAATAGAATGTGCAGAAAAAAACATGATAAAAACAGGCACAGGATTTTTTTTTAATTTTCAAAAAGACACACTCCAATGCCCTGTCATTATTACTAATAAACATGTTGTTGAAGGATCTAATGACATAAAACTATTTTTTAAAAAAAGTAAGGATAATAAGCCTCAATATGAAGCTCCATATATTATTCCGATTGATAGCTCTCTGATTATCTCCCATCCAAATAAAAACATAGATTTAGTAGCTATTAATATTAGCCCGATATTAAATTATTTTTATAGTAAAAACATAGATCTTTATATAAAAGCATCAGATGAAAGCATAATACTAAATGATTCATTACAGAAACAAAAATTAAATTCTATCGAAAATGTAATTATGATAGGATACCCTAATGGTCTATGGGATCAAAAAAACAATTTACCAATTGTTAGAAATGGAATAACTGCAACATCCCCATTTATTGACTATAATGGAAAAAGAGAATTTCTAATAGATATAGCTGCTTTTGGAGGTTCTAGCGGTTCTCCTGTTTACATTTATAATTCAGATCCATATATTGATAAAGAATCAAATCGATTAGTTATTACTAAAAATCGTTTTTTCCTCTTAGGAATAATGTATTCTGGACCTATTTATTCAATAGATGGAAAAGTGGTAAAAACTTCTCCAAATGAACCTGATATAAATGTAAAATCCGGAATACCAATGAATCTTGGATTTGTGATAAAAGCAACTGAAATACTTGAATTTAAAAAAGTAATATTTAAGTAGACATACAACTCAGAGAACTTTCCAAAAATTCCCTATATTTATGTGTTGTAACACAGAATATGAGGATGAAGAAACTTTACCGTTTATTTATAACAATAATTGCTTTTACTATAACGCAATGTGCTTTTGCCCAAAAAGACAGTATTGCCCAGGTAAACGACTCGGTTAACGCTGCTAACCTTGAGGCTTTTAATACTAAAATTGCGATTATTGAGCAACAGCGGTTAAAGGACTCGGTTAAAAAAGCCGAACTGGAACAACAGATACAGTCGTTAAAAACTACCGATAACCTTAAAAAGGAAGAACTGCAAAAAGAGCTCGAAGAGCTTGAAAGCCGTGAAACCAAAAGGCTTGCCGCAAAAAAGGAACAGATAGACAAACTGCGTTCAACCATAAAAGGGAATCCGGTTACGGGTTTCTTTAACGACACTCTTTTCCACATTTATAGCAAGCAGGGCAGTTTCTCGGCTTCCGAGCGTGCCCAGGCCGTAACCCGCCGCATTGAAGAACTGGGTGGCAGGATTCTTTTTCAATCCGATTCACTAAAGGTGGTTTCTGCCGAAGCGACTTCAGATGTGGTGTATCACGACAGGATAATCATCAGTCTTTCAGAGAATGATGCTATTTGGAATAACACCACAAAAGAGGATCTTGCCGATAGTTACAAAACTATAATTGCCGATGAGATAACCACCTATAAAAACGAAACCAGTTTTAAAACACTGATAAAGGAAATAGCACTGGCACTGCTGGTTATTGGGGTACTGGTACTGCTTATTTACCTTTCGGGAAAACTGTTTGGCTGGCTTGCCGACAAGATAAAAGAGCAAAAGGACAAAAGGATACGCGGTATAAAAATCAAAACCTACGAATTGTTTGATGCCGACAGGCAGGTAAACCTTTTATTACTTATAAACAGGCTTATAAAATGGTTGTTTATTTTACTGCTCATTTATATAGCACTACCGGTATTGTTTGGTATTTTCCCGTGGACACAAAACTTTGCCGAAACGCTTTTCAGCTATATTCTTACTCCGGTTAAAAAGGTGGCATTTGGTGTTTGGGATTATATGCCAAACCTTATTACCATTATTGTACTGATTATTATTTTTAGGTATATACTGCGTTTTGCACGTTTCCTTAAAAACGAAATTGCACGCGGCAACCTGCATATAGACGGTTTTTACCCCGACTGGGCTAACCCTACTTATCAAATTGTACGCGTACTCATACTGGCATTCCTGTTAATAGTTATATTCCCTTACCTTCCGGGTAGTGATTCAGAGATATTTAAAGGAGTATCGGTTTTCTTAGGATTCCTGTTCACCTTTGGTTCTATGGGGTCGTTATCCAATATTATTGCAGGGATAGTACTTACCTATATGCGTCTCTTCAAGATTAACGACCGTGTAAAAATTGGCGAAGTTGTGGGCGATGTGATTGAAAAGTCACTACTGGTAACCCGTATACGTACCATTAAAAATGAAATCATATCCATACCTAACTCCACCGTAATGAGTAGCCATACTATTAATTACAGTAGTGATACCATAAGTAAAGGGCTTATACTCCACACCACGGTAACCATTGGGTATGACGTACCGTGGAAAGACATACAACAGGCATTACTTGATGCTGCCGACAGAACCGAACATTTACTAAAAGAGCCTGTACCCTTTGTACTGCAAACCAGCCTGGAAGATTTTTATGTAGCCTACCAGGTTAACGCCTATACAAAAGAGGCCAACAAACAGGCTGCCATATACAGCGAACTGCATAAAAACATACAGGACTGCTGCAACGAAAAAGGTATTGAGATACTTTCGCCACACTATAGGGCTGCGCGCGACGGAAACATGACCACCATACCGCAAAACTATCTTGACAAGGATTATGAAGCCCCGTCCTTTAATGTAAAAATGAACAAAGACAACCAAAACAAACCGGAATAAAACATGTGGGAACATATTAAAGAACTGCTAAACGAAACACTGATTACCATAGGCAAAACTCAGCTTAAGGTAAGCTCTATCATTACACTTATTGTTTTTTGGGTATGTGCGGCTTTCATAATGAAAATTATAAAAAAGAGTATTTACCGTATACATAGTTTTGATGAAGCTAAAAAATATTCCATTTTTACCCTTATTAAGTATATACTCCTTGTAGTTGGTTTAGTACTGTCGCTTGAGATAGTCGGTTTTAACCTTTCGGTACTGTTAGCCGGTTCTGCTGCCCTGTTGGTAGGTTTGGGACTTGGTATACAAAACCTGTTTAGTGATTATGTTTCGGGAATTGTAATACTGGTAGACTCTACCGTAAAAATGGGCGATGTAATAGAGGTAAACAATATAGTGGGAACAGTGCAGGAAATACGCCTGCGAACTACCACCGTACTTACCCGTGATGATAAGTATATTATTATCCCTAACTCTGACCTTACTAAAAACGAACTGATTAACTGGACACACAACGACCTGGCTTCCCGTTTTGATGTTACTGTAGGAGTTGATTATTCTTCGGATGTTGATTTGGTTACCCGATTATTACATGAAGCTGCTGCCGAAGAACAGGGCATACTTACAAAGCCTGAGCCATTTGTACGCTTTAATAACTTTGGCGACTCATCGCTTGATTTTTCCATTTACTTTTGGGTGGAGGATGTATTTAGGGCTGAGAATGTAAAAAGCCGTTTACGCTACAGAATATTGGATAAATTCAGGCAAAACGGGGTATCTATACCATTCCCGCAAAGGGTTCTTCACAAAGCCGCCGATTAATTGTGCTGGGCACGGAAAAGTGCCAGCATAATATCCGGATCTATAAGCCCTGTTGGTGATTTTTCCATTTCCTGCAGTACGCTTCTCATGGCAAACGGACTAAGCCCCATATTGATTCCCATTTCGCGTATGGCAATCTGTTCGTTTTCATGCAGTACACCATCGGCATGCATTAAAAGTGCCAGCCTGTAAAACTGTAGTATTCGCTGGTGCTCTGATTTAATAGCTACTTTTTCGGCTTCATGCTCAAAAAGGCTTTCAAAAACATCCTTATCAATACTGAGCTGAGAAGCAACTATAGCCAGAAACTGATACTCCCTTTCGTGTATCTCACCATCTATTCTTGCAAAAGCAATCATTTCAGACAATAAGCTTAATTTTTCTTCGTAAGTGCTCATAGATTGTGGTATTTTTAGCTAATATATCGTTTTTACTGTAAAAGTTTTTAATTATGGTCCGCATTTTTTTCATTTTCACCCTATCTTTATGGTGTATGACTGCCAAACCTCAAACCCCGTCTTTATCACAAAATGTATCGACTTTTACCATCAATGCCCCGCAACTGGGTGGCGAACGTAAAATATGGATATACCTACCTAATATATACGGTAATAGCGATAAAAAGTTTCCGGTACTGTATATGCATGACGGTCAGAATCTTTTTGACAGCTTTACCGCTTTTGCCGGAGAATGGCGCATTGACGAAACATTGGACAGCCTGAATGCCGAAACCATTGTTATAGGGGTAGAAAACGGAGGCGACAACCGTATAAACGAACTTACTCCCTACCCTAACGAAAAGTATGGCGGAGGCAATGGCGACAAATACCTTGATTTTTTGATTACTACACTTAAACCCTATATAGACGAACACTACCGCACCCTTAGCGATAAGGAAAACACCATGATAATGGGCAGCTCCCTTGGCGGACTCATATCATTTTATGCCGTGTTGAAGTACCCAAAGGTATTTGGTAAAGCAGGTATTTTCTCTCCTTCATTTTGGTTTAACGATAAGATATATGATGATGTTCATGCCGTTGAAAGCATTGATGCTAAAATGTACTTTATGGCAGGCGACCATGAAAGCAGTGAAATGATTACTGATTTGGAACGTATGGAAGAACTGATTTACTTTAAGCTAACCGATAGGAAGTTCTTCTATAAAAAGATAGTACACAACGGAAGGCATAACGAAAAGCTCTGGGCTAGTCAGTTTAAAGATGCCTATTTATGGCTTACAGGCAAAATTTAATTAAAATCGGGATTATTTAATCCAATCAGCAATATATTGATTCATTAAAAAATTGATATATTGATTCATTGCCATACCTTTGCAAAAAATAACGAAATGAATAATAACGACATATTTAAAAAGCTAAGGGTAGCACTTCAGCTTCGTGACGACCAGATTGTTGAGATTTTACAACTGGTAGATTTCAGGATTTCAAAACCTGAACTGGGAGCATTTTTCCGTAATGAGAACCACCCTAATTATATGGAGTGTGGCGATCAGGTACTACGCAACTTTTTAAACGGACTTATTATTCACTTACGTGGTACTAAAGAGGAGCCGAAAGATCCCAAAAAAGTACTGGCTACCATAAAAGCCGAAGCAGGTAAAAATAAAGATACCTCTGCCCCGAAAAAACCGGGTACTTATAAAGGTAAACCTAAGCCAAAACCTAAAACACAGGGCGAAGCAACAGGTACTGGTACTACAGCAAAAAAAACTGTAAAAAAATTCAACAAGCCTAAAAAGAAAGAACCTATAATGGATAAAACCCGTTTTAAAAACGGCAAAAAACCAAATAAGGACTAACCTTGAACCAGTTTGACACCATAACCTACCTTAAAACAGGCAATGCCTCACAACAGGAGGTTTATGCTGTATTAACAAAGGCAAAGGTTATGGAGAAACTTTCGGGCTTTACTCCAATTTTAACAGGCACCTACCCTATAGCTATAAATATAGAAAACAGTGATCTGGATATTATTTGTGAATATCAGGACAGGGAATCTTTTATAACTATAGTAACCGATAGTTTTAAACAGGAAAAAGATTTCAGCATCAATGAAAAACAAATTAACGGAACTCACAGTGTTATAATCCGCTTCCGTCTTAACGGTTTTGAGGTGGAAGTTTTCGGGCAGGCCAGACCTGTAAAAGAGCAAAATGCCTATCTCCACATGATAAAGGAGTACGAAATCCTGCAGGCAAAAGGAGAGCACTTCAAACAGCAGATAATTGATCTTAAACGTAAAGGTATCAAAACCGAACCTGCCTTTGCCATGCTGCTAAATATAAAAGGCAACCCCTACACCGCGTTATTGCAATATTCTGTTTGATAAATTCGTAATTTTTTTCTTTCATTTTATCAATCCCTCAAAAGTTTAATAAATATATGTTAACTAACATTCTATTAAACTTCCAAACGCTATTCGTTTTGTAAATTTGAGTGAATCGCCTGTATGGCAGGCTTCTACTACCATCAGGCAAAAAGCCGAAAAATGAAAATTATTACCGTATCTTACCGATTACCTGTGTCTATTAAAAGACAAAAAGACAATGTAAAAATCACACAAAGTGCCGGAGGACTTGCAACAGCAGTACTCTCCTACTCTGAAAAAAGCAAAAAGAACCTTACCTGGGTAGGCGTAGCCGACTTTGACCAACAGCTTTGGGAAGAAAATAAAAACAACTACGACAGCAATTTTGATATTGAGCCCGTGTATTTGGAACGCAGGCTTAACCGTAATTTTTATAATGTTTTCAGTAATTCCGTTTTATGGTCATTGTTTCATTATTTCCCTTCCTTTATAGAATATACCCACGATGGGTTTGAAGCCTATAAAGCCGCAAACGAAATTGTAGCCGATAAGGTAAACAGCATCTACGAACCCGGTGACATTGTTTGGATACACGATTACCACTTTATGGGTCTTGCCAAAATAATACGTGAAAAGCACCCGCAGGCAAAAATTGGATTTTTCCTGCATATCCCCTTCCCTAATTTTGAAATTTTCAGGGTACTGCCTAACAAGGTAAGGCGATACCTAATGGAAGGTGTAATGGGTAGTAATCTTATTGGTTTCCATACTTGGGAAAATGCTATCCACTTTACCGAATGTATTGAAAAAATGCTTGGCTTCCCGCACAAAAACTTCCTGTTCAGTCAGGATACCCATCGTACCAAGGTAGGCTCTTTCCCTATTAGTATCGATTTTGATAAGTTCCATAATGCATATGATAATCCTAATGTGGTGAAGCTTCGTGACGAGATTAAAGACCTGTATAAGGATAAAAAGGTAATCTTCTCGGTAGACAGGCTTGATTATACAAAAGGAATTACGAACAGGTTAAATGCCTATGAAACCTTCCTGAACACTTACCCAGAGTGGAGAGAAAAGGTCGTGTTCCTACTTGTTATTGTACCGTCGCGCGAAGAGATAACAAAATATGGTGAGCGTAAAAAAATGATTGAACTTACCATTGCACGTATAAACGGTAAACTGGGTAATTATAAATGGACTCCGGTGGTGTATCAGTACCAGTCTGTCGACTTTGACAAGCTAATCGCATTATACACCAGTGCCGATGCCGCGCTTATATCGCCTGTAAGGGACGGAATGAACCTTGTGGCAAAAGAGTATGTCGCTTCCCGAAAAGATCTTAGAGGAGCTCTTGTATTAAGTGTCATGGCTGGCGCAGCAAAAGAACTACAGGAATCGCTAACCATAAACCCTCATGATTTTGAACAGATTGCCCTTAAACTGAATTACGGACTTACCATGAGTGAGGAAGAACAGGCACGCAGGCTGGAACACATGCAGCGGTATTTAAAAAAGCATGATGTATTTAGATGGGCTTCCGACTTTTTAAATGAAACTGAAGAAATTCATAATAAAGATACCAAAGCAGTAACCCTTGCTGGAGACGAAAGGATTGAGCTTTATGAGAAATATGAAAGCGCAGAAAAAAGGTTGTTACTGCTTGATTTTGACGGTACACTGGTAAACCTGCAACCGAAACCGGAAATGGCTGTTCCCGATGATAAGCTTTTAACCCTACTGGATACTCTTGCAACCGACCCCAAAAATGATGTATGGATTATTAGCGGACGAAACAAAGAATTCCTCGAAGAATGGCTTGGAGAACTACCAATAGGCCTTGTGGCCGAACACGGCGGATATGTAAAAAGGGACAAATGGGAATCGGTTATAAAAGGTACGCCCGAATGGAAAGGTCGCGTGATAGAAATAATGCAGGATTATGTAGATACCAACTCTGAAAGTTTTGTGGAGATAAAAGAATTTGGGGTGGCATGGCACTACAGAAATGTAGAACAAAGACAGGGTTTCCTTGCATCACGTGAATTGCTTTCGCTACTAAAAAATCAGCTGTACAATATGCCTACACAAATTATAGACGGTAACAAAGTAATTGAGGTTAAACATTTCCTTGCCCATAAAGGGACTACTTATAAAAACAGTATTTTTAATGAGGATTACGACTTTATACTTGCCTTTGGCGATGATAAGACGGACGAAGATTTATTTGAAAAACTTACGGGTAGTTATCAGCACTCGGTTAAGGTTGGCTCCGGTAATACATCAGCAAAATACAGGGTACACTCGGTTGAAGAGGTGCTTGGCTTTCTTAAAGAGTTAACACAGTGTAATGCTGTAAAATTAAAATAGTCACAATAAAAGAAGTAAGATATAATCCCGGCTTTACGTCGGGATTTTTTTATATTTGGACTAGCCATCTTTTAATAATATCTAACATCATTTTCAATGAAAAAACAACTTTTCTTCTTTCTGTTTTTACTTACTGTTACAGTGAGTAAAGCACAAACAGAATACGTTACCAAAACCAACATTCAATATTACGACCAGGCAACAAACAAGTCAGATTCCTATATCGCCGAACGTTGTGTACTGGACATATACTTTCCTAAAGATACCAAGAACTTTGCTACTATAGTATGGTTTCATGGTGGAGGGATAACTCAGGGGAATAAAGAAATACCTGAATACCTTAAAAACAAAGGGTATTGCATTGTTGGGGTTAACTATCGCTTAAGCCCTAATGTAAAAGCGCCTGCTTATATTGAGGATAGCGCTGCTGCAGTAGCATGGGTATACAACAATATTGAAAAATATGGCGGAGACCCATCACTTGTTTTCCTATCGGGTCACTCTGCCGGAGGTTATTTAGTAAGCATGGTTGGATTGGACCAGAAGTACCTTGCGAAATATGATATCGATTCTAACAGAATCGCCGGACTTATTCCGTTTAGCGGGCAGTGTATTACTCACTTTACCGTAAGAAAAGAAAGGGGCATTCCTGAAAAGCAACCGTTTGTAGACGAGTATGCACCATTGTTCCATGTACGAGCCGATGCTCCTCCGTTACTTTTAATTACGGGCGACAGGGAAATGGAAATGCTGGGACGCTATGAGGAAAATGCCTATATGGCACGAATGATGAAAATAGCAGGCCATAAAGATACCCGCCTTTATGAACTGGAAGGTTATGGACACAATATGACAGAACCTGCTTTCCCTCTACTGGTTAAGGAAGTTAACCGAATTATAGAACTTAAAAAGAAATAAAGGGTAACAAATAAAAAATCCCTCGCATTGCGAGGGATTTTTATATATAAAACCTATTGGTTTATCTTATTAGCTTAAAGCATTTTTAACCTGATCTGCAGCTTCCTGGAATAGGGTAGCAGAAAGGATTGGCATACCTGAGTTATCAATAAGTTCTTTAGCGATATCTGCATTAGTACCCTGTAAACGTACAATGATAGGCACATTGATAGAGTCACCCATGTTTTTGTAAGCGTCAACAACACCCTGAGCTACACGGTCACAACGAACGATACCACCAAAGATGTTGATAAGGATAGCTTTTACGTTTGGATCACGAAGGATGATACGGAAAGCAGTCTCAACACGTTTAGCATCTGCAGTACCACCTACGTCAAGGAAGTTAGCCGGCTCAAAACCTGCATACTTAATAAGGTCCATAGTAGCCATTGCAAGACCAGCACCGTTTACCATACAACCTACAGTACCGTCAAGGTCAACATAGTTAAGTCCTACTTCTTTCGCTTCAACCTCAATTGGATTTTCTTCGCGAACGTCACGCATATCTGCATATTCTTTTTGTCTGTAAAGTGCGTTGTCATCAAGAACAACTTTAGCATCTACAGCAAGAATTTTGTTATCTGAAGTTTTAAGTACAGGGTTGATTTCAAAAAGAGATGAATCACTTTGTACATAAGCAGTATAAAGAGAGTCAACAAATTTCACCATTTCTTTGAATGCATTACCTGAAAGACCAAGGTTAAACGCAATTCTTCTTGCCTGGAATCCCTGTAAGCCTACTGCAGGATCAATTTCTTCAGTAAAGATAAGGTGAGGAGTTTTTTCTGCAACCTCTTCGATATCCATACCACCTTCAGTAGAATACATAATCATGTTACGTCCTTTACCTCTGTTTAGAAGTACAGACATATAGAACTCTGAAGTTTCACTTTCTCCGGGATAGTAAACATCTTCAGCGATAAGTACCTTATGAACTTTTTTACCTGTTGGAGGAGTTTGAGGTGTGATAAGGTCCATACCTATAATCTGTCCTGCAATCTCTTCTACCTGCTGAAGGTTTTTTGCAAGCTTAACACCACCACCTTTACCGCGGCCACCTGCGTGGATCTGTGCTTTTACCACATACCATTCTGTTCCGGTTTCAGCAGTTATTTCTTTAGCGGCAGCAACAGCCTCCACAGCATTGTTAGCTACAATACCGCGCTGTACACGTACGCCGTGGCTTGCCAGTATTTGTTTTCCCTGATATTCGTGTAAATTCATAATTAATGCATTTATCTTATTAAAAGTGGAACAAAAATAGAAAATTCAATCCAATGACCGAAAGTATTTTTAATTTTTTATCCAATCCTTAATACTGGGTCACGCAACCCTTTTTAGGTTTAATCATCTAATAGTAAAACCATTGCCTATGAAAACCATAAAATTACTATTATTACTAGGTATTACAGGGTTAACATTAAGCTGTAATAACGACGACGACAATAGTCCTGTTGATAACAGTTTTTACGACAGTTGGTCACTTGTTAAAGTAAGCGGCGGATTTGCCGGAACCAATGAAGAGTTCGAACCGGGAACCATTGTTTGGCACTTTAATGAGAATGGTACGGTTACCGTTACTAATAATAATACTGATGAGGAGGCCAATGATTATTTTGAATCAGGCAATTACAGCTTTCAGTTTATGGTTACCTAATCTACTACATTTGGGTGTGAAACATCACTTATTATTAATGATAATGATATGGGGTGCTTTACTATGCAAAACAACACTATTACTCTTGATGAGACATATATAGACGGCTATCTGGCAACGTTAGTAAGGCAATAAACCCCACCTCTATTTAATCAGAATCATATTTTATGTAGTTAACCAAAATATCATTTTTAATTGTTACCCAGTTCCGGGCAAATCCATAAGCTACTATACGTCACTGCCGCTTAAAGGATGAGCCCGGTATTTTTTTACCGTGATTTAAATCGTTATAGCAAAATATAAAAGTTATATTTTTAACTTTTTGTTATATTTTGTTAGTATACTCTAATTAATTGACTGGAATTGAATTTGTAAATAATTTTGCTACCGAAACAAGTATATCCAAGAAAAAGAATGGAAGCAAATAATTTATTACAGTTAGCCGAAGAGTTTGGGAGTCCTTTATATGTGTATGACGGCGCTAAAATCCAAACGCAGTATTATCGTTTAGAAAATGCATTTTCAAAGGTAAAAAATTTAAGAATCAATTACGCCGTAAAAGCGTTATCAAACATCTCTATATTAAAATTGCTTAAACAGATGGGCTCCGGCCTTGATACCGTTTCCATACAGGAAGTGCAACTCGGTATTATGGCCGGCTTTACGCCCGAAAGCATTATTTACACCCCTAACGGTGTATCTATGGAAGAGATTGAAGAAGTAGCTGCCCTGGGCGTACAAATAAATATAGACAACCTGTCCATACTGGAACAGTTTGGCGCAAAACACCCTAATACACCGGTATGTATCCGTATCAACCCTCACGTAATGGCGGGTGGTAACAGTAACATATCTGTAGGGCATATAGACAGTAAATTTGGTATTTCAATACACCAAATGCCTCACCTTTTAAGGATTGTGGAAAATACAGGTATGAACATTAACGGTATACACATGCATACCGGATCTGACATACTTGATATTGAAGTATTCCTTTATGCTGCAGAGATACTGTTTAAAGCAGCACTTAACTTTAAAAACCTTGAGTTCCTTGATTTTGGAAGCGGGTTTAAAGTACCTTACAAAAAAGATGATATTCAAACCAATGTAGAAGAACTTGGTAAAAAACTGAGCAAGCGTTTCAACGCTTTCTGTCAGGAATATGGTAAAGACCTTACCCTTGCTTTCGAACCGGGTAAATTCCTGGTAAGCGAAGCAGGCTACTTCCTTGCAAAAGTAAACGTGGTAAAACAAACCACCTCTACTGTATTTGCAGGGATTGACACAGGTTTTAACCACCTTATACGCCCTATGTTCTACGGTTCGCACCATCACATTGAAAATATAAGTAACCCTAAAGGAAAAGACCGTTTTTATTCGGTTGTAGGATATATATGTGAAACCGATACGTTTGCAAGTAACAGAAAGATTGCTGAAATAAAAGAAGGCGATGTGCTTTGTTTCAGGAATTCGGGGGCATACTGCTTCTCTATGGCTTCAAATTACAACTCAAGGGTTCGTCCGGCAGAGGTATTATGGTATGAAGGAAAAGGCCACCTTATCAGAAAAAGAGAAACTTTTGAAGATATAATCCGTAATCAGGTAGTTATGGATTTCAAAAACGAACCTATTACGGTTTAGTTAGGTTATATATACTTGTTATTGTTTCAGGGCCGGGGCTGTAAAGCTTCGGTCTTTTGTTTTTTAAAGGTGGTTTTTTATATATTTGAAATACAAACCTTGACTAATGAAGCCACATCTTAAAACAATAATAAAAGGTACCCTATTATCCATTCTCGTTTTCTTTTCGATTTCATTTATTATAATATTACCTCAACTCAATCCTTTATCTGAAACCAACGGGTTTAATATCAAAATAGGATTTCCCTTTGTGTACTACTATCAGTTTTGGGCAGGGCATGATTTTTTGAACTGGGAATGGAAAATAAGAAACCTTATATTAGACTGTCTTATTACATGGGTAACCGTTACCGGAATTTATTATTTCATTAAAAAAGGTAATTAAGTTTAACCAGACCAAAATGTTAAACCTAATTCTGTTCCTAAAAACTTATGTAACTTTGTCAGGCAGTTACTTAAACTTTACTACAGTTTTCCTTAAAGTTTAAATAACATTGCTCTTTAACCCCTTATTGGTATAGTTGTGTAAATTTGGCAGATTCCTATTTACGATTAACAAAATAAAAAAATGAACAGGAGAAAATTTTTCAGGAACGGCTCGCTTTTCACCATAGGCACTGCTGTCCTTAATCCTTTTGAAGGTACTGCACAGGTACTTGACATCAATAATTTAGATAAAAACAAAAAGGCTAAAAACATTATATTCATGGTTAGTGACGGTATGAGTACCGGTACGCTAAACATGGCCGATTTATACCTTAACCGCAAAAACGGTAAAGGATCAAACTGGTTACAGCTTTATAAAGACCAGCGCATTAGCAGGGCACTTATGGATACGGCTTCGGCCAGTTCTATTGTGACCGACTCTGCTGCGGCTAGTTCATCGTGGGGTGGAGGTGCAAGGGTAAACAACGGTTCCCTTAACGTAGGCCCTAACGGAGAAAGAAATATGCCTATATGGCAAAAGTTCAAAAAGGCAGGTAAAATGGCGGGCTGTGTTACTACAGTGCCAATTACACACGCTACTCCGGCAGGATTTTGTGTAAACAGCGACAGCCGTAACGCACAGGCCGAAATTGCAGAAGAGTACCTAAAACTGGGCTTTGATGTAATGATGGGTGGTGGTAATAATTACTTTAGTGCCGATAAAAGAAAAGATAAAAAAGACATTTATGCCGATTATAAAGCTAAAGGATGGCAGGTTGCCCGTACCCGTAGCGAAATGATGGCTGCAGGCAATGACAAACCAATATTAGGTGTTTTTGCTGATGACGGACTTCCATATACTATAGACCGCAGAAGCAGTAAAGAACTTACCGACAACACTCCTACCCTTGCTGAAATGGCTCAAAAAGCTATAGACCGCATGAAGGGACACAAAAACGGATTTGTACTTCAAATTGAAGCCGGTAAGGTAGACTGGGGTGCACACGCTAACGATATTGGTGCGCTTTTATACGACCAGACTGCTTTTGACGATGCTATTAAAGCTGTGATTGATTTTGCCGAAAAAGATGGTAACACCCTTGTTGTTATCACTACAGATCATGGTAATGCCAACCCGGGTATTATTTACGGTAAAGAAGCAAACAGTAACTTTGACAGCATCCAGAACTATACCCAGACAAACGAATGGATACTTAACAGCATTCACAGTGACTCAAGTGTAGACCAAGTGAGGGAAATAATAAAACATGCCAACGGCAGGACTATCTCTCAGGAAGAGGCTAAAACCATACTGGGCTATTATAACGGACTTGAAAAAGAAGACGGACTATACAACTACAAACACTTACCGTTCAAGGCTTTTGCAGAGATGCAAAAAGAACACAACTCTGTTGGATGGATTAGCATGAATCACTCTGCCGATTATGTGGAGCTGGCAATGTTTGGTCCGGGTAGTGAGTTGCTTAAACCGTTTGTTAAAAATATCGACCTGCATTACCTTATGCTGGAAGCAGCCGAAGTGGAAAACAAATTCTAGCACGGCACAAAACTATATTTAAAAAGAGGTTGTCTCAAATGTCATTTTGAGCGAAACGAAGTGGAGTCGAAAAATCTGCTGAAAAACAGAGATTCTTCCTTCGTCAGAATGACACTATTCCTGTAAAGGATTAATTTGAGACAACCTCTTTTTTTATATATTGCAGCATTGTAAACAACCACACCAATGAATAAATATCTTAAAGAAATACTATGGTTAATTATTTTATTAGTACCATGTGTGTTTCTCTACTCTTCTACAGATTCAACAATAGATATAAATGTGGGCGATACTTATTTTGTAATGGATCGTTTTTCACTAATTTTCCTTTTTATTGCGATACCGGGATTTCTTATTTACGGAATAAGAACCTTAATCAATAAATTCAGGGACAAGTTTATAAATATTGTATTTATATTATTTACTATACTAGTTGCCTTACTATGGATTGAAGCAATTATTATAAATGATAAACTTAGTTCATCAGGCGGATGGACTTTATACCCTCCTCTTAGTGCTCAACCTAAAAAAATTGAACACGAAGAATATTATTTTATAGCTAACCATACGATTATGATTACCTTAGAAGTAATACTAATTGTAATAGCATTATTCACTGCTTACAAAACAGGTAAAAACAAAAAATTATCATGAAAAAACTTTTCCTGTTACTGTTGATTTTTGTTTTAATCAGTTGTAAAAATGAGACTAATAGCTCCCCTGTTAATACAACTGAATTACATAATGGCGACATTATCTTTCAAACCTCATTATCGTCACAAAGCCAGGCAATACAACTGGCTACAAAATCAATTTACTCTCACTGTGGTATAATCTATAAGGATAACGGAGCCTTTTATGTGTTTGAAGCCATACAACCTGTACAAAAAACACCTTTAAACAAATGGATAGCCAGAGGTAAGGATAATTTTTACATTGTAAAAAGATTAAAGGAATTTAAGGACGGACTCCCAGAAGAGAAGTTAACGCTTATGAAAACAGCCGGAGAGACAATGAACGGAAAAAACTACGATCTTTACTTTGAATGGAGTGATGACAGGATTTACTGTTCTGAACTGATTTGGAAAATATACAAAAAGGCTGGAGTGGAACTTAGTGCTCCCGAAGAATTAAAAGATTTTGACCTTACCAACCCAGCGGTAAAACAGAAACTAAAAGAACGCTATGGAAGCAACATACCATTGCATGAAAAGGTAGTTTCACCCACCGCATTGTTTAACAGTAGCTTATTATATACTGTAAATACCAATTAAGAATGAGAAAAACAGTTATAACTACATTAATTTTATTTTTGGTGACATTTAGCCTCTTTTTTGTATGGGTAGCCCTTACCCCTGCTGATTTTGCCATGAGTGTAATTCCGGGATGGCATACAACCATATTACCTCCTCATTTTTTCCTTTCGTTTTTTATAACACCCTGGTTGCTGTTCACAGCATTAATTTACCTGTGGGCTTTTATAAAAAAATGGCCGCTTAACAGGCTATTGATCATAATCCATGTACTACTCAGCATTCCGCTACTTATAGTGTTTTTATATAAAACCGATGTAGACCTTAACTTATCTGCTGAAAATACGGCTTTAGTTTTTAAAGCTTTTTTCCTGGCTACAGTTGCCTTTGTTATAGCACAGATATTTTTTATGCTACAGCTTATTACAACCTATAAAAAATTAAAAGCCCGACACTAACTGCCGGGCTTTTATATTCTTATAGACTTACAGCTTCCTGTTTTGCCTTTTTAAAATCGGTTATAATTTCCTCTAAAATTGTTGCTGCGGGTTTTACCTCATGTATAAGTCCGGCAATTTGCCCAATTTCAAGTTCACCCTCTTCAAGGTCACCTTCAAACATCCCTTTTTTGGCACGTGCCCTACCCAGTAATGTTTTAAGCTCGTCTACTGTTGGGGCTTTGGTATATAAATCCATCACATCATGGAAAAACTTGTTCTTTATCAGCCTTACCGGAGCAAGTTCCTTAAGGGTAAGATGCGTATCGCCATCCTGTGCATTTACTATTGCCTGCTTGAAGTTATCATGCGACGACGACTCAACCGAAGCTGCAAAACGGCTACCCACCTGTACAGCATCGGCACCAAGTACCATAGCGGCAAGCATACCTCTACCTGTTGCGATACCACCTGCTGCTATAAGCGGAATTTGTAATTTTTCTTTCACCATAGGAATAAGCGTAAATGTAGTAGTCTCTTCCCTACCGTTGTGTCCGCCTGCTTCAAAGCCTTCGGCAACAACAGCATCTACCCCTGCTTCCTGAGCCTTTAGGGCAAACTTTACGCTACTTACTACATGTACCACGGTAATACCGCGCTCTTTTAACCATGCTGTCCATGTTTTAGGATTCCCGGCAGATGTAAATACGATTTTCACCCCCTCATCAACAATGATATTCATTATCTCCTCGATGTTTGGATATAGCATTGGTACATTTACACCAAAAGGTTTATTGGTTGCTTTTTTACATTTTTGTATGTGTTCACGCAGTACCTCTGGGTACATAGACCCCGCTCCAAGAAGGCCAAGCCCTCCTGCATTACTTACTGCACTTGCCAGTTTATAGCCACTGGCCCAAATCATTCCTGCCTGTATTACAGGGTATTCTATATTAAATAATTGAGTTATTCTGTTCATGTAAAATGAATATTTTTTTAAACTTTAAAACTACAAATTTTCAGACAAACGGCTTAAAAAATCGAACTTCTCTCTTACATCCATATTTATCATTACATCTGTACTGTTAGTATCTATATTAAACTTTTTTGCAATATCAGCAGGAACCTCAAACTCTTTCATATCATGCAACTGTCCTATTCTTATTAAAGGGAGGTAAGCCCACGCTAACTCATTAGGCCCCTGAGCCCCACAATCCCTAACAGTCTTTACTATTTTATTGTTTTTTATAAAATAAATACAAACACACTGCATACCATCTGTTACGTTATGTGCATAAGACTCCTCCAAGTTCATGTAATCTGCCCTTTTGAACCTTTCCTGAATACGGTTAAACCCTTCCTTACTAATTTTTGAATTGTTTAGTCCTAAATGTTTTACACTGTACCTGCCGCTAAATAACACATCTCCATTATTTTTTACAAGAAGCGTAACAACAGGACTGATACCAAAACACGGCGATGAATATAAAAAAAACAGCGTCAAAATCAGGAATCGTATCTGTTTTATATGTCTTTTTTACAAAAGTCCCTCCGTACCTATGTGTAGCATCTGTAGCTATTTTAAGTGTATCGGGAGTAAGTTTTTTTACTTTACAAAAACTCCATTTTTGGGTTGCCGGATTAAAAAGCCTCAAGCTGTCGTTTGATAAAGTATATTTAGACTCAGTACCAAAATAAATATAATATGCATTTGACCCGTATTTGGAATTTTCAGCACTTATAAAATGGGGTTTCTCACTATGAAATCCATATTTATCTTCAAAAATACTGTCAGTAAAAAACTCAAAACCTCTATTGTTAGCAAACTGGTTTGTAGTATCTATCGAGCTCCAAGTACCCAAAATAATATTTTGGGGCGTAAGTGTTTTTTCTTTTTGACAGGAAACTGATAAAATTGCAAATAAGAATAGTAAGGCGTATCTCATAAGTAAGGGTTTATTGCTTTATCAGCCTTCCGGTTTTGGATTTATCAGAAGATGACACCACATAGTTATATACTCCAAACGATAAACCACGTAACGATATTACTTGATTAGCAATGACTTCGTGCTGTAAAACAACCTGTCCTAAACTGTTATAAACTGTAACCGAAGCCTCATTCACATCATCCGGAAGAGCTATATAAAATACATCTTTTGTAGGGTTAGGGTATACTACAAAATCTTTTTTGGAAAGCTCCTGTACAGACAGTTCGTTTAATGCCAAAGCAAAATTAGGTATCCCATAACCGTAGTCATAATCCGGATTATCAAACCTGTCTGCTGAGCCCTTTATAAGATCCATAATCTCAGTATTGGTTTTATCAGGTAATGCCTGCCATAAACAGGCTACTAAACCTGCTGTGATAGGACTTGCAAACGATGTCCCGTTACCAAAACTTATCTCACCATCGGTTTTAGAGTAAATAGCAGCCACCCCCATTGCCATAACATCGGGCTTCAGCCTTCCGTCAAACGTTGGGCCTATACTGCTAAAGCTACCTCTTTGCTCTTCATAATTAACCGCACCAACGGTAAGTACATTGGCTGCATCGGCAGGAACCTCAACATAAGGTTTTTCGGTACTGCCTGTATTTCCGGCAGCATTTACACAAATCATACCACGAGTAAAAGCAATATTAGCTCCACGTGTTATAAATGCGGTTTGACCATCAAGGTCATCATACGTATAATCGTAATTGGGATTATCAAAATCATAATACCCCAGTGAGGTATTAATTACATCTACTCCAAGGCTGTCGGCCATTTCGGCTGCCTCTACCCAGTAAGATTCCTCCACAGGATTTTCAGATGTGGTATCTTCCGTTACAAAAAGGTAGTAAGAAGCATCAGGTGCTGTACCTACAAGCGCTCCTTCAACATAACCTCCCATGGTAGAAAGCACAAAGGTTCCGTGCTGATTACCGGTATAAAAGTCATCTGTCCCGGCAACAAAATTATATCCTCCCAAAATACGATTGTTATTCAACAGGTTTTGAAATGGCTGTGCTGTATTAACTCCAGGGAATCCAGAATCCAGTACTGCTATTATCATACCTTCTCCGGTATAGTCCTGCTGATGTAGTACCTGACCGTTAAGCATTTGTATCTGGGTAGTACTCATGCCATAATCAAAATCAGCCTGAACATCCAGTGTCTTGTTTACCTGCTGCTGCCTTGAGGCTATTGCAGGCCTTCCGGGGTTGTTAAGTGATTTATCGGCATACTCTATACTATTAACAAATTCCAGTGAAGTTAGTGCAGTTATATCATTTAGCTCCCCCCTTACATGCAGTGCATTAAGCCATTTTGACTTTGCCATTACCGTTATTCCGGTAGCAGATGTTACTGCATTTATATATTCCTGATGGATGGGAACATCAAGCTCATCAAGCTCAATACCCTGTGCTGTCCTGCGATCTAATGCACGTTGAGATAGCATTTCAAGCGGATTTTCAAAGTAATAATCTGCATCAGGTTTATCGGTAAAATACACCCAGGCATCCTCCTGAGCACTACATACTGCAGTAAATATAAGTAACAGTAATAGGAACTGCTTTTTCATTTTTTTAAAATTTTAACCATTCTTCCTAAAAGAATATACGCCCTGTAGGAGTTTATGGTTTATTCTTAATACGATTTCATAGCGGAATCAAATATACAAAAGATGCCTGCAAAAACTGAAAAGATAGTACTTTTGCCAAAATTCTTTTAACAATGTTATACCTCATTTTAAGTATTATATGCAGCGTTACCGTTGGTGTACTGTTTAAAACTGCAAAAAAATACCCTGTAAACATTAGCCAGATTGTAGCCTGGAACTATGTGTTTGCCGTAGGACTGTGCTATCAGTTTTTTAAACCCGATATGAGTACTGTAGATAGTAATGCCACATGGTATATTTATATTCCGCTAGCGGTACTGCTACCCTCTATATTTATATTTTTGGCACTATCTATTAAGCACATGGGGATTGTAAAAACCGATGCTGCCCAACGTCTGTCACTATTTATACCGATACTGGCAGCCTACTTTATTTTTAAGGAGAGTTTTACTACTTATAAAATTATAGGCCTGCTTGTAGGTTTCCCTGCTATAGCTTTGATACTTTCCAAAAAAGATGATAATAATGCCTCAAAGTGGTTTTATCCGGCTATCGTATTACTGGGGTTTGGCGTTATAGATATACTGTTTAAACAGATAGTCCTGCACAATACCATGCCTTACACCACATCGCTTTTTATAGTATTTTGCGGAGCTTTAGCAGTGGCATGGCTGTATGTATTTTTTAAACTGATTGTGAGTAAAGAAAAACTAGGTCTTATAAATTTGGCTTTCGGTGCACTGGTTGGGATTTTCAACTTCTGTAATATTCTTTTTTACCTAAAAGCGCATAAGGTATTTTCTGAAAATCCGTCGACTGTTTTTGCCGGAATGAATATGGGTGTAATTGTACTGGGCAGCCTTGTGGGGATTTTATTTTTTAAAGAAAAGATGTCAAAACTTAATTATGCGGGACTCATTTTAGCACTTTTTGCAATTATTTTTATAACACTGTCTCAGGTTCAGGCTCACTAAAAGCAAAAAAACACCAAATTCAAATGTTTGATTTTCAGTTAAATAAAAAATATTTTAAATTTTGTTTGGAAATTAAAATGATTGTACTTTAAATTTGCAGCAAGTTCTTTAGAAAATAATTCTTATCCAGAAAGACCGAGGGATTTGACCCTATGACGTCTTGGCAACCTGTTCATTAATTTGAATAAGGTGCCACATTCAACCACATGCAAATGTGGAAAGATAAGTTTAGAAATACGTAGATAATACTTCAATATATTATGTGCCTTTCTGACTTATCGGAAAGGCATTTTTTGTTTATGCACTTTCCGATAGACTGGTTTAGAATGTTTTTTAACAGGATTAAAAAAATTGTCAAATATTCTAAACAGCAAAAAAATGAGAGAGCAAACTTTAATTCTAAACAGCATTCCGGTAGATGAACTAACAGGATCAATCGCTACCCCAATTTACCAAACTTCAACATTTGTACAGGACGCACCGGGCGTTCACAAAGGTTACGACTATTCTCGCAGTAACAACCCTACGCGTAAGGTTCTTGAAGACTGTATTGCAGCACTTGAAAACGGTCACGGTGGTTTTGCTTTTGCAAGCGGACTGGCAGCTATCGACTCGGTTATAAAACTTCTTGAAGCAGGAGACGAGGTTATAGCAGTAGATGATATTTATGGAGGAGCTTTCCGCCTGTTCACTCACGTGTACCAAAAATTCGGGATCAAAATTAACTATGTAGATTCTACAAACGCTCAAAACGTAGCCGATGCGGTAACCGAGAAAACAAAACTCATCTGGATTGAGTCGCCTACAAACCCTACCCTTAAAGTATCGGATATACGTACTATCGCAAAAACAGCAAAAGAAAACAACATACTACTTTGCGTAGATAATACTTTTGCATCGCCGGTTTCTCAAAAACCTATCGATCTGGGTGCAGATATCGTTATTCACAGTGCAACTAAATACATTGCAGGTCACAGTGACCTGATTGCGGGTCTTGTGGTAACTTCTACACAGGAACTAAGCGAGAAAATCAAATTTATACAAAATGCATCGGGTGCTATTTTAGGACCATTTGACAGCTGGTTAGTAATCCGCGGTATTGAAACGCTTACCCTTAGAGTAAGACAACATGCTGAAAACGCTCAGAAAATTGCTGAGTACTTACAGGAAGAAAAACTAATCAAAAATGTTTACTACCCTGGCCTTAAAACACACCACAACCACGAGATTGCTAAAAGTCAGCAAAAATACTTTGGAGGCGTAGTCGCTTTTGACCTTGTAATTGATGATAAAGAACTGGCTTCACAAATAGTATCGGGCACTAAACTGTTTAAACTGGCTGAAAGTCTTGGAGGAATTAAGAGCCTTTGCTGCCTGCCATGTGAAATGACACACAAGTCTATCCCTGCAGAAAAGAGATACAGCTCCGGTGTTACCGATAGCCTTATACGTCTTTCGGTAGGTCTTGAAGATGCTGATGATCTTATTGAAGACTTAAAACAGGCTATTGCTACTGCTGTTAAGGCTAATGCGGATAAAGTTAGCGTAACAGCTTAATTAAACATCTTATAAAAGAAGAAATACAAAATGTCAAGAAAAAATTTAAATATAGGATTATTCGGTTTTGGTTGTGTAGGCTACGGCTTATATGAAGTGTTGGAAAAAACTCCGGGACTGAAAGCAAACATCAAAAACATTTGTGTTAAGGACAAAAACAAAGCTCGTCAAATAAGTGCCGAAAACTTTACCTATGACAAAAACGACATTCTTAACGACGAAGACATCAATGTAGTGGTAGAACTTATAGATGATGCCGATGCTGCTTTTGAAATTGTAGCAGCTGCCCTTAAAAAAGGGAAAGCTGTGGTATCTGCCAACAAAAAGATGGTTGCCGAACATTTTACCGAACTACTGGAACTACAGCGTGAATACAACGTGCCGCTTTTATATGAAGCTGCCTGCTGTGCCAGTATGCCCATAATCAGAAACCTTGAGGAGTACTATGACAACGATCTTTTAGAATCTATAGAAGGGATTGTTAACGGCTCTACCAACTATATACTTACCAAAACTTTTGCAGAAAACCTTTCGTATGAGTCTGCCCTTAAACAGGCTCAGGACAACGGTTATGCCGAAAGTAACCCTATTCTTGACACTGGGGGCTTTGATGCCAAGTACAAATTGCTAATATTATTAGCACATTCATTTGGTTACATTGCAAATCCTAACGACATATATAATATAGGTATAGATAACATTGGCGAACTGGAGCTTAAATATGCCCGTGAAAAAGGACTTAAAATTAAGCTGGTTGCTCAGGCATTCAAAACACCACAGGGTACCCTTTCGGCTTTTGTTATCCCTAAATTCGTAGGTAGCGATGACCGTTTGTTTACTGTAGACGATGTATTTAACGGAGTGCTAACCAAAACCAGCTTTGCCGATACCCATTTCTTTGTGGGGCGTGGTGCAGGTGCACATCCTACAGCCTCTGCTGTGCTGTCAGACATCTCTGCATTAAGCTACGATTACCGTTACGAATACAAAAAAATATACCAGGAAGAAAACCTGTTGCTTAGCAATGAGGTTACGCTTAAGGTACTGCTTCGCCATAAAAAAGAAGAGGCAGAAAGCTTAAAAGAATATTTTGACACTATTGAGGAGTCATATGCAAATCATGATTCCGGATACATAACAGGGAATATTTCCCTTGAAAATGTAAAAGCCCTGCACAGCGATAATCCTGCCGAAAGGTCTTTTATCTTATTAAATATTGAAAAAGAAAAAGAAACTCTTGCTCATGAATCTTTAATCGAAGCTAATTAATTAGTAGTTCTGATTATGTTTAGTTGAAAAGCCGTATCTGTTCCCGATACGGCTTTTCTGATTTAACCCTTTTCTTACCTCAAATAATAAGTTTTTACTTATTTTCGCCACGGCTGTTTTTACAGCAAACCAATCTTAAAGTGGAGTCCGGGAACCACTAAACAAACGGGGCATAATCCTGAAACGCCTTATAAGTAGGGACAATTTATTTTTATGAACTCAAACTTTTTTGAAACAAACAGTTACTTTATCGACGAGAAAGTAAACTTTTTTAAATTTGAAAACTGCTACCGGATTTATAATGAACAGGGAGCAAACATTGGTAGTGTAAAGCAAAAACTAAGTACCGGTCAAAAATTTTTAAGACTATTACTTAAAAAGCCTATGCTACCATTTTTACTGGAAATCAGAGATTCTGAAGACAGGCTTCAGGCATCAATATCAAGAGGGTGGACTTTTTGGATGTCTAAAATAACAATAACCAACCCACACGGTAAAGTAGTAGGAACTGTAAAGCAAAAGTTTAAATTTTTTAAACCTACCTTCAATATTTTTGACGCTTCAGATTCCCAAATCGCAAAAATAAATGGCGACTGGAAAGCCTGGAACTTCCATATTACTGATCCTGGTGAAAACCAAATTGGTGCCATTAACAAAAAATGGAATGGTGCTATGAAAGAAATTTTCACATCGGCAGATAAATACAATGTAACCATACATCCTGAATTTGCTCAAAACGATAACAAAGTAGCTATACTTGCCGGAGCAATTACAATTGATATGGTGCTTAAAGAAAGTAAATAAATACCATAAAAAAATCCTGAGCAATGCTCAGGATTTTTTTATTAATGCTTTTTATACTCCTTTACCCCTGCCTTAATTTCAACCAGTATATCATTTTGTTCCGGCGGTACCGGGCATGAAAAACTATGGTTATAGGCACAGTACGGATTATAGGCTGTATTAAAATCTATAGTAAGCGTATTTCCTGCAGGAATTTTAAGATCTACATACCTGCCTCCTCCATAACTTCCGTTACCCGATGTCAAATCAGTAAACGGCAGGAAAAGATAATCATTATACTCTTCCATTTTCATCATATCCATACTCTGAAAAACGTCCAGCTTTACCTCTTTCCCTTTTAGTGTAAAATGCAGTTCGCCATACTTCCTGTAACGTGGTTTCCTGCTCGTAGTGGTTTGCATATAAAAAGGTTTTTCATTTGGTGTTACAACCAGTTTGGCCTCTACACAAAAATCAGTATCTATAGGATAAAAATCCAGCGATTTAAACGTCTTGATATCTTCTTTAGTAAGCGGAGACTCATCTGGGTTAGCATACTCCTTATTCATCTTTTCCTGAAAAGCCAAGGCGTTTTCCTTTGAGCACTCCTGTGCTTTTGCCATAAAGCTTAGTAGTAATATTCCGTAAATTATTATATTCCTCATTATCTTATTATTGGTTTTATACAAAAGTAACCAATAACTTAAAATATTTTTATCGGGCAGTTAATATTAAGGACTCATTCCTTTGTATATTTGTGCTAAATCATCCCATTTACATGTTTCTTAAAGCCTTTAAGCGCTATATCAATAACTTCAAAGGGTTTTCCCGGGAGATATGGATACTAACGCTAATTACGTTTATTAATCGCGCCGGTACTATGGTACTGCCTTTCCTCTCTAAATACCTTAAAGAAGACCTGTGCTTTTCATACGGTCAGGTAGGTTGGATAATGGTGTGTTTTGGAGTGGGATCTATGCTGGGATCATGGATTGGTGGTAAACTGTCAGACAGGATAGGCTTTTATAAAGTAATGGTATATAGCCTTTTTACAACGGGGCTTTTATTTTTCGGTTTACAGTATGTAACTTCCTTTGTTGGGTTGTGTTTTGCAATGTTTGGTATTATGGTAATTGCCGATACCTTTAGGCCTGCCATGTTTGTATCTCTTAATACCTACGCCAAGCCCGAAAACCGTACACGTGCACTGGCATTGGTAAGGCTTGCCATCAACCTTGGTTTTGCTGCAGGACCTGCCCTGGGCGGACTCATAATCACAAATATTGGCTACAAGGGATTGTTTTGGGCCGATGGGGCTTCGTGTATAATCTCTATATTACTATTCTATATACTGGTTAAGGAGAAGAAAAAAGTAAAAGAACAGGAATCGCTTGTAAAAGAAGATATAACAAAACACGTATCAGTTTTTAACGATGGTACTTTCCTTTTGTTCCTGTTTACCAGTTTTGCAACAGCACTTATATTTTTCCAGATGTTTACTACCCTACCGCTTTACCACGGGGAAGTATACAACCTAACCGAATTTGAAACAGGACTTATTATGTCGTTTAACGGTACTATGGTATTTACCTTAGAGATGCCATTGGTGGGGTATATTGAAAGGAAAAACATATCTAAAATCAAAGTACTTTTATGGGGGTCAGTCTTTTTTGCCCTTGCCTTCTTTACCCTTTTAATTAATGTTTGGATAGGAGTACTCTTATTAAGTGTAATATTCATTACACTTGGAGAGATGCTGTGCTTCCCGTTTGCCAATTCGTTTGCTATGAGCCGTGCTCCCCGTGGTCACGAAGGGCGTTACATGGCACTATATACCATGACATTTAGTGTAGCCCATATATTCAGCTCCAAAGTAGGAATGCTTAATATTTCTTTATTTGGTTATAATACCAACTGGGCTGTTATGGGATTTTTAGGCCTGCTCTCTGCAGGGGCTATTCTACTAGTACAAAAGCGTTTAAAAGAAGAGTCACACGCTTAGCATAAACTTTTAAGGTATCTTTACACAATAAAAAACTATCGTTTTAGTTATATAACTATAAAAATAGTTGGTAAACTAGAAAAATAGTTTTAGCTTTGGATTATTAATTAAAGATGCCATGCAAAAATTAACTAATAAAGAAGAAGAAGTAATGCAGATTTTATGGAAGCTGGAAAAAGCTTTTGTGAAAGATGTACTCTTAGAGGTAAAAGAAAGTAAACCTCATTACAATACCGTTTCCACCATAATAAGAAACCTGGAGGAAAAAGGTTATGTAGATCATATTGCCTATGGTAACACCTACCAGTACTACCCTACTGTATCTAAAGAAGATTACCGCACAGGCTATATGAGTAATGCTATTAAAAACTACTTTAATAACTCATATAAGGGTATGGTATCTTTCTTTGCCAAAGAAGAAAAGATAAGCGCTGAAGAGCTACGCGAAATACTGAAAATGATAGAGAAAGAAGAGTAACATGGAACAGTTTTTTGTATATATGGCCAAAGCTTCAGGATTAATCGCCCTGTTTTATGCTGCGTATCATATTTTTTTACGAAAAGAAACTTTCTTTGTTTCCAACCGCTGGTTTTTACTCTCGGGCTTAGGTACGGCATTAGCACTGCCATTGGTGTTCTTTAAAAAAATTGTCTGGACAAATACTCCCCACTTACAGGAAGTAAATGTTATCGATGCTAATCAGTTACAACAGCTACAGGAAGCCCCATTTGCACTAACAAATTCAATAACCTTTAGCTGGCCTAATCTGGTTTTTGGAGTATACATTGCGGGAGTACTGTTTTTAACCATAAAGCTACTATTTAACATCATACAGTTAAAACAGGTAATTAAAAATCAATCTGTTGTAAAAGAAGGTCAATATACGCTAATAGACACCCAAAAGGTTAATGCACCATTTTCATTCTTTAATTATATAGTATACAACTCGGCCGTTTTGCAACCCAGTGAACTGGAAAGCATCATCTGCCATGAAAAAGTCCACAGCAGGCAATACCACTCGACAGATATGCTTATCGGTCAGTTAACAGCCATATTCTTTTGGTTCAACCCCATTGCATGGCTGTATAAAAGTTCGATCTCTCAAAATCTCGAGTTTATTGCCGATGCTGTTGCTACAAAACAAATAAACGACAGCACGGTTTACCAAAAAACATTACTGAAGGTTACACTTCAGTTACAATACATATCAATCACTAATAATTTTTATCAATCACTAATTAAAAAACGAATCGTTATGATGAACAAAAACAAATCCCGAAAAGCAAATGCAGTTAAATACTCATTAGTAATCCCTGCACTTGCAGCATTCATGCTACTTTTTCAGGTAAAAACCATTGCACAAAGTAAAGCTGTAAACAACGTTAGCAGCATTACGACTACTATACCGGCTACAGAAGCAGCTAAGGTTTTAATTTATGACATGTATGGTAAACAATGGTATGCCAACCAAACTGACGGTCAAAATAACATAACCGTTATTATTGATGGACGCAAAGTAAAAAACAACGATACAAACCTTAAACAAGGTATAGATATCGTAGCAGTAAATGTTTTAAAAGAAAAAAACACATTAGAGATAACTACTAAAAAAGCCAGTAAAAATGAAGCTTCGGGAAAAAGCTTCACTATTACTATAGACACTATGCCTGAGCTTAAATTTATGAGCTTTAACAAGTATAACGTAGAGCAACTAAAAAGCCTGGTTACACAGGAACTTAAAGAATTAAAATAAGAAACTCCCTAAAGTAAAATCCAAACAGGAATAACATGGAACAGTTTTTTACATATATGATAAAGGCTTCGGGATTAATCGCCCTGTTTTATGCCGCCTACCATATTTTTTTACGAAAAGAAACTTTCTTTGTTTCCAACCGCTGGTTTTTACTCTCGGGTTTAGGTACGGCATTAGCACTGCCATTTGTGTTCTTTAAAAAAGTTGTTTGGATAGACCCCGTCCCGCAACAGGAAGTACAAGTAATAGATGTTAGCCAGTTATTACAACTACAGGATAAAACACAACAGCTAGCACCTTCCTCTGTAAGCTTTAGCTTGCCTAATGTTATTTTGGGAATATATATGGCGGCTGTATCATTTTTAATCATAAGATTATTGTTGAATTTTTTATCGCTAAGACGGATAATAAAAAACCAGACCATAATAAAAGAAGGCCGGTACAAACTTATTGATACACCACGGGTAAATGCACCGTTCTCCTTCTTTAATTATATAGTATACAATTCGGCAGTATTGCAACCTAACGAACTGGAAAGCATTATTTCCCATGAAAAAGTCCACAGCAGGCAATACCATTCGGCAGATATGCTTATCGGTCAGTTAACAGCCATATTCTTTTGGTTCAATCCTTTTGCCTGGCTGTATAAAAGTTCGATTTCTCAAAATCTTGAGTTTATTGCCGATGCTGTTGCCACAAAACAAATAAGCGACAGCATGGCTTATCAAAAAACAATGCTGAAAATTACGCTTCAGCCGGAATACATATCAATCACCAATCATTTTTATCAATCACTAATCAAAAAACGAATCGTTATGTTAAACAAAAAGAAATCAGGAAAGGTAAACAGCTGGAAATATACTATAGTACTCCCTGTACTTATAGCCTTTATGATGCTATTCCAGATAAGGGTTATTGCACAGGAAAAAAGTACCGATAAGGCTGTGGAAGAAGTAAGCTATGAAAAGTTTAAAATGGCTCTTGAAATTACAAAAGATGCCACAGATAAAGAACTTGAAAAGGTAAAAGACCTGTTTAAAAAAGAGTTTGATGCAGAAGTTACCTTTAGCAACATAACCCGAAACAGTAACAATGAGATTACCGCAATTAAGGTTACAGTTAATAATGGTAGTCAGTCAAAAGTATACCAAACAAATAGCACGCAGCCTATAAACCGCTTTGAAATTGCTATAGAGAGTGACGAAAACACCGGCAATAAAATTGCGTTTAACACGCTGCCTGTAAACGATCAATACCAAAACTATGTTAACAGCTACTATCAGGACGAACCCGATATGATGGTTCCGCCTGCTCCTCCGGCACCACCTGCCCCTATAGCTCCAAATTCAATGATTGCTCCACCTGCCCCACCTGCTGCTCCGGGAATAAGTTATGGTAATCCTTCTTCACAAAACGGACTACAAATTATAAACAGTACCAATAAAGATGTACTGGTTATAGTAAACGGTGTAAAACAGCAAAAAGGCAGCACAGTAACCATACCACAGGGGCAAATTGTTAGTAATATAAATGTTATTACCGGCAAAGAAGCTAAAAAGAAATACGGGAGGGAAGCTAAAGACGGCGTACTGGAAGTAACTACACAAACAGGCGGAAGCTATGTTGTAAAAATGCCAAAAGGGGTTATACTGGACATGGACATGATTCAGGATTTCAACATAGACCCTATTAGCATGATGGATATTGAAGCTGTTGCCCAACTTGACGGCGAAATGGCCAAACGAGTAGAAGAACAGATGAAGCGCGTTGAGGAAATGAGTGAAGCTAACAGAAGTAGAATGAAAGTCGAAATTGAGAGAGGCATTGTTCAGCTACAAAGAGGTGAAGCTCAAATGGCCCGTGACAAAGAGAGGATTGAAAGAAGAATGATTCAAATAGAGGAAAGAAAAGAAGAACTAAAAGAAAGGCTTGAAAACCGTAGGGAACGCATTATAGAGAGAAATGGTGACATTGATAAAATGAAAGCTGAACAAAGAAAACAGATAGCGGAGGAAAGAAAGCAAATGCAGGAAATAAGAAAAGAAATGGAAGAATCCCGCAAAGAGATACAGGAAGCCAGAAAACTAATGCAGGAAGAACTCGAGAAAATAAATAATGAAAAAGAATAAATCTTTATTGTTAAAGTTAGTTAAGCAACAGTAATGATGGGGAATACAGTTTAGCTCTGTATTCCCTAAAAAACCAATCTAAAAAAAGACTGCCATGGAGAACCTTACCATCTATATGCTGAAAGCATCAGGGATAATTGCATTATTCTATATTGCCTATATACTGTTTTTAAAAAAAGAAACCTTTTTTACAGCTAACAGGTGGTTTTTACTCTCCGGACTCTTTACTGCTGTATTTTTACCCTTGCTTACCATTACAAAAACGGTAACTGTAGAGCGTACTTATACTCCTTCTCAAATACTATTAACTCCAACAGAAAATTATACCCCAGCAGTAGTCGAAGAAACTTTTAACATTAACTGGTATTATGTACTGGCAGGAATATATATACTCATATCAACCATATTGCTAATTCGTTTAGTGATAGATTTATTCAGGATAAAAACGATAATAAAAGGCAGCAACGGCAAAAAGGAAAAACAATATACCATTATAGATACCACTGGTATTACACTACCCTTCTCCTTTTTCAGCTATATTGTTTATAATTCGAGTGCAGTTAAACAAGACGAATTAAACAATATCCTGAAACACGAAAAGGTACACAGTAGCCAGAAACATTCGGCAGATATTATAATAGGTCAGTTGTTTAGCATACTATTTTGGTTTAATCCGTTTATGTGGTTGTACAAAAAAACAATATCACAAAACCTTGAGTTTATTGCCGATGCCGAAGCCTGTAAACAGGTGGCCGATAGGAAAACTTATCAGAAAACACTACTTAAATTTACTCTAAATGAGGAATATATGGGAATAACCAATCATTTTTATCAACCATTAATCAAAAAACGTATCATGATGTTAAACACGCCTTCATCTAAAAAAATAAATACATTTAAGTATGCCTTCATATTACCATTTATGTTTGCCTTTGTTTTTCTTTTCCAGATAAAAACAGAAGCCCAAATCAAAGAAACAGAAAACCAAACTGTTCAACCCGAATCGCAAAACAAGATTCATGCATTAGAAATAACTAAAAATACTAGTGATGAAACCCTTAAGGAAGGAATCAAAAAACTGGAAAAAGCTACCGGATGTACTTTTACATTGAATGCACTCGACAGAAATGACAACGGCGAAATTTCCAATATAGCTTTAACTATTACCGGAGCGGCTAACGTTAAGTCATGGAGTACTTCAAAGAATACGGGGCTAGATCCTTTTTTACTTACTGTTGAGAAAAATGACAAAGGGGAATATTTTGTTGAAATGGAAAAAATACACTACGGTTCTGCCGGTGAAACTCAAATAGGTATCCCTCAACAACACAATAGCCCTAAAACCGGTAAAAATGCCGTTATTATAAATACAGCAACCGATACCGTAAGCCAAAACGGAGTGCGTAAATTTACTTACTATACTACAACTGTAGACACTGCTTTTTACGACAGGAATACCTCACAAGATATAAATACATCAATATCCCAAAGAGTAAGTGACAACCAAACGGGGAGAATACGTAAATATATTACCGTACAACAAACCGAAACTAACCATAATATGGTTAATGCACATGATGCCTTAATATTTATTGATGGTAAAGAAGCTACCACCGAAATGGTTAAAAATCTTAAGCACGACAACATTGCAGCAATAAATGTAAGTAAGGATATAGATAAAAATATAGCCAAATATGGTGAAAAGGGCCGAAATGGCGTTATTATGGTTACTACCACTAAAGAGAAACCTAAAACAGTGACTATTACTACATCAGGCACGGAGGAAGAATCTAACATTAATGCAATTTCGAAAGAACAGCAAAACAGTGCATTAGTGGTAATTAATAAAAATGCAAGTGATAAAACTCTTGAGGACTACAAAGATGTACTACAAAGAATGGGAGTAACCGTAAAGTATAAAACAGTAAGAAGAAATAAGGCAGGTGAAATTGTTAAACTGAAAGTAAGTATTACCGACGATAAGAAAGAGACTTCAAAATCGCTAACATGTCAGGATTCAAACGGTATATCAAACATTGCCATAGGTAAACAAAACGGTGAAGTAAAAGCATTTATTCAATAAGAAACCACACAAAAAGAGAAATCATATATTTTACTTAAAAGACTGTCAATCAAAACAGTCTTTTTTTATATTTGATACAACCAAAATCAGCTCACCATGTTTAAACTACTGGCAAAACTCAACAAATGGCTGTTACCCAATTACAGCAAACAACAACTTGATCTCAGCAAAGCTACCAAGTTTCAAAAAGCAATAATTGCCTGGAAATACTACGTTACCATACACGCACTGGATTAATATACCAATGGCGAATAAATATCATATTTGCTTATTTTATTCCTCCCGTTAAGGAACGACAGTTCCATCAAAAAGTTACACTGTACAATTTCGCCCCCCAGTTTTTCTACCAGTTCGCAAACCGCTGCAGCAGTACCTCCTGTAGCCAGTACGTCATCATGTATAAGCACCCTGTCCCCTTTCTTAATTCCGTCAACATGCACTTCAAGGGTATCCATACCATATTCCAACTCATAAGATGACGAAATGGTTTCATAAGGCAGCTTGTTAGGCTTTCTTACAGGTACAAACCCTGCATTAAGCTCATAAGCCAGTAAAGTAGCAAAAAAGAAACCACGACTCTCCACCCCTATTACCTTATCAATGTTTTTATCTTTAAGGCTGTTTAGTAATAATTGCACGCATTCCTTAACCGCATTGGGGTTTCCTAAAAGCGGAGTTATATCTTTAAACCCTATTCCCGGTTTCGGAAAATCCTGAATGTCACGTATATAGTTTTCTAATGCCATTTTTTTTCAATTTTATATTCATTTGGGTTTGCAAGTTAATCAATAATCCCTATATTTGCACCCGCAAAGAACGATAAGCCAATTGCTTTATTTTTGGCACATCGGGAAGCAAAAAGGCCTCGTGGCGCAACTGAATAGCGCATCTGATTACGGCTCAGAAGGTTACAGGTTTGAATCCTGTCGAGGTCACAAAAAAAGCCCATACATTGTATGGGCTTTTTTATTTTATACTATTACTTTATTTCGCTCGTCCATTATCTCAGACAATATCTCATAAGATTTAACCCTGTCATTATAGTCATAAAAGTTAGACACAACCATAAGTTCATCCACTCCTGTTTCATTAAGGAACTTATCTACCTGTTTTGCAACGGCTTCTTTCCTTCCTACAAAAGAGTATTTAAGCATTTCACGTACCGCTGGGTTATGCTGAATCATCATCAGTTCATCTGTCATTTCCATTGGTGGCTGTAATGGTTCCCTTTTCCCTGTAAGTATTCCTAAAAACATCCTGATTAGTGAAGTAAAGTTTCTTTCGGCTTCATCATCGGTATCGGCTGCAATTACATTAACTCCTGCAAGAGTGTAAGGTTTATCGAGGTATTCAGATGGTTGGAACTCTTTCCTGTAAATATGCAGTGCTTCTTCCAGCAGACCTGTAGCAAAATGACTTGCAAAAGCATACGGCAGACCCATTTTTGCAGCAAGATGTGCACTATCCAAGCTGGAGCCTAAAATATACAACGGTACATTAACCCCTTCGGCTACAACAGCACGCACCTGCTCCCACTCACTCTCTGTTGAGAAATACTGTTGTATTTTCTCTATTTCAGACGGGAAACTATTAACCGACTGCATTCTGTCACTCCTAATGGCATGAGCCGTTACCTGGTCGGTACCCGGTGCTCTTCCTAACCCTAAGTCAATACGGTTAGGGTACAGCCTGCCCAGTGTACCAAACTGTTCTGCTACAATAAGCGGTGAATGGTTAGGCAGCATAATACCACCCGAACCTACCCGTATCGTTTTAGTATTTCCTGCTATATGCCCTATTAGTATTGAAGTGGCAACACTGGCTACATGTACCATATTATGGTGTTCTGCCAGCCATAGCCTTTTGTACCCCATTTCTTCGGCTTTTTGTGCCAAAGCAACACTGTTTTTAAATGTTTGTTCTATAGTAACCCCTTTCGATACAATGGCTAGTTCAAGTATCGAATAGGCAATTTTTTTATTTATTGTTTCCATAATTTATCATGCATCTCTGCAACTATTCTTTTTAATATCGTTTTGACTCAACATTCTTAGTGAGCTTAACTAAACAATATTACTTTCTCCAATTATTACCTGCCTGTGTTTTGCCCCCCATGCAGCAAGGTCATGAATAAGGCTTTTAAGGGACTGCCCATAATCTGTAAGGTTGTATTGTACCGATATTGGTTGGGTATCTAAAACAGTACGTTTAACAAGCTTATTTAGTTCCAACTCCTTTAACTCCTTACTTAATTGCTTGTTAGATATACCGTTAAGATCATTCAGTATATCTGAAAAGCGCCTTTTATTGTAATAACACATGGTAGATATAATGGATATTTTCCATTTCCCTCCTAACACATCCATAGTATCGTGAATGGCCATGATTTCTTTTTTGTGGCAAATATTTTCTGTCATAAGTTACCTGGTTACTCTAAAGTTACTGTTACTTTTAGTTACAAAGTTACAATAATAAATTAATACAGTTTACTTTTGTACTGTTAATAATTAAAAATCAAAAAATGAGTTTAGTAAACAAGAACGTAGTAATAACCGGCGGAAGTACCGGGATAGGTTTAGCAACTGCAAAAGCATTTATCAATGCAGGAGCAAACGTACTAATAACAAGCAGAAGTGCCGAGAACCTGCAGAAGGCTTCGGACGAAATCAATAACCCCAATTTAAAGACTTTAGTGTCAGACACCTCAAACCTTGAGGGTATCTCGGTTTTAGAAAAGTTTGTTGCAGAAAGCGGCAAGAAACTGGATGTACTTTATTTAAATGCAGCAATTGCCACATTCGGACCAATTGCAGAAACAACCGAGGCCGATTTTGATGCACAGTTTAACACTAATGTAAAAGGGCATTATTTTACATTACAGAAATTAATGCCACATCTGGCAAATGGTTCATCTGTTATATTTACTTCATCAATAGTAGCAACAGCAGCCTGTATAGGAACCAGTGTATATTCTGCTACAAAAGGAGCTATCAACAAAATTGCCCAAATTGCAGCAAACGAACTGGCTGAAAGAAAAATACGCGTGAACCTTGTTAGTCCGGGGCCAATACAAACTCCGGGGCTTGACAGTGTGGCAAATGCCGAAGCTAAAGAAAACCTGGCAGGATCTACCGCACTGCAACGATTAGGTAATGCCGACGAAATTGCAAAAACTGTAGTATTCTTATCTTCTGATGATGCCAGTTTTATAAGTGGTACAGAGATTACTGTTGACGGTGGTGCTATTACATATATGCTGAAATAATAACGCATTTAATTTCACAAAAATAAAGCCCATATATTGTATGGGCTTTACTTTATACTGATATGATATTCTTTTATAATTCTAAGAACGCACAAAAGCCTTGAGTTTAAATTTTATATCCTTTACTTCGTTTCCCTGTTTTATTTTAAGAAGTAAATTATCATTAACTTTAAGCGAATCCAAAAACTCATCAAGATCAATATCTTTAACAGGAATATTGTTTACCTGCAGGACCAAGTCATTCATTCTAATTCCTTTTCTGTAAGGTTCGGTATCTGTAACAATACCACTTACAATCCAATATTCACCTTTGTTTAAAAAAGAGATACCACGAAATAGTTTGTTGTCGTTTTTATTGAAGTTTTTATTAGGCTTTACCCATACTTTTTCCTTTTGATGATCAAAAATTATATTAAAATCATCCAGCAAATCGTTACCTATAACCCCCATGTAATCAGGGCTTGCTAACATTCCAAGAGAGTCTCTTGAAACTGTTGCAATAATGTTCTTAATTTTAAAATTACCTAATTCGACAGCTTTGAGAGGTAAAAAACATCCTTTTGTGTCGCCCCCGAAACCTCCTTTAGCTAAAACCTCTTTTTTATCAGTCGCATTATAAACCCCATCGGTCATATATACATGACTATTCAAAATAGTTTGGGTACAACCGGTATCAAGCAGAAACTTTCCCTTAATCTTTTTTTTATTTTTAAGCGTTATTGTTAAAGGAATATAAATACGATTGTCTTTAAACTCTGCATCTACAGGTTTATAACCTTTAACCGAATCGGTAAATATGATTTTTTGTGAAACATAATCTAACATATATGGCTTTTGCTCAAAAGTATTAAGCCCCGAGATACCATCTACCGGTTCACCTAACAAACCTTTAAAATCGTACATTATTGTTAAAGTAGCATAACGATATTCATTATTAGCAAATTCAAAATCAATAGTATCGGTTATTACCTGACCTGTTGATGTTGAATTACCTATGCCTTCTATTTTAATATCTTTAGTTGAAGTACCAAGACCGTTTTCTTGAAAAAAAAGAGAATCAACGCATATTCCATATACTCCTGTATCAAATATAAAATTACCGTATACTTTATCCTGCACCTTAACATCAAGGTACAAGTGACCATTGTATCTAAGAGGTATTGAGTTTGAAGATACTACTTTTTTTGAGCAGGAAACAAGAAAGAAAAATGATAAAAAAGAAAAGAAAAAATATTTATTCATAACTCGGTTGATGTAAAATAATTACTGTGTAACATTTTTAAATTGTTTCATCTCTTCAAGAGGTTCTATCGATGTAAATTCCTTCCATATATCCGGACTGTAACCATCTACCGTTTCATATTCAAAATCCTTTTCTTCAAGAGCATCAAACTCTGCTTCGGTTATAGCCGATTTTGATACAAAACAAAACTCCTGCCTGTTTAAAACATTCATTTCAACCTTTACCTCAAATTCAATTTTTTCCTTGCCTCCGTTAGTTATCTCAATAAACTTTAAAGGTCTGTTAATGTAAACATATTCTCCCGATTCTTTTGAAGCGTATTTTAGGTAATAACCTCCTTCTTCACTTTCTTTAAAAACAAGGGTACCCCTACTTACATTTTCAAGCTGTTTTATACCTAAAATAAACTTTAGGTTTATCCCACCAAGTTTCCTGCCATCGGCAAGCCCATAATCAGCTCTTATTACTGCATAATCCTTTTCGGCTATATATAAGGTTCCGTTATATTTGGCACGGCGTTTTCCCGGCCTGAATTTTATTATAAATACCCTTCCGTTATCTCCGTCTTCTGTTACTCCGACAAAACTGTACTTATATATCTCATTATTCTTTACAAAATCAAGATTACTACTGTACTGCAAGCTGCTTCCCGACCTGAAAATACTAATCTCTGAGGTTACATCCTTCAGGTTATTTTTCTCTTTCGTAACATCATCAGTATCAAAACTATTATGGGAAACAATCGTATCACGAGTACCAAACCATCCGCTTTTTATTCTGTAATACTTTTCGGGATCAAGGTGGGTAAATAAAATTTTTGCTCCGGTTTCCAGCATATCGTTTAATGATATAGGGTTGCTGTTATCCCTTAGTTTTACTGCTTTTATAACCTGATCTCTGGTAAGAAACCCTATTTTACCCTTTACCATTTTTTTTGTCATATAATGGTCAATAAGTACATCGGCAAATTCTTTGGGTGGATTCGCTTTAATTGTAGATATAAACGTCTCCAGCTCTTTATTAGCCTCTTTAATCTCCTCTTTACTGTATTTGGTAGACTGGCTTATTTTAGCTTCAGCCTTTGCTGGGGTTATTGCAGCCGAACTTCTGTAAAAAAATGTTGTTTTATTATTACTGCCGTAAAATTTATAATTGTTTTTTAAATTATTTTTAACCGATGCCATAATACTGTCGGCATTCATACTGGCTTTAGATATATAAACCGTTTCCAGTTTAAACGCACCGGGTTTTAACCTCACAGTACCATCATTGTTTTTTAAATCTCTAACTGTTAAATACTGTGTGTAATACCCTAAGAAGGAAACAGTAAGCATAGTCGCATCATCTGCATTTTTTTCAGGAACAGTAAATCCGCCCTCGGTATTACTCATTATGCTATTGGAATCGTTTATCTGTACATCGGCAAAAGAGAGTGGTGCACCTGTTTCTGAATCTATAATCCTGCCCGAAACACTTTGGGCTACAGCAACCTGAAATCCTACAAGGCATAACAGGGCTGTTAATGCATTTTTCATCATTTTAATTAAGTGTGGTTTGTTAATTGGTTTTCGCTTAAACTAACGCTGTACAAAGAGTTTTTGTTGTAGGCATTTAATAAAAAAGCTCCTGATTTCTTCAGAAGCTTTTTATTTTATCTATTTAAATACTTTTATTTTTTTACAAGTCTATAATCTGCCTTACCACTATTAGTTTGTACTGTAACCAGATAGATTCCCGAACTTAAGTCAGAGATATCCATACTCTCAAGGTTCTGGTTAAACGACACTAATTCACGTCCCTCTAAGTTGTATATAACAACTTCTTCTGGTAACACATTGTTTTCTGCCTTAATATAAAGAACATCATTAGCCGGATTTGGATATAGTACTAAACTTTTGTTTAGAATATTATCGCTAATACCAAGCAACTCTATTATTTGTGTAGTAACACTATTGGTTACGATAGGCAGGTTATAATCAAAATAAATATTCACTTCATTACTATGAATAATATCGCCTACCTCAAGTCCGGCAACAGGTTTTATCTTGTAAGCGATAAAACCGTTACTTCCTGCTTCATCTTCCCCCTCAAAAGGCAGATTTATATTTTCAAAAATAAATTCAACATGGTTATCATCAGTTATTTCTATTCTGTAATCATGACTTGAACTTACAGGTCTAAACGTACTCCAGTCTACATCGTCACTAAGCATATCTTCAACTCTTATGTTTATTGCACTTGCTGTCCCTGTATTTTGGAACCTGATGATATAATCCAGATATTCTGTAGCCTGTTCAATGTAAATCTCACTACCCTGAACCACTTTCTTATCATTAGGATCAAAAGAGTTAACTACTATCTGTTCAAATCCAAAAGTATTATCCTGCGGAGTGTAATCATTTTCATTTGGAGTTACCGTAGCGGTAAAGTTTAATATATCATCCCCGTTAACCGTAGGAGGTGTAAATGTTTCCATAGTAATATCAATTACCCTGCTTTCAAAAGGCTGGAAATCACTTAAGTCGAAAGTTAATACGTTATCTGAATTTGATGATGCAGCAGGAACAGCACTAACAAAAGACTGCATTGCATCATCATAAGTAAAGCTTACTGTTACTGCAGGAATGGATTGTATCCCTAAATTTTCAATAACCAACTGATATTCTGCTTCAAATCCGGGGCGGGCTTCGTTTACAGGTAATATTAAAACACTTAAGTCTTCAATAACCTCATTTGAACTCACGCAGAAACCAATTTCTTCTGTATTACCAAACCCCGTAAAGCTTACTACAGATGTTTCAGGTACTATGGTATAGTAATCCGGTACTCCAAGTACTTCTACTTCATATGTTGTTTCTGCATAAGTTTTAAGCTCATAACTCCCGTCAATTTCTACTGTTGTAGCATAACTAAACACATCATTATTAGCCCTAACTAAAAAATTAGCCATTGCAGTATCATTACTGTCACAGCCATTATTATCTTCATCAAATAAAACAGTTCCGTTTATAGTATTCCCCTGACATTCTTCACCTAAAGCATCTTCAAAAATCATCCATCCTAAATCATTTATAAGATAATCTCTAACATCCGTATCACAATAATAAAGATCATGTGATGTTAAAAACTGATTTTCTATCTGTAATTGAGCAAACTTATACAGTAAAGCATCATAATTTTCTGTACTAATGGCTGTACTGGAAACTAAACCATAAAAATTAAAAGCCACACTTGTAAAATCCCAAGCGGAAAGATCCTGATTAAATGAAGATGCTTGTGTAAACATACCTGAAAAATCTACAACGTTCGAAACATCCCAATTATTTAATGGTTGGTCAAATGAACTGGAAACATAAAACATATAAGCCATATTAGTAACACTAGAAACGTCCCAGTTATTTAATGGCTGATTAAATGAAGTTGCAAAATAAAACATTTCTTCCATAGTAGTAACATTGGAAACATCCCAGTTTTCAAGTGGCTGATTAAATAAATTTGCAGTTTTAAACATAAAAGACATATCTGTAACACTAGATACGTCCCAGCTATTTAATGGCTGATTAAACATATCACAGCTCAAAAACATGTTAGACATATTAGTAACATTAGATACATCCCAATTATCTATTGACTGATTGAAATTAGTACCTCTAAACATAAAAGACATATCCGTTACATTAGAAACATCCCAGTTATCTAATGGCTGATCAAATGCTGTATTATATTCAAACATATGAGACATACTTATAACATTAGAAACATCCCAATTGTTTAATGGTTGGTTAAACGAACCATTCCTAAACATATTAGACATATTTGTAACACTGGACACATCCCAGTTGTTTAATGATTGATTAAATGGACAAGCTGCAAACATAAAAGACATATCTGTAACACCAGATACGTCCCAGCTATTTAATTGCTGATTAAACATATTACAGCTCCAAAACATATTAGACATATCTGCTACATTAGAAACATCCCAGTTATCTAATGGCTGATTAAATGTAACGCAGCCGTTAAACATGTCTTTCATAGTAGTGACACCAGAAACATCCCAGTTATTTAAAGGAGAATTAAAATAGATTACACCAGAAAACATTCCTTCCATATTAGTAACATTAGATACGTCCCAAGTATCAAAAAGAATACTGGAAAAAGAAGCTTCTCTGAACATATTTTTCATATTGATTATATTAGAAACATCCCAGTTATCCAAATCAAGAATACCAAAACTAATATTAACCCCATAAAACATCCCCTCTGTACTTGTTACCTGGCTCAAATTTGGTGCATCTGTAGCAGATAAATTAAAACCAACACAACCATTAAAGGTATTTTCCATACTAGTCCAAGGTATATCCCCCCATTGCTGTATTTCAATCAGTTTTTCGGCCTCATCAACACTTAACGTTGAAAAATCAAGTCTTCCAAGAGTACCGGATATGGTAACCGTATATGGGTTTAATACCTCTGACTCCTCATAGGTATGAGTACACGGACCTGTTTGATTAGTTAATATTGTTCCATCACCAAAATCAACAGTATAATTATTATTTGCATCATAAACAGCCGGAATAGTTATACTCCAGTTATAAAGTGGTTGCCATACCGTAACAAATGGCTCCTGAGCATAAATAAAAGACGTTAAAAAAAATAAAAGTAAAGTAAGGTAGTTTTTTTTCATAATTTAAAGATTGGTTTATACCTTGCAATATAACACTTTACATATAAGTTTTAACATTTTGACTTACAAAAAAAGTCCCGCTTTATAAGCAGGACTTTTAATCAATTTAAATTCTAATTTATACTACGCTACCACACCTTTTGGCTTATCGGTATATTGTATTAGTACAAATGATATGAACGAAGCGGCGATACCAAAAAAGTTAGCATCAAGCCCCAATGGCAATTTTACCTGGGTGATAATAAGGATTAGTGTTGTAAGTCCGCCCACAACCATAGCCACTACAGCAGCCCTTGCTGATGGCTTTTTGAGTAATAACGTACCCAAAACAGGCACTAATAACCCCGATACCATAAAGGCATACGAGTACAACATTAGTTCCAGTACATTTTGCATATTGGTCGCCAGTATAATGGCTAATGCCCCTATTATTAAAGTAATAATTTGAGAGTATTTTATGTGTCCGAACTTTCTGGTACCTTTAAAGTATTCTAAAATATCGGTAGTAAAGTTACCCGAAGCAGCCATCAAACAGCTATCGGCAGTAGACATAATAGCCGAGAAGTAAGCCGAAAGCATAAGCCCCATCAATCCTACCGGTAATATTGTTCTTAAAAATAATGGTAACCCAAGCTCGGCATCCAGTTGTGTACCGGGTGCATAACCTATGGCAGTAAACAATCCCTGCTCATAACCTACCCTTGCAAAAAGCCCCAGGGCTATTCCCATAAAAGCCATAATAGGCCATTCAAACAAGCCCGCAATAAACCATGCTTTTTTAGCCGTTTTTACATCTCTGCAGGCAAAAATACGTTGGTACAAAGTCATCCCCACAAACCATATAGGTACAATGGTAATAAGCCAGTTAAAAAACTGTACGAATGAAAGGTTGGATAACGACATAAATTCTGCCGGAACGGTTTTACTAATAGCTTCCCATCCGCCTATATAAGCATACCCTACCGGAATACCAATAAATATGAGTCCGCCCATAAGTATTATCCACTGAATGGTATCGGTATAAATTACAGCCTTAATACCTCCTACAGCCGTATAAACTACAGCAATTACCCCCATTATAAGTACTGCCATATTAATGGATACCGAAGGAAATGTTGCCTCTACCAACTTGGCTCCTGCCAATATTTGTGAACTGGTAAAGCCTACATAGCCTATAAGGGAAATAAACCCGGCTATAAGAGCCACTTTACCGTTATAATGATGTGCCAGTGACTGAGGAAATGTAAGGAATTTGTTCTCCCTTGCCACAGGATATATTTTAGGAATTAATAATACTGCACTTAACCATGCCCCCAAGAGTCCTGTAAAAAGCATCCAGCTACCCGATAGCCCCATCATGAAACCAAGACCTCCCAAGCCTATGGAGAAACCTCCGCCTACATCGGTCGCTACTACCGAAAGTCCTATATGACCTGCCGACATGTTTCTGCCTCCTACATAATAATCATCTTTAGATTTGTTACGCCCCATAAAATAGAAGCCAACACCCAGCATTACTATCAGGTAAACTATAAATATTATTAAATCAACAATGTGTATTTCCATTATTTAAAAAAATTTTAGCGTATTTATACATGAGGATATATACATATTCCCATTATTAGTTTTACTTATATATGCTAATAGCCTTTTTTGTAATAAGCCCCAATTACCACACAGATACTAAATTTTGGTAATACAGATAAGGGCTGAAAGGCATGAAGAATGCGATATGCAATTCTAAAAAGCGATTGAATGTCAGCAAATATAATAATTTAGGCTCGCCTAAAAAAATATAACCCAAAACTCCCCATAGTAAAGCCTCCTGCAGTTTGTTTTTAAAACGGGTTATAAAAAAACAATCCCCTGCTTATAGACAGGGGATTGTTAAAAAAACTAACACAAATTATAGTTCCCAGCCAAATGTAGCCTGGAGAACATAATCTTCCTTGTTGGCACCTTCCGGCGGCCTTCTGTCGTAATTATATGTAAACCCGAATTTAATAAAAAACTCAAGAGGCAAATCATATTTCAGGTCGAGTTTTATATCACTCCTAACCCTGTGTTTCTCTGTTAAACTGGGATAAACCACTGCATTGGTTAACAGGCTGAAATCTTTAATATCAAACATATTAAGCTCAATGCCACTAAATGCCTCGGCACTATTCCTGTCAGAATTCAGTATAGGTTCATACCTCTCATTATTCCACGCAACACCTATTACTCCGCCAAAGTACAGCTTGTTAGTATGTACAAAATATTTACCAAAACCCAGTTTGGTAGTTAGCCTCAAATCCAACTGCTGCTCATCGTTTTGAAGCAGTTCACCCGAAAGGTTTAGAAAATAATCGCGTTTTAAAAATACCCTTAGTCCAAGGCTGGCGTCTGTTCGGCTAATATCATTACTATTATCCTGCTTTGTTTTGATAGCATTATAACTCCCCTGCATACTCCAGTAGTTTGCCGTATAACCTAAGGTACTCCTCATAGTAAACTGCTTGAAGTTGTTACTCTGAGTTAGGTTTACCCCTATAGATAAAGAGGCATCAAGCCTGGAAATAAAGCCCTGTTTAATGGATTTCACATACACAATATCATGTACCGATGTATAGATGTATTTCTTTTCGGTTACATCATACAACACTACCCTGCCCCCGTTTATAGAGTCGGTTTGCAGCATACTGTTTAACCTGTCTCCGTTCCTGAGGGTTATAAGAAATGTTTGCTTACTGTTCAGTTGCTTAATATCAAGCCATTTGACATTAAAATCACTATCACTGTAGTCTGTTTCAATAATAAGGACACCTTTGTCCATCTCTTTAATCTCTCCGATAAGCCTATCCTTATTTTTAAGGATAATGGTATCGTTCTTCTGGGCGTGAGCATTAAAACAACAACATAGGCATACCACCCAGAAAAGGGTAATATGAAAACGTGGGGTTATATTGCTAAGCCAATTTTTAGTGTGGGTCATCAGCTTAAATTATGTGGGGTATAAATATAAGATTATTCTTGCTTTACTTCTACTACTTCATACATGTTCTTTCCGTCAACCTGTACCGGTTGGTAGTAGGTCTCACCATATTTTACATAGGTTTGGTCGCCAACTCTGGTTTCTTCTGCTCCTTCGGGCAGGTTTTCGACAACAGTTCCGGCTGTAGGGGGCACAACCGTATAACCTCCGTCTGACTTTTCATAATAGGTACCTCCGTAGTAATAATTATTTGTGGTTTCGTTAACCGTTACTGTTTGAGACCCTTCGGGTAATACCTTTATGGTTGCTCCTACAGGTGCCTGTACTACAGTATAACCTCCGTTGCTTTCTACATAATAAACTCCCTGGTCATAGTGGTATTTTTGATTCTCTATAGATATTATTATTGCAGTAGTGGCTAGGCTTGCAACAAAATATCCCCAAGGATGCCATACAGGTCCCCAGTAAAACGGACGGAACGGATGGTAATAATAGGGATGATAACAATAAAAACCTCTGCCTCCGTATCGATAAGGGGGCCTTGTATAAGCTACTCTGTTTGATCTTACAACAGTATGCATGCTATTATCAATATTAATATTCACATCACCTCTTTTGTTGTTAGAAACATTTACCTTATTATGTCCGCCTCTGCTTGGTGTGGTATGGTGATTAGAAGTAGAATTCCTGTTGTTTGATTTTCTACTTCCTCCATTTATAGTAGGTCTTGAATTATTATGAGACGGAGCCTGCCTTGTATTTTGTTGTCTGGATGGGACTTGCCTTGTAGCCTGCTTTGTTCTTGAAGGAGCCTGTCGCGAAGGGGCTTGCCTTGCTGGTGCACTTCTGTGTGCTGGTGCAGCTCTTCCGTTCCCTCCTCTATGAGGCAAACGCTGTGCAATGCTTTCAACAGGAAGCATTAACACACAAGCTAAAAAAGCACCCAGTAAATATCGTATTGGTAATTTATTAGTCGTTTCCATAAGTAAGGATTTTAGGTTGGTTACTCATCTTGCATTGGTAAAATAGCAATCTGGCCGGCATCGGGAGGCGGAATAAAATCAAAAAGCACATCGGGCAAATCAGGATTAAGATTCCATTCAGAAAAAGTGGCGTTGTACTGAGGGGTGCCTTCCCGGTCCTTGTAAGTAATGGAAAACTTTATAGGGAGTGTATAGGCATCATTAGATACCCATACCTGAAAATTCATCTTATCATTATCTGCCATTAAATGGAAACATTCTTTCCCGTTAATATACTTACTGCCCAGGTAAACAAACACAGGGAAGTTTTCGAGTATATCATCGGTTATGGCAGGAAAGAAAAAATCGGCTGCAGGAAATTCAATCCCGTAGTCGTTATGAATTTTTTCTATGGCTGTTAGTGTAGAATCGGGAGCAGCAATAACCGAATAGTTATTCTCCCTGTAGGAATAGTAAACCAAATGTTCACCATTATACCAATACCCTTTGTGGGATTTGTCTCCCCTTGCCTGAACCAAAAGCCGGTCTGGCCCTTTTAGGTATACCTGGTATGAAGTAAATCTTTTTTCCAGTCCGTACTGTCCTGTTTCATCCATCGAGGCTTCCATCTTAAAACTGCAGGAAGTCAAGTCACCAATCACATCGCTCATCCTATCTGTAACAAGAACGGCTATCGAATCCACTTTTGTGTTTTGAGCAAACATTACAAAAGGGATAAATAATGCTAAAAGCAGGTATTTATTTATCATGGTTTGGGTTTGAAATTCCTATTAAATATACTTATTTATTAAGCATTTAACACAAATACCTATACGTTTAACAAAATTTTAAACAGAATTAAAACAAATAATAAATCAAACCATTCGTAATCAAAATACTACATTTTCCTTATAGAAAACACATAAACCCATACAATTAAAAATACCTGTAACGGAACCCTAAACCACAAATAAGTTATGCCTTTACCAGTATAATTTGCCTCCATTAGGTTTACATTATGCAGGGATGCATAAATATTTGCCGGAAGTATAAGAATGAAAAACAGTATTATAATAATACCCGTAGTTTTCCTGTAGGCAGGAAATAATAAAAGTACACCAAATATAAACTCTGCCACTCCTGTTATGTATACTAAAGCCTCCCTGTAAGGCACTACTGAAGGGAGCATCATCGCCATTCCTTTAGTAAACAAAAAGTGTCCTACACCTGTAAAGCACAACATACAACACATAGCCAGATTACCGCTAAAGCGCCATTTAAAATCTCTTTTGGTAAGCTTACTTATCAGGATACCGGCAATAAAAGTCGTAAAAAGTACTATTAATACATCCATATAACTGTCCGTTTTTTGATTAATACAAAATTGGGACTGTTATAGATGATAAAAAATGATGTATGTTAGTTTCGTGCGTATTGTTTTCTAATCCTACTAAGGCTTTCGGGTTGTATCCCTAAATAGGAAGAAAGATGCTTTACAGAAATAGCAGCCACAAGCTCAGGGTTTCTTTCCATAAGTCTTACATAGCGCTCTTCCGCAGTTAGTGAAAGTAATTCCATTTCCTTTTCAAGCCTGTGAGCATACTGCATCTCTGCCATTTTCCTACCTACCGTGGCACCATGAAATGATTTTTGGTAAAACATTTCTAAATCCCTGTAAGGTATAACTACCACTTCGGCATCTTCTAAAAGCTCAATAGTAACTATACTTGCCGCACCAGTTATAAGGGAATAAAAGGCCGTAACAAATTCACCCGAAAAGTGAAAAGCCACAGTAAACTCCTTCCCTTCTTTTAAAAAGTAGTTACGGGTTGTTCCTTTTTCCAAAAAGTAAATATAGTGTTCCAGTTCTCCTTCCTTAATTAAGGTATCTCCTTTTTTATAGGTTTTGTAGGTAAGTATTTGGGCAAACATATCCCAGTCTGCCTCAGGTAACTGGTGCAGACTGAAAACGGTTTGTTGTAGTTTTTTAAGAGAATCCATATTTCCCGATTAGGGAACCTAAGATACATATTTATCTTACTTTGTAGGCATTCATTACGTTAACCTCATAACTGTTCTTATCTAAAAACAGTTGCAGTGTAGAACCATCGGGAGAGAACCATGCCATATTAACCCTTGCTTTACCTTTCATTATAAGTTCATTTAAATCTTTAGAACTTTTATTTGCTGTTCCTTCAGCACCAACACTTTTGTAAACATCAGGTCTTCCTACATCAAGATCATTTTCAATAAGCATACGCTGTACTAAAGCTACTGCCTGGTCAAGTCCCTGTTCGGTTTGTTCAAATTTCATGGTCGCATCAAAGGTATTCCCTATTCTTAACCACTTATTATAATCTGCTTTAGCAGATGAATAATCTCCTTTAACACTAAGTCCGCTGGCACCAAAAGTTTGAGACTGCATCGTTAATGCTCCTAATAAAAAAATGAATGTTACTACAATCTTTTTCATGTTTTTAGTTTTAATTATTTATTAGTTCCTACTAAGTTAGCTAATCTAACATTCATTTTGTTTTAACAAAATCACAAAATAAGCCCCGTTAATAGTTAACTTGCCGCCTTTAATACAAAAAATATGTCTGCAAACTATATACTCGACACACAAATAAACAATACAGTATTTGGCCCTGATGATATTATGTACAAGGATTACGAACGCTGTACTTTTACTAACTGCGACTTCACACAGTGTAATTACCTTGGGGTAGCATTTACCGACTGCGAATTTGTAAACTGTAACTTTACCGAAGCAAAAATCAACTATGTATCATTTAGGGATGTGATGTTTACAGGATGTAACTTTACAGGAGTAAATTTTGCCATGGTAGACACCCTGCTCTTTAAATTTGAATTTAAAAAATGTATACTGGATTATACCAAGTTTTATACCCTTAAAATGAGGGGAACGGTATTTACCGGATGCCAGATTATAGCATCTGACTTTATGAATGCCGATATTACCGACGTAATATTTGATAATTGTAACCTTCACAAAACCGTATTTCTGGATACAATTGCCAATAAAACCGATTTTTCAACCAGTTACAACTACACTATCGATCCCGAAAAGAATAAACTTAAAAAGGCAATATTTTCAGAGTCAGGACTTAAGGGGTTACTAACGAAACACGAAATAATAATTAAATAAAATAAAGCAGATTTTTGTAGTGTTAATCGAATTTTAGCAATACATTTGCCGCTCATTGCTGGTCATGTTATGGGCCAACAATTTAAAGACCCAGGGGCTTCCACCCACGGGTCTTTTTTATTTATAGGCATTTAAAACATTAACCTCATAGTTACACGCACCCAACAAAAGCTGTAATACTGATCCGTCGTCAAGCACCCACCCCTCATTAATACGGGAATTTCCTGCCTGTACCGAGTAATGAATTTTATCCGGATTCTTACGGTCTAAATCCTTTCCTTCAAAACTGTTAAAAATATCAGGGTTCTCAATAAAGCGTCCGTTCTCATTAAGCATTCTGTTTACCATTGCTAATGCTTTTGTTATGCCTTCGGGAGTCTGGTTAAAGCGCATTGTAATATTTGCTGTAGTTCCCTGCCGTAACCAAACATCATAAATAAGCATGTTAATATCATAAGTACCGTTTACCTTTAGTTCAGACCTGCCAAAACTCTGGGCATTGGCAGCAGCTATTGTAAAAAGTAGTAATAAAAGTGTGTAATACTTCCTCATAACTTATTGGTTTTGATTAACATTAAGTTTTTTTCCATTATAAAATTAAGAAGTTTTTATACAGGAAAGTATTGCAAAACATTTTATTTAAGTAAGCCTAATGTAAAACTTGAAATTAATCGATAAAATGCATTTATATAAAAACAAAAATCCCTCCTATAGGAGGGATTTTATATATACTATATAGTGTTTGATTAGTAAACAAAAATAGGTCTTTCACCCATCATACCGTTTACTTCATCGGCTACTTCTTCAATAATTTCTTCATTAGTAAAGTTAGTGATAACCTTATCAATAAGAGCAACAACAGTTTCCATATCAGCCTCTACTAAACCACGTGTTGTGATTGCAGCCGTACCCACGCGGATACCCGATGTTACAAACGGAGACTTATCGTCAAACGGAACCATGTTCTTGTTAACAGTGATCTCAGCTTTTACTAAAGCATTTTCTGCCTCTTTACCTGTAATGTTTTTGTTTCTAAGGTCAATAAGCATCATGTGGTTATCTGTACCTCCCGAGATAATGTCATATCCTCTCTTAACAAAAGCTTCGGCCATAGCCTGAGCATTTTTCTGTACCTGTAGTGTATAACGGAAGAACTCATCACTTAAAGCCTCACCAAAAGCAACAGCTTTAGCAGCGATAATGTGCTCTAACGGACCACCTTGGTTACCTGGGAATACAGCAGCATCAAGTAAAGAAGACATCATTCTTATTTCACCTTTAGGTGTTTTGATACCCCAAGGGTTTTCAAAATCTTTACCCATTAATATCATACCACCTCTTGGCCCTCTAAGGGTTTTGTGAGTTGTAGTAGTAACAACGTGACAGTGAGGAATTGGATCACTTAAAAGACCTTTAGCAATAAGTCCTGCAGGGTGAGAAATATCGGCAAGAAGTAAAGCACCTACGCTGTCGGCAATTTCCCTAAAGCGTTTAAAGTCCATATCACGAGAGTAGGCAGAAGCACCTGCAATAATCATTTTAGGTTGTTCCTGTGTAGCTATCTCCTGAATTTTATCGTAATTAAGTCTTCCGGTTTCTTTTTCCACACCATAAAACACAGGTTGGTATAACCTACCCGAAAAGTTTACGGGAGAACCGTGAGTAAGGTGACCTCCATGAGAAAGATCGAAACCTAATATTTTATCACCCGGTTTAAGGCAAGCGTGGAAAACAGAAGCATTAGCCTGAGAACCAGAGTGTGGCTGTACGTTTGCATACTCAGCACCAAACAAGGTTTTCGCCCTGTCAATGGCAATTTGCTCGATAACATCTACTACCTCACATCCGCCATAATATCTCCTTCCCGGATAACCTTCGGCATATTTATTAGTAAGTACAGAACCCGCTGCTTCCATTACCTGGTCGCTCACAAAGTTTTCTGATGCAATAAGTTCCAGTCCGTTAATCTGCCTGTCTTGTTCTTCAAGGATCAGGTCGAAAATTTGTTCGTCGCGTAGCATTTTATATTTTTTCGTTAATTTGCCGTCAAAAATACAAAAAATCGTTTGTCAAAACGATATAGCAAAGTATATTTGATAATTGAATAACAAAATCATACACAAACAAAGTAATATGACATTAACAGCAAACGACCCTTCCAGAAAATCGTGGCTTAATGTACCCGAAAACAGCGATTTCCCTATACAGAATATTCCTTTTGGCGTTTTTATCACTAAAGACGACGTAATTACTATAGGAACAAGAATAGGAGACTACGCAATAGACCTTGGTGCACTGCAACAGTTAAACTATTTTGAAGGCATAGAGCTTACAGACGATATGTTCATGCAGGATACCCTTAACGACTTCATATCAGACGGTAAAAAAACCTGGCGTTTGGTAAGGAATCGCATTGCGGATATTTTCGACATTAACAACCCTAAACTTAGGGACAACGAGAAACACAGGGAAGTAGTAATATTTGACATTAAGGATGTGGAAATGCAGCTTCCGGTACTTATTGGTGATTATACCGATTTTTACTCAAGCCGCGAGCATGCTACAAACGTAGGTAAAATGTTCCGTGATCCGGATAACGCCCTTTTACCAAACTGGCTGCACATTCCGGTAGGTTACCACGGTAGGAGCTCTACCATTGTACCATCGGGTATACCGGTACACCGTCCTAACGGGCAAACACTTCCTCCGGGAGAAACCCAACCGGTATTTGGTCCTTCAAAAAGGGTTGACTTTGAGCTTGAAATGGCTTTCATCACTACAGATGCCAACATAATGGGAGAACCAATCCCGGTAAATGAAACAGAAGACCACATTTTTGGTATGGTACTGTTTAACGACTGGAGTGCACGTGATATTCAAAAATGGGAATATGTGCCATTAGGCCCGTTCCTTGCTAAGAACTTTGCATCATCAATGTCTCCCTGGATTGTAACACTGGATGCGCTTGAGCCATTCCGTACAGCAGGGCCGGAGCAAAATGACCCTAAGCCATTAGAGTACCTTCAGCAAACAGGAGAGCACGCTTTTGATATTAAGTTACAGGTAGGTTTAGCTCCTGAAAACGGAGAAGAAACCATTATATGTAACTCTAACTTTAAGTACATGTACTGGAGTATGTCTCAGCAACTGGCTCACCATACTGTAAACGGTTGCCGTGTTAACTCTGGTGACCTAATGGGTAGCGGTACTATTTCGGGACCAACACCAGACAGTTTCGGGTCTATGCTGGAGCTTACATGGGGTGGACAAAATCCACTTAAATTAAGTAATGGAGAAGAACGTAAATTTATTGAAGACGGAGATACCGTAATTATGCGAGGCTACTGTCAAAACGATGATATCAGAATCGGGTTTGGTGAGGTAAGCAGCAAATTATTGCCGCCTTTCAGCAAAAAATAATACTTAAAGCCCCTCGTTTGAGGGGCTTTTTTATACTACTCCACTATTTTTTTAGCTTAAAAAAATTAATATTTAAAAATTTTGACCTCAAAAAAATTTAAAATATTAAATCAAAATCCGATTTTTCCTTTTTTTAGTTAAAAATACAGGCTTACATAAAATTTAACAGCCATCGTTTAATTTAAGTTATAAATTTGCAACGATGAATAAAAATAGATTTAATACTAAACTCCCTAAAAATCAAACAGCTATCCGGCTTAACTACCGGGTTGTGCGGTTGGTATAACTATACCTGCCACATACTGGGTGTACTTTATTTAGTATTAATTTTATTTTAACGGAATTGAAAACACTATCTGTTTTTTTAAGGCCTGCAGTAAAAGGCCATTCTTTTATATCTAATCCTAATTCTTTAGAGAATCGACGACGATTCAGGCCGTAAGGTCTGCAATATCACTATGGTCCGGTCCGTCCGGTTCCGTTTTACCCTGTTTATTTTATTGATCATATATTAATTTATTTCTATTAGTACTGAAATGAATGTATCTATTGTAATAGCTCACGAAGAGCACTACAAATTTGCAGAAGAAATTTGTGAAACCATCAACGCTTCTGCCGTACAAAGAGGTACGGGTATTGCCCGAAGAACCCCTGAGTATGTTATGAAGAAAATGGAGAACCGCGATGCTGTGGTAGCAACCGTAAACGGAAGGTTTGCAGGCTTCTGCTATATAGAAAGCTGGTCTCACGGCAAGTTTGTGGCTAACTCAGGCCTTATAGTGCATCCTGATTACAGGGCGCTGGGCCTTGCAAAAAAAATAAAGGAAAAAGTATTCAAATACTCTCAGGAAAAATATCCGGGAGCAAAAATATTTGGTATCACCACAGGGCTGGCCGTTATGAAAATCAATTCTGATTTGGGCTACAAGCCGGTGCCTTTTAGTGAACTTACAGATGATCCAAGCTTTTGGAACGGATGCCGTGGCTGTTCAAACTTCGATATACTGGAGCGCAAAGAGTACAAAATGTGCCTTTGTACCGGTATGCTGTATGACCCCGCCAAAAAGAAAACAGAAGAAAAATACACGTTTAACAAAAAAGTGCTGCTAAGGCTTAAAAATATAAAGCTGGCACTTTTCCTTAAAAAAGAAAAAGTATAATGAAAAAAGTAGTTTTAGCCTACAGCGGCGGTCTTGATACCTCTTACTGCCTTAAGTACCTAAAAAACGAACTGGGGTATGAAGTGCATACCATACTTATAAACACAGGCGGTTTTACGCCTGAAGAATTAAACGGTATAGAAACAAGGGCTTACGAACTGGGAAGTGCTCACCACGTAAACCTTGATATTATTGATAAATATTACGAAAAAGCAATTAAGTACCTTGTATTTGGCAACGTGCTTAAAAACAATACCTACCCGCTTTCTGTTAGTGCCGAAAGGGTTTTCCAGGCACTGGAAACGGTTAAATATGCAAAAAGCGTAGGTGCCGAAGCCATTGCTCACGGCAGTACTGGGGCAGGTAACGACCAAATCCGTTTTGATATCGTATTCCAAACCATAGCTCCGGAAATGACTATCATTACCCCTATACGTGACCTTAAACTTACGCGTCAGGAAGAAGTGGCTTACCTACAGGAAAACGGTGTGGAGTACAGCTGGGAAAAAGCACAGTACTCTATTAACAAGGGGATATGGGGTACCAGCGTAGGTGGTAAGGAAACCCTAACCTCATCACAACCGTTACCGGAAGAAGCCTACCCTTCTCCTTTAACAAAAACACAACCTGAAAAAGTTGTGCTTCACTTTGAAAAAGGAGAACTTACAGGTATCAATAACAAATTTGATAAGCCTTCGGTTAATATCCAGAAACTTGAAGCACTGGCTTCTGCCTTTGCCATAGGCAGGGATATACACGTGGGCGACACCATTATAGGCATTAAAGGACGTGTAGGTTTTGAGGCGGCGGCTCCGCTTATCATAATCAAGGCGCACCACCTTTTGGAAAAACACGTGCTGGGCAAATGGCAGCTGTACTGGAAAGAGCAACTGGGCAACTGGTACGGAATGCTTTTCCATGAAGGACAATACCTTGATCCGGTAATGAGAAATGTGGAAGTGTTTTTAGAGGACACTCAAAAAACGGTAACAGGTACAGTAACGGTAAGCCTTAAACCGTATCACTTTACCCTTGATGGAATTGAGTCGGCTCACGATTTGATGAACACCAAATTCGGGCAGTATGGTGAAGTGAACAACGTCTGGACATCAGATGATGCCAAAGGCTTCATTAAGATATTAGGGAACGCACAAAACATTTATGCACAGGTAAACGGAGAAAGCTATGATTAACATTGGTATTATAGGCGGATCAGGCTACACGGCAGGCGAACTGTTACGACTGCTGGTACATCATCCGCAGGCGAACATTGATTTTGTTTACAGCACAACAAACGCGGGCAGTCCGATATCAATTGTGCATCAGGACCTGTTTGGCGACCTTGAACTTAACTTTACCGATATGGTTAACCCGAATGTAGATGTGGTTTTCCTTTGCCTGGGACATGGTAAGTCAATCGCTTTTCTGAAAGCCAATACCTTTTCAGAAAGTACTAGGATAATTGATCTAGGAAACGATTTCCGTTTAGAGAAAGATGCTGCTTTTAATGGTAAAAGCTTTGTTTACGGCCTTCCGGAACTGAATAAGTATAACATTAAACAGGCACAGTACATTGCCAATCCGGGGTGTTTTGCCACAGCAATACAGTTGGCCTTATTACCACTTGCCGCAAACAGGCTGCTAAACAATGCGGTACATATCAATGCTACCACAGGAAGTACGGGTGCGGGAGTACAGCCATCGGCTACTTCACACCACCCCTGGCGTATTGGTAATATGTCGCATTATAAGGCTTTTGAGCATCAGCATATGGGAGAAATCATTCAAAGCCTTGAGCATCTGCAAAATGGTTTTGATCAGGAAGTAGTATTCATACCAAACCGTGGCGATTTTACCCGTGGGATATTTACCACATTATATACGAAAGTGAACAAAAGCTTAGATGAGGTTACAGCACTGTATAAAAACTATTACAGTAACGAACCTTTTGTTAGGGTAACTAACGATAGTATTCATCTGAAACTGGCGGTGCAAACTAACAAATGCTTTATAAGCCTGGAGCAAAAAGGCGATTACCTTTTAATCACATCGGTAATAGATAACCTGATAAAAGGCGCTTCGGGACAGGCAATACAAAACATGAACCTGATGTTCGGGTTGGATGAAACCACCGGACTACAGCTTAAGGCTACAGGTTTTTAATTAATTCTAAAAAGTAACATACAATGAGCTTATTCAATGTATACCCTATATATAATATAACTCCGGTAAAGGCGCTGGGGGCAAAAGTTTGGGACGATAAAGGACAGGAATACCTTGATTTTTACGGAGGTCACGGAGTTATCTCTGCCGGGCATTCACACCCGGTATACGTAAAGGCTGTGAGTGAGCAGGTAGCTAAACTGGGCTTTTATTCCAACTCTATCGAAAATCCGTTACAGGAAGAACTGGGTAAAAAACTGGTAAACTTTTCGGATTATCCTGATTATAGCCTTTTCCTGTGCAACTCGGGTGCCGAGGCTAACGAGAATGCCCTTAAACTGGCATCGTTCCATAACGGTAAAAAGAAAGTTATTGCTTTTGATAAGGCTTTCCACGGACGTACCTCTGCCGCAGTAGCCGCTACAGATAACCCATCGATAGTTGCACCACTCAATGCAGGGCACGAAGTGGTTTTCCTTCAGCTTAACGATGAGGAAGCGTTAAAAAAAGAACTGGATAAAGGAGATGTTTGCTGTGTTATTATAGAAGGGATTCAGGGTGTAGGCGGACTGGACGAGGGCACTACCCTTTTCTTTAAGGCTATAGAGAAAGCCTGCAACAATAATGATGTGGTACTCATACTGGATGAAATACAGAGTGGCTACGGGCGTTCGGGTAAATTCTTTGCACACCAGTACCACAACATAAAGCCTGATATCATTACAATGGCAAAAGGTATGGGTAACGGATTCCCTATTGGCGGTATCCTTATCTCACCTAAGTTTAAGGCTTCATTCGGTTTACTGGGAACCACTTTTGGCGGTAACCACCTTGCCTGTGCAGCCGCAACTGCGGTGCTTGATGTTATAGAACAGGAAAACCTTATAGACAATGTTAATGATATGAGTGCCTATTTTAAGGAACAGGCTGCCCTTATACCACAGGTTAAAAAAATCAAAGGACGCGGACTCATGCTGGGGCTTGAGTTTGATTTTGAGATAAACGAATTACGGAAAAAACTGATTTATAACGAGTTTATATTCACCGGTAGTGCATCACAAAAAAACCTGCTGCGCATACTACCGCCACTGTCTATAAACGAGGAGGACGTTGACCGCTTTTTTATCGGTCTTAAAAATGCATTAAAGGATTTATAAGTTATTTTTCAATTAATTACAAAATGAAACACTTCACTTCGGTAGACGACATTCAGGATCTTAACGAACTGATTGCGTTAGCTAAAAACATAAAGGAGGCACCATTTGCCAACAAAAAAACAGGAGAAAACAAAACCCTGGGACTATTGTTTTTCAATCCTAGCCTACGTACCAGGCTCAGCACACAAAGGGCTGCCCTTAACCTTGGGATGGATGCCATTGTGATGAACCTTAATACCGAAGGCTGGGCACTGGAGTTTGAAGACGACGTAGTAATGGATGGTAACAAGGCCGAACATATTAAAGAAGCCGCACAGGTTGTATCGCAATACTGTGATATTATTGCAGTAAGAAGCTTCCCTACCCTTACCGATAAGGAAAAAGATGAGGAAGAACAGGTAATCTCTGCATTTAAAAAATATGCATCCGTTCCGGTAATAAGCCTTGAAGGCGCTACCGAACACCCTTTACAGGCTGTTGCCGATGCCCTGACAATAGAGGAATACAAAACCGTAAAAAGGCCAAAAGTAGTACTTACATGGGCACCACACCCTAAAGCGCTGCCGCATGCTGTGCCTAACTCTTTCGTTAAGGTAATGAAAAAGGCCGACGTTGATTTTGTTATCACGCATCCCGAAGGTTATGAGCTTAACCCTGAATTTACCAAAGGGGTTACCATTACACACAATCAGGATGAGGCGTTTGCCGATGCCGACTTTATCTATGCAAAGAACTGGAGCAACTATATTGATTACGGGCAAATAACCTGTAAAGATCCGTCGTGGACCGTAACAGCCGATAAGATGAAGCTTACCAACAATGCTAAGTTTATGCATTGCCTTCCGGTAAGGAGAAATATGATTGTTACTGATGAGGTACTGGATAGTGAAACATCTATCGTGATAGCTCAAGCCAATAACAGAACCTATGCCGCACAGGCAATACTAACCAAAATACTGGAACATGGAGAATAAGCCAAAACTTACCGTTGTAAAAATAGGCGGCAATGTGATTGACAGTAAAACTGCCCTAAAGGCATTCCTAAACGATTTTGCAGCACTAAACGGTTACAAAATACTGGTACACGGCGGAGGCAAAATAGCAACCAAAACAGCTGAAGGTTTAGGTATAATCCCAGTTTTTCATGAAGGCAGGAGAATTACCGATACACCAATGCTGGATGTGGCGGTTATGACTTATGCTGGGCTTATCAATAAAGATATAACAGCACAGTTACAGGCGTTGCAAAACAATGCTTTAGGCTTTACAGGAGCAGATGGTAACATGATCCTTTCCGAAAAAAGGAAGAATGTAGCTATAGATTTTGGCTGGGTAGGCGATATTGTTTCGGTAAACCATGAACTGGTTAAGGTATTATTACAGCAAAATGTGGTTCCGGTATTTTGTGCCATTACGCACAATGGTAACGGGCAACTGCTTAACACCAATGCCGATACCATTGCCAGTGCACTTGCTGTTGCCTGCAGTAAAGACTTTGACGTAAATCTGCTGTATTGCTTTGAGAAAAAAGGTGTACTTAGCAATGCCGATGATAACGATTCGGTTATAAAAAAACTTACTTTTAGTAAATACAGCCAGTTACGTGAAGAAAAAGTAATCCATTCGGGTATGCTCCCCAAATTGGAAAACTGCTATGATGCCCTTAATAAAGGAGTGTCGGCAGTATATATAGGCAGTCCCAAAATGATAAAAAAGGGAGATACACCCTATACACAGGTAGCTCTCTAAAAATAAAACTTATGAGTTTAAAAACAATCCATACCCTAACCGAAGAAGCAATATCACTGCTAAAATCACTTATTGCCACTCCGTCTTTTTCATCGGAAGAAGAGAATACGGCAAAACTGATTGAGGCATGGTTTGATAATAACAGTATCCCTTTTAAACGGGAGAACAATAATATATGGGCTTTCAATAAGCATTTTACCGAAGGTAAGCCTACCCTGCTGCTTAACTCTCACCATGACACAGTAAAGCCCAATCAGGCTTATACTTTAGATCCGTTTGAGGCTATTGAGCAGGATGGCAAACTGTTTGGACTGGGTAGTAATGATGCCGGCGGGTGCCTGGTATCATTAATCGCTACCTTCACCTATTTTTATGAGGCCGAAAATCTGCCTTATAATATTGTAATGGTTGCCTCGGCAGAAGAAGAAAGCAGCGGTCCTAACGGATTGAACAGTGTATTGAGACATTTACCCAAACTGGATTGTGCCATAGTGGGCGAGCCTACCGAAATGCAACTTGCTATAGCCGAAAAAGGATTACTGGTACTGGACGTAACCATAACCGGAACACCGGGACATGCTGCGCACCCTAACGATGATATGGCTATTTATAACACATTAAGGGTTATTGAGTGGTTTAAGGATTATACGTTTGAAAAGGTATCTGAAGTGTTGGGTCCGGTTAAAATAACGGTTACCCAAATCAATGCAGGAAAACAACATAACGTGGTTCCGGCAGAGTGTAATTTGGTTGTGGATGTAAGGGTAAACGACTGTTATACCAACCTTGAAGTGCTGGAAACTATAAAATTGGGTATTGAAAATGGTAAGGTAACAGTAAAACCAAGGTCACTGCACCTCAACTCATCATCTATCGCAAAAGAGCATGCTCTTGTACAGGCGGGGGTAGCACTGGGCAGAACTACGTATGGTTCTCCTACCCTTTCAGACCAGTCCGTACTAAGCTGCCAGTCGTTAAAACTGGGACCGGGATTATCGCTGCGTTCACACTCGGCAGATGAGTTTATTTATATCAATGAAATTAAAGAAGGAGTTGAACTGTATATAAAAATACTTTCCCAATTTCTTAATTATACTACCAAAACGGCTGATGAGGCCAAATTAAAACAACAATAATGAAACTTTGGGATAAAGGCATACCAACAGATAAGAAAACCGACATATTCACCGTAGGCAACGACCGCGAACTGGATCTTGTACTGGCAGAATATGATGTTATCGGGTCTATGGCACATGCCAAAATGCTTGGAAAAACGGAACTATTAAACGATAAAGAAGTAAGCGAACTACTTACCGGACTGGAAGAAATACTGGCAGACATTAAAGCCGGAAACTTTGTGATAGAAGACAGCTTTGAAGATGTACACAGCAAAGTAGAATACCTGCTTACCGAAAAGGTGGGTGATGCCGGAAAAAAAATACACACGGCACGTTCCCGTAACGATCAGGTTCTTACTGATGTTCACTTATACCTGAAAGCTGAACTTACCATCATAAAACAACAGGTAAAGGAACTTTTTGACCTGCTTATGGCTATGGCAAATGAGTATCAAAATGTACTGTTACCGGGGTATACACATTTACAGGTAGCTATGCCGTCATCATTTGGGATGTGGTTTTCTGCTTATGCCGAAAGCCTTATTGACGACGTTGTTATGCTGAATGCCGCTCTTACCGTAACCGACCAGAATCCGTTAGGTTCGGCGGCAGGGTACGGAAGCTCTTTCCCTATAGACAGGACTTTCACCACAAACGAACTGGGATTTTCGACATTAAAATACAATTCGGTAGCTGCACAAATGAACCGTGGCAAAACCGAAAAAACTACTGCCTTTGCACTGGCATCGGTAGCTGGTACATTATCAAAACTGGCTATGGACATTTGCCTGTACCTAAGTCAGAATTTCAATTTCATAAGTCTGCCACAGCACTTAACCACAGGGTCGAGCATTATGCCGCATAAAAAGAACCCTGATATTTTTGAGCTTATACGTGGTAAGTGTAACAAAATACAGGCACTGCCCTATGAGCTTACCCTTATAACCAATAATTTACCTAGTGGTTACCACAGGGAATTTCAGTTGCTTAAAGAGGGACTTTTTCCTGCCTTACAAACATTGAAATCCTGCCTTGAAATGGCACATTATTCCATTAAGGAAATTAAGGTTAACCACAATATACTGGATGACAAGAAATACTATTACCTGTTTACGGTAGATGCTCTTAACGAACTGGTAGCTCAGGGTATACCTTTTAGGGATGCCTATAAAATGGTAGGAGAACAGGTAGAGAACGGTACGTTTGTTTCTCCTAAAGCCACAAAACACTCTCATGAGGGTAGCATTAACAACCTGTGTCTGGCTGAGATTGCACAAAAAATGGAAAATATAATTTAATTATTTATTCCCTAACGGGAAACATTACGTTGTAACATCCTATTCTCTACCAATATAAAATCCCTAACGGGATCTAGAAATTAGCTTGTAATAATTTTATTAAAACCTATATGGATTTGTAATCTAGTATAAAACTCGTATTAAATCTTATTCTATTAAATAAATGTTTAGATGATGTTCTATATACAAATTATTTAATCCCTTTAGGGATTTTATCTCGGTAGAAATTTATATTATGATATTTTTTTCCCGCTAGGGAATAAATAGATTTGTTATGTTTGTAGTAAACACCTTACCTCATGGCAAATACCTACACTCAAATACATTTACAATTTGTTTTTGCAGTTAAACACAGAACTTCTCTAATTTCTCCTGTCTGGAAAAAAGAACTCTATCTTTATATTTCTGGTATTGTAGAAAATAACGGACACAAACTTTTAGCCATTAACGGCATGCCCGATCATATCCACAAACAGGAAGAGCATCATAAAAAGCAATCTTTTAAGGAAGAATACCTTGAATTCCTTAAAAAGTTTGACGTTGATTATGATGAAAAATACATATTTCGGGAGCCCGCATAATATCTCCTTATTATTTTTTTAATTTTCAACTACACTATCCCCTTTACCACACCGGCATCAATAGCACCGTGAGATGTATCATATACCGCCACACCTTCTTTAATAAGTATAATTTGTGGTGACTGATGCATCACATCAAAACGATCAGCAATTTCATTAGATATATCCCTGTGAGATAGCAGGTCTAAAAAATACGGTTTAGCCTTGCTGGCATCAATGGCATACTCCTGTTCAAACTGCTTTAAAGCCATTCGGCTAACGGCACATCGTGTACTGTGTTTAAATATAATAACAGGAATTTGGTGTGACTCCTCCTCTATCTCGTCCAACTGTTTTATTTCTGTTAAATCGTTCCACATTTCTGAACCAGAACCGCTAACTTTACTGTTAGAATCGCCGAATATCTTATCAAAAAAACTCATAATCGTCATGTTTTCAGACACTTTGTCTGTTTAAAAGTTATTTTTTACAGCAAAAACAGACATTTCGTCAGATTTTACTTATTGGAATATAAATTGAATTAAGCATATCAAATTTAAACAATTCGAACATGAACTTTAATAATTATACAATAAAATCTCAGGAAGCCATACAAAGAGCACAGCAAATTGCTCAGGGTTATGGTCATCAGCAAATTGAAAACGAGCACATTATAAAGGCTATTCTTGAAGTAGACGAAAATGTAACTCCGTTTTTACTTAAAAAACTTAACGTTAATGTACAGCTGTTCCAGCAAATACTGGACAGCACCCTGCAAAGCTTCCCTAAAGTATCGGGAGGTGAAATGTCGTTATCCCGCGATGCGGCATCAGCATTAACAGAGGCATCAAACATTGCCCGTAAAATGAACGACGAGTTCGTTTCCATAGAGCACCTGTTACTGGCCATTTTTAACTCAAAAAGTAAAGTAGCCCAAATATTAAAAGATCAGGGAGTTACCGAAAAAGGCCTTAAAGCGGCTATTGAAGAACTTCGTAAAGGAGAAAGAGTAACATCGGCCAGTGCCGAAGAAACCTATAACTCACTAAACAAATATGCCAAAAACCTTAATCAGTTGGCTAACGATGGTAAACTGGATCCGGTAATTGGTCGTGATGAGGAAATACGCCGTGTGCTGCAAATCCTTTCGAGACGAACAAAAAACAACCCAATGCTGGTGGGTGAACCGGGTGTGGGTAAAACCGCTATTGCCGAAGGTTTGGCACACCGTATTATTCAGGGAGACGTACCCGAAAACCTTAAAAACAAAATTGTTTACTCACTGGACATGGGTGCCCTTATTGCAGGTGCAAAATACAAAGGTGAGTTTGAGGAAAGACTTAAATCGGTTGTGAAAGAAGTAACTTCTGCCGAAGGTGATATCGTACTGTTTATAGATGAGATTCATACCCTTGTGGGTGCCGGTGGTGGTGAAGGTGCTATGGATGCAGCTAACATCCTGAAACCTGCCCTTGCCCGTGGTGAACTAAGGGCCATAGGTGCCACTACGCTTGATGAGTACCAAAAATACTTTGAAAAAGACAAAGCACTGGAACGTCGTTTCCAAAAGGTATTGGTAGATGAACCTGATACCGAAAGTGCCATTTCCATACTACGTGGTATTAAGGAAAAATATGAAACCCATCATCAGGTACGTATTAAAGATGACGCTATTATAGCTGCAGTTGAACTTTCACAACGCTATATTACCAACCGTTTTCTACCCGATAAGGCTATCGACCTTATGGATGAAGCAGCATCAAAACTGCGTATGGAAATCAATTCCAAACCCGAAGAGCTGGATGTACTGGACCGTAAAATAATGCAGCTTGAAATTGAGATTGAGGCCATTAAACGTGAAAACGATGAAACAAAACTTAAATCGTTAGGACTGGAACTGGCTAACCTTAAGGAAGAACGCAACGAGATATATGCCCGATGGAAAAGCGAAAAGGATATTGTAGACAACATTCAGGCTACAAAAACAGAAGTGGAAAACTTTAAACTGGAAGCCGAACGTGCCGAACGTGAAGGTGACTACGGTAAAGTAGCCGAGCTTCGTTATGGTAAAATCAAAGAGGCTCAGGAGAAACTGGACGAAATGGAGAAACAGCTTCAGGAAAGCCAAAAAGGAAACAGCCTTATAAAAGAGGAAGTTACCAACGAGGATATTGCCGAAGTTGTTGCCAAATGGACGGGTATACCTGTAACCAAAATGCTACAGAGTGAGCGCGAAAAACTACTCCATTTGGAAGAAGAGCTGCACAAACGTGTTGTGGGGCAGGAAGAGGCTATACAAGCTGTGAGTGATGCCGTAAGACGTAGCCGAGCCGGGTTACAGGACCAAAAGAAACCTATTGGTTCGTTCCTGTTCCTTGGTACAACGGGTGTGGGTAAAACTGAGCTTGCCAAAGCGCTTGCCTCCTACCTGTTTGATGATGAAAATGCAATGACGCGTATTGACATGAGCGAATATCAGGAACGTCACAGTGTGAGCAGACTTGTAGGTGCGCCTCCGGGATATGTGGGGTATGATGAGGGAGGACAGCTTACCGAAGCCGTAAGAAGAAAACCATATAGTGTGGTACTGCTTGACGAAATTGAGAAAGCCCACCCTGATACCTTTAACATACTGCTACAGGTGCTTGATGAAGGTCGTTTAACGGATAATAAAGGCCGCTTAGCCGACTTTAGGAATACCATTATCATAATGACTTCTAACATGGGTAGCGGAATTATACAGGAAAAATTCGATAACCTTAAAGGCAGTATTGAAGCAGCTACCGAAGCGGCTAAAACCGAAGTGCTTGGATTGCTGAAACAAACCGTAAGACCGGAGTTTATAAACCGTATTGATGATATTGTGATGTTCACTCCTCTTACACAGGATAACATTAGGGAGATTGTAAGCCTTCAGCTTAAATCGGTTACCAAACTGTTGTCTAAGCAAAACATTACTCTCGATGCTACTCCGGAAGCTATTGATTACCTTGCCAAAAGAGGTTATGACCCTGATTTTGGGGCGCGTCCGGTAAAACGTGTAATACAAAAAGAAGTGATGAACGAACTGTCTAAAGAAATTCTTAGCGGTAAGATTATAACCGATAGTATTATACTACTGGATAGTTTTGACGGCAATTTGGTTTTCAGGAACCAGATTCCCGAATAAGGATAGTGAATAAGAATAATAGTAGTAAATATAAAAATGAAAAGGGACGCTTAACAGCATCCCTTTTTTTATTGTTAAAGGCTAAGGCGATATACCTTATCCAAATCATTGTTATCGCTTACGTTAACCCCAAGGTCTTTTACAATCCCCGAGCCTACTCCATATACCCATCCGTGAAGGTGAAGCGACTGTCCGTTTTTCCATGCACCCTGTACGATAGATGTTTTGGCAAGGTCATACACCTGCTCTTTTACGTTTATCTCTACAAAGGTGTTAAAACGATCATCTTCATTTACTATCGAATCAAGATATGTTTTATGATGACGGTAAACATCCTTAATATGCCTAATCCAGTTATCAATTAACCCTATCGAAGCATTACCCATAGCAGCCTTTACACCACCACAACCATAATGTCCGCATACAATAACGTGCTTTACTTTAAGTACGTTAACAGCATAATCCAGTACGCTAAGCATGTTCATATCAGAGTGAACAACCATATTGGCAATATTACGGTGTACAAACACCTCACCCGGCTGCGCCCCTACAATCTCATTTGCAGGTACACGGCTGTCACTGCATCCTATCCATAACAACGGTGGTGACTGTCCCTCGGCAAGCCTTGCAAAATATTCAGGATCGTTGTCAATTTTGCTCTCAACCCACTTTTTGTTATTCTCTAACAGTTGTTTATAAAACTCGCTCATATTTATTTCAGTAAATTATATTCTTTAAACTTAGTTGTTTTTATTGTTCCTTTTTAGTGTGTTCGAAAAAAACATGTTCGGTATCATCCAAATCATAGGCATCCTTAAAGCCTACCAGTTGTACCTGTATGTTATTTTCTTTGGCACGTATATTTGTAAATTCTTTGATAAGATCCTGTACATCATGGGCTATATACACCGTGTCTGATGCATTTATAACTACTTTTGAATTTTCAGGAATATCATTTAAGGTAGATTTTATCGCTGCCTTGTTAAGGAAAGACACTTCCTGTGCAAGTTCAATATGAATTACATCGCCTTCCTCATACGCTTCTTTCCTAAAATGGTAAGCCCTTTGCAGGTTTCCTTTAAGTACGAATATAATGCTTATAACCATACCAAGTGCTACACCTTTTAAAAGGTCGATCGCCACAACGGCAATAAGTGTAGCCACAAATGGTACAAGCTGGTATTTCCCTTTTTTCCAGAAAAGTTTCAGCTTAGCAGGGTTTGCCAGTTTATAACCTATAAGCAACAGTACAGCTGCCAGTGTAGCAAGCGGAATTCTGTTTAGTACAAAAGGAATGGCTAGTACACATATCAGTAATAAAAATCCGTGAATCACTGCCGACATTTTGGTTTTTGCTCCCGAGCTGGCATTGGCAGAGGAACGTACCACTACTGATGTTATAGGTAGTCCGCCAATAAACCCGCTTACCATATTACCTATACCCTGAGCCTTAAGTTCCCTGTTAGTATCGGTATAACGTTTCTGTACGTCCATCCTGTCGGAGGCCTCAATACAAAGCAGTGTCTCTACCGATGCTACTACGGCAATGGTAGCTGCCGATATCCAAACATCCGGATTTGTAATAACAGAAAAATCAGGGGTGATTATAAAACCGGCTATATCGCTAAAAGACTCCGGCACCGGTAAAGTAACCAAGTGCTCACTGCTTAAAGCGAAATGACTTCCCGTTCTTGTAAAAATCTCGTTAAGTAGTATACCGGTAATTACCGCCACAAGGGCTCCCGGTAACAGTTTCAGTTTTTTTAGCGCAGGTACTCTCTCCCATACAATTAGTATAAGCAGGGATATAATGGTAATGATAACTGCACCACCCTCAAAACGCTGAATAATATCGGGGATATCCGAGAAAGGATTACCTCCGTCCAGCCTGAAAAGCGATTCGTTACCGTCATAGCTTTTATCATACCCAACAGCATGTTCCATTTGTTTGATAATGATAATAACCCCAATACCCGCAAGCATACCCTCTATCACATTGGCAGGGATATAATTGGAAATACTACCTGCTTTTAAGAAGCCCAGTGCAAGCTGAATTACCCCGGAAAGGAATACAGCAAGCAAAAACGCCTCAAAAGAGCCAAGGGTAGCAATGGCTGTTAATACTATGGCGATAAGCCCGGCAGCTGGCCCAGATACACTTATATGTGAATTACTAAGGAAACCTATTACAATACCACCTACCACACCGGCAATAATACCAGATAAAGGTGGCGCACCAGAAGCCAGTGCAATACCAAGACATAGCGGTAAAGCCACTAAAAAAACAACAAGACCTGAAGGAAAATCAGACTTAAAATTGGCAAAAAGATTATTCTTTTTTGTCATAACCGATAAAATATAATACAATTAATATAGTATTAAACACCTGCAATAGGCAGACATCCCATTTAAAACCAGCTATATAAAAATAGCGGCAGCAATTGAATTATACTCTCTCGGGAGGTGGAGAAAAAATATCTCCAAAGGCATTATCAAGCCTAAGGAGATATTTTGAATTTATAACTTTAGATTTTTTTTCAACTATAATAAGAGGCATTTCGAACTCTAATTCGGGTCCGGCTTTAATCTCTTTTATTTCTTTGTGAATTTCTTCCTCATTAAGGCTGTATACCATAGAAATATCCGTATCATCTTCCAGAAGGCTTATAACCGTAGGGGTTGCCAGGAATGACAGAAAAAGGAATATTACTATTTTTACAAGAAATTTCACATTGCTAAAATAGCGAATATATTTTAAACGGTTCTAAATAAGTTTTTAATTCCGTATGTTAAATTTCTTCTTCGCTCCAAGCTTTCATCATCCAGATGGTTTTCTCCTGCTCGGTAATAAAATCACTCATCATAGAGTTGGTACCCTCATCATTAATTTTATCACTTTCATCCAGTATCACCCTTTCTATCTTTAACAAATCACTTAGGGAAGTCATAATAAGCTGTACGGCATCTACATCTTTAGAAACATTTTTACCTACTTCAAGTCTGTTATTTTTAATATAATCTTCAAAAGTATGTAAAGGTGTTCCTCCCAGTGTAAGTACCCTTTCTGCTATCATATCTATTTTTAGCTGGGCATCATTATAAAGTTCTTCAAATTTTACGTGTAGGTCAAAAAAACGTTTACCGCGAATATTCCAGTGTATACCTCTCAGGTTTTGGTAATATATCTGGAAGTTGGATAAAAGTATATTCAACTCTGCTGCAATAACTTCAGTTTCTTTTACCGGTAAACCCAATATGTTCGTGGCTTCTGTTTTCTCTTTTTTCGTTTTCATGTTTTACTTTTTATATTATTTATTAGGTTATCTACTCTCTCAAAGTTACAGAAAATAACCTTAAAAAAATATAAGCGTTATCGATGATTTTTATAATTTTATCATAAAAATCTATACTTAACACTTTTTAATAATGACCATAACTCAACTGCACTATGTATTGGCTGTAGCCGAATACAAAAACTTTACACTTGCTGCCGAAAAATGCTTTGTAACCCAGCCCACCCTGAGTATGCAAATACAAAAACTGGAGGAAGAACTGGACGTACAAATTTTTGACAGGGGTAAAAAGCCTATTCAGCTAACAGATGTGGGTCAGCAAATTGTAACACAGGCAAGGAGCATCGTTAATGAGTCCAACCGTATTAAGGATATAGTAGATCAACAAAAGGGTTACATAGGCGGAGACTTTAAAATAGGCATTATACCAACGGTTATGCCTACCCTGCTACCTATGTTTATTACCAATTTTACCAACAAATACCCTAAGGTAAACCTTATTATTGAGGAACGTACCACTGAGGAAATTATAAAAATGCTTAAAAGTGGCCAGCTTGATGCGGCAATAGCAGCTACCCCACTTAGTGAGGAAAGTATTAAGGAAGTAGTATTATACTACGAGCCTTTTGTAGCTTACATACCCGAAAACAACCCGGCGTTTAGTAAAAAAGAATTTAGCGTTAAAGACCTTGAAGACAATCTAAACAATATACTGCTGTTACAGGATGGGCATTGTTTCCGTAATAATGTACTTAACATTTGTAAAGCGGCATCACTGCCACAACACAACCGTTTTCACCTTGAAAGCGGTAGCTTTGAGACTATGGTTAAACTGGCAGATGAAGGTTTAGGGATGACATTACTACCTTATTTACATACTGTAGACATGAGTGAAAAGGCAAAAACAAAATTACGTCATTTTATAGAGCCAAGACCATCAAGGGAAGTGAGTTTAATATACTCCAAAAAGGAACTTAAACTGCACCTTATAGAAGCATTGCGCACTACCATAACAGGGGTTGTTAGGGGTGCTATTGCTTTCCATAATGTAGAGATTACCTCTCCGCTTCATAAATAATTACAAAGCGGTCATAAAAATAAAAAAGGAGCCTTGTGGACTCCTTTAATTTTTATTGTTCTACATATATAAGACAAGCTTTTAATTCAGGCTTTTCAGTCGTAAAATTATTAAGCCAGTCTACAAGCTGTTCCACTTCATATGGTAATAACAGCTTAATTGCTTTTTCTACTTCCTTACAAAACAATTTTGGGTCAAAACTTACGCTTTCCAAAACTGTTTTTGTGTAAGCAAACATACTTCTGGGCATAATTAAAAATATGAATAATATTGTGTTAAATGGTTAGTGCTTCTATTAGAATGCATGTAAAGATAATAATAAAAATGACATATCGATGAAAATTAACTATATCGATTGCGTTAAAATTTTTATTAACTCAAAGTTTTAACATAAAATTAATATTTAAAAGCCCTTAGCATTTCTCTTTTTCCGGGTGGTCCGGGAAGTTTTTCTGTGGTAAAACCCGCTTCCTGCATCGCTTTTTTAATACTTGTTCTGCACGCATAGGTTACCAGTACGCTATTGGGTTTTAAAGCCTTATACATTTTGGAAAAAATTTCGGCAGTCCACAGTTCAGGCTGGGCATGAAAACCAAAAGCATCAAAGTAGACAATATCATACATTTCGACATCTTCTATCTCACTAAAAAACTGTTTTCTTTTTAGTAAAGTAAACTTATCATTTATTTCAACCGGCTCTTCCCATTGGGCAGTGTGCATAGCCTCAAAAACGTCACTGTGTTGCTTCGCTTCAAGCTGCTCTACATAGTTAAGCAGTTTTACTTCCTCCGCTTCTACCGGATAAGCCTCTACCCCTGTGTAGTTAATTTGCTGCCCTGTTTTAACCGACTCCAAATAGGATATAAAGGCATTAAGCCCTGTACCGAAGCCTATCTCTAAAACATAAACAGGCCGATCCTGTAGTAAGGTCAGCCCGTTTTGTATAAAAACATGATACGCCTCACGGATAGCTCCAAATTTAGAGTGGTAACTTTCCTTCATATCGGGAAGATGTATCGTTACCGATCCGTCCTGCGTTTGTATAATTTCTCTTTTCAATTACCTGATGTATAATTTTTTAATCCTTGGTATAGGTCCGCCACATTTGGACTCGTGACAGCTAAGGCAAGAGGTTACCCCCTCGTTAAATCGTTCCTTAACATTAACCGTATCAATATAAATACGTTTTTGTGCCTCGATATACTGTTTGGCATGCTCTTCAAAAAACAAGTCACGGTCTGACTCATCAGTCATCATTGCCGAATGTATCCTTAAAAAATGTTTTGGGAAAGCCCCTATGGTATCCCCTTTTATAATACGTTCCCTTAGCCTCATATTGTCAACATACATCTGTTCCATCAAAGCTGCCATAGGAGACATTTCATACATCTCAAATTCCTTTTCGGCCTTAGCTTCCTTTACAGGAACTTCAGCTTCAGTAGCAGTTTCTTTGGGCGTTTTGTCGTTACATGATGCCAGTATTAAAAAGGCCAATAATACCGGTAATAACTTCTTCCCCATTATTTAGTGATTAAAACACCGTCGGCCATAAAGCCATATTTTACTTCAGGTTCAGTGATTTTAGCAATCTCAGCTTCAGATTTACCTCCGTCTTTAGCATAGTGCTTTAACTGCTCTACAGAAATTTCACTAACAAAAGCCTTACCACTTACAACAGCGTCCTGCCCTGCTGCATTTAACGGCACAAAGAATGCATAATCTTTAAACTTTACAAAAGATTCGTTTTCCTCCTCAAGTCCTAACGACATCCAGCAGCCTTTCTTTTGGCAAACGTCGTTAATATGCGCACGGAACTTTACATTAACTGTATCTCCCGGCTTAAGACTCTTATACTTCTCAAACATTTCTTTGTTGCTTAATGCCTGGCTGGCATCAATCTCATCGCCAAAAGATGCATATAAACCATCGTTTGCTGTAGCATCAACATGTAAAGCCTCCTCATCTTCGTTAATAGAGTCGGTATTAATGTTTATTGCTCCGTTTTCAGTTTCAACAACTGTGTCTTCTGATTCAACATTTGTATTGTTTTTACAGGCTGTAAGTGCCAAAAGTAATGACACTGCAAATAATGATTTTTTCATTTTTTTAGCGAATTATGTTTAGTGTATGCAAATTTATACAGAAAATTATAAAGGCTGCAAAAAGCTATGTATTATTTATTTTTCTAACATCCAATATTTTACACGGGTTTCTCTGCGTATTTTTTAACAAATTCTGCTTTTTTGACTTTTTTTAGTAAATTTGCAGGAACACTACTATTATAACTAATCTAATAAATGAACGAAAACGACATTACAGTAAACCTTGCCCCGGGTTCTAAAATTGATTTAGTTGATTTTGAGAATCTTACTTTCGGCAACGTGTTTACCGACCATATGCTTATTTGTGACTACAAAAACGGTGTATGGGAAAAACCTGTTATCAAACCTTATGAGCCTTTTTTAATAGATCCGTCTGCAAAAGTATTCCATTACGGTCAGGCCATTTTTGAAGGCATGAAAGCCTATAAAGATGAGAATGACGACGTATGGTTATTCCGCCCGGATCAAAATTATGAGCGTTTTAATAAGTCGGCGACAAGGCTTGCAATGCCCGAAGTACCTGAAGAAGTATTTATAGGCGGACTTAAAAAGCTTGTAGAGATTGAAAAGGCATGGGTAAAAAAAGGTAAGGGTAACTCGCTTTATATTCGTCCGTTCATGATAGCAACAGGACCTGGTGTTCTAGCTGCTCCTGCTGTTTTTTACCGATTCATGATTATACTTTCTCCTGCAAAATCATACTATTCAGGAGAGGTTAAAGTACTTATAGCCGAACATTTTAGCCGTGCTGCTAATGGTGGTATTGGTGCTGCAAAAGCAGCAGGTAACTATTCGGCACAGTTCTACCCTACTAAGCTGGCTAACGAACAGGGGTACCAACAGGTAATATGGACTGACGATGCTACTCATACCAAGCTGGAAGAAGCAGGTACAATGAACGTATTCTTCAGGATAAATGATACCCTTTATACCGCACCGACGAGCGAAAGAATTCTTGATGGTGTTACCAGAAAAAGCCTTATTGAGGTTGCAAAAAGAGAAGGTATTAATGTAGAGGTTCGCCCGGTACTTGTTAGTGAACTTATAGAAGCTGCCGAAAATGGCACTCTGCAGGAAGTATTTGGCGCAGGTACAGCCGCTGTAGTAAACCCTATAGTAGGTTTTAGTTACAAAGAGAAATACTACGAGTTACCAAAACAGGAAAACTCTGTAGCATTATTTCTTAAAGAGAAATTAAATAACATACAGTACAAACTTGCCGAAGATACTTTTGGCTGGACTGTAAAAATATAATTGCCTTTAAACAGGTATGAAAAAGCCTCAGCAAATGCTGAGGCTTTTTATTTATTTTATGCTTAGTGTGCTGTATAACTTCTAAACTGAATACTACTTAAGTATTTCTTCAAAGTTTGGTTTAAAGTAGTTAGGCCCTTTCATTACCTTACCGTCTTCACGGTAAATAGGCTTACCATCCTCACCCAGTTTACTCATATTACTTCGCTGAATCTCATCAAAAACCTCTTCAATTTTATATTGCAGTCCGTGTTCAATAATAGTTCCGCATAAAATATAAAGCATATCGCCCAGAGCATCGGCAATTTCGGTAAGATCGTTATTTTGTACAGCCTCAAGGTATTCCTCATTCTCCTCTTTCATCAGGTTAAACCTTAGCATATTTACAGCTTCTCCTAAATCGGCTTTTGGCTGTTCACTTATTCCTAATCCAAAAGCACTGTGAAACTCCTTTACGGCATCTAATTGTTTTTTCATGATAATCGTATTTTAAGTTTTAAAAGTATAGAAAATTAAACAGGCTTATTGTAGCTTTGCAAAAAAGATTTCAACATGTTTAGTACAGGCCAATTGTATTTTGCTGCATTTTTCGTTGTAGTGTTTGTAGCAGTCATGATATACGTTTACAGGAAAGACCTTAAACTTCACAAAAAATATTATAAAGGAAGTTACTGGATACTAATAGCTTTCCTTGCATTTATAGCAATTTTATTCTGCATTAAGTATTTTGTAAAAGAATAATCTTACTAAAATTGTTAAAAAATTAAAATTAAAATCCCCTCTAATGGGGATTTTTTTATTACCTTTTGTGTTACAATTTTGTAAACCAACCTTTTAAAACAAAAAATTATGGAAGACCTGAAAAAAACATTGACCGATCCGCTTACTTATACAATCGCGGAAAATGAAGGAAGTTTTAATAATACAAAACTTAATCTTAATATTTCATTACCTACAAATGATTTTGATGTTTACGCTGGATATGATATCTCTAAAGAGGTAGATGGAGAATATAAAAATGCTGTTATGCTTTTTATAAAAAGTGAGGCAAGCAGAGTTAGAAAACTTCCTCAAACCACATCAGGAAAACAGTATATTGAATTTGATCGGAATCTACTAATTCAATACAATCCCAATTGTAAATTAGATAACACAAAAGAAACTTGCCTTGTAATTATTTTTCATGAATACGACCCTACTGCCCAAAGCATTATAAATGATGTAACAGAGCACTACAGTAAGCTTAAAGACTCACTTTCATTGGTACAAAATGGCCCGTACAGTAATAATTTTGATAAGTCTGACGAAAAAATAGAAAAAGGCATTCCAGAATGGATATATACTAACCCAAGAAAGCTGGGGATGAGCCTTATAAAAAAGAGTATTAATGTTTAGTAATTTGATAACTAAAAAAGTATATATAATCCTCAAATATATGCTCATAGTATTACCTATGAGCATATGTTATTCACAGGATCTTTCTCAAATTGAAAAAAAAATTTATAATAATAAAGAATTAGCATTACAAGAGCTAAATAAGCTGGACACAAGTATTTTTTCAGATAATGATAAAGCTAAATATTTTTATTTAAAAGGGGAAATATACGACTTAAAAAACTTTGAAGACAAAGCATTTCAAAACTATATAATATCAAAAAAATTATATCAAAAAATTGATAGTATTGAAAAGGCGGTAAAAATCAATTTAAAACTGGCTAACATAATAAAATATCAAAAAAACAATTCTAAAATAAGTTATCAAAAATATCTCGATGAATACGTTGACTATTTTAAAAACAGCAGTGATTCTCTAAAGTATGCAAAAGCACTTGCAGACATTGCTACTTTTAAATTGGACAATGAAGAAGATGAAGAAAGTTTTAAATACTTTAAAACTGCTCTCTCAATCAATCAAGATATTAAAAATAAAAAATTAGCTTCTTTAATAAATACAAATCTGGCCGTTATATATAATGAATACCTAAATAAACCTGACTCTGCTCTATATTATTTAAATAATGACATCCCCTATCTTAATGAAATAAATGATTATTATGGTTTATCAATAAACTACACCAACCAAGCGGCATCTTATTATTACAAAAACAATCACCAAAAAGCCATTGAACTACTCAATAAAGCAAATAGTTTACCTATAAAAAACTATATAAAAGGAACAAAAGCCTCTATTAATTATTTTCTCTCCGTAAATTATTACGAATTAGGAGACTATAAAAAGGCCTACGAAAGCTATTTGACACATCAAACTTATCAGGATAGCATAAACGAAGAAAAACAAAACATCGCCATAAATGATATCCAAACGAAGTACCAAACACGAGAAACTGAACTAAAAAATGAAGTATTAACTGCCGAAGTAAAGACAGGTAAAATTTTGGTATATATATTTATAGGGCTTCTTATAGCCAGCTTAGTTATAGGATTCCTCATTATTAAAAATGCCCGCAGGCGCGTATATATTTCCAAACAGGAAAAACTTATAGAGCAGCAAAAACTGGAAAAAGCATTAAAGGAGTTTGAGCTTAACAGTATTGACCTTATGCTTGAAGGGCAGGAAAAAGAACGTGAGCGTATCGCAAACGACCTTCATGACAACCTTGGCAGTATGCTGGCTACACTTAAAATGAATTTTGAACACCTTCGTATGCGTAAAAATGAAATACGTGAAGAGGAAGACAAACTATACGACCGCACAGACCAGCTTATAGAAGATGCCTATCAAAAGGTCAGAACCATTGCCCATGCTAAAAATGCCGGTGTATTTGCTAACGAAGGTCTTATACCTGCTATAAGGAAAATGGCCGGAAAAATATCAATCCCGGGCACTTTAACCATTGAGGTTCTGGCAGTTGGTTTTAATAAAAGATTGGAAAATAAAATTGAAATTGCTATCTTTCGGATGGTTCAGGAGCTGAGTACCAACATTATAAAGCATTCTAAAGCAACAGAAGCTTCTATTCAGCTTACCAACCATGACGACAATATCAATATCATAATAGAAGATAATGGTGTGGGCTTTAAAAGTACTACAGCACCATCTTCAAACGGAATGGGCTTAAATACCATTACTAAAAAAGTTGAACAACTTGGCGGCACCTTTACTATAGATTCCACTCCGGGTAAGGGCACTACCATAATAATAGACTTACCAATATGATACGATTAGCTATTGCAGAAGACCATCAGTCGCTTATAGACGGTATCAGGATTTTTCTTGAATACGAAGACGACATTAAAGTTGTGGGTGAAGCTAACGACGGCGAAAGGCTGTTGGAAATTGTACGTTCCAAAAAACCCGATATTGTACTTACTGATATACGAATGCCGAAAACCGACGGCATTGCAGCTACAAAAGAAATAAAAAAGGAATTTCCAAACTGTAAGGTTATCGCCTTTAGCATGTTTGAACAGGAAGAAGCCGTTAGCCAAATGACTCAGGCAGGTGTAGATGGTTATATTATGAAAAATTCTTCCCTAAAAGTAGTTTTAGCAGCCATTAGAGCGGTTATGAAAGGGGAAACTTTTTTTGATGATTCTATAAAAGCGGCCACTCCAAAAAAAGATGAAGGCGATGTACCTTTAAGCAAACGTGAAAAGGAAATTGTCAACCTTGTAGGACAGGGAAAAACATCGCAGGAAATCGCCGACCTCCTTTTTATTGGAAAAACAACAGTAGACACCCATAGAAAGAACATACTTAAAAAATTAAGCCTGCATGGTAAAAGCGAACTCCTTCGCTACTCCATGGAACGGAAATATGATTTTTAGTTTTGGTAGAATTAACAAATCATTTTGATTTTTTTTGTAGTAAAATACCCAGCAATGGGTATTTTTTTGCTTTACCCCAAAACGGAACTTTGTAATAAATAATTTAAAGTACTATCCTTAAAATCAATTTATTATGAAGACAATCAAAACAATCATGATGTTATGTATGCTACTAACTTTACCTGTGGCATTTGTATCTTGTGAAGAAGAAGAAACTACAGAGGTAAGCGGTAATGACGTGTGTCTGGATCAACTGGAAATACTGGCAGACATTCTGTATGAAAAAACCCTTGTTTTCAGTAACAATGCAACACCTTCTACCTGTAGTGCCGTTAGGACTGCTGCCCTAAATCTTATTAATGCTGCCGAAGACTGTGGTTACGGTTACCTGTATCAGGAACAGGCTCAGTTCTGGATTGATTACGACTGCAGTATTTTTAACGATTAATTACAAAAAATAATCACCTAAAAAACAAACAATTAATTAGATTAATATAAGCTAAATACCTTTTCGGGTATTCAGCTTCCAAAAAACTGGCATCAATGTTGTAAAGAGGTTTTAGTATTATTTTAACAAGAACCTTTTTTAAACTATTTTTGAATTATTAATCAAACCGAATAATTATGAAAACTTCTTACAAATTTATTTTAGCTTTTGTTTTAGGATTAGCCCTAACCAGTTGTGCTTCTAAAGTTCAACGTGTAAATGAGGACAGTGTTATAGACCTAAGCGGAAGATGGAACGATACCGACTCAAGACTAACTGCAGAGGAAATCACTGCCGAACTAATGTCACACTCTTGGTACAGTACTTATGCTGCCGAAAACTCAGGTAAAAAACCTGTTATTATTGTTGGTATGATTACTAATAAATCACACGAGCATATTGCTACCGAAACTTTCTCTAAAGACATTGAAAAAGAAATCATCAACTCAGGTAGAATGAAACTTGTTCAGGGTGGCCCTATGAGAGAAGAGATCAGAGCTGAAAGAGCCGATCAGCAAAACTATTCATCTCAGTCTACCATGAAAAAATTCGGACTTGAAAACGGTGCCGATTTCATGCTTCAGGGAACAATAAACTCTATTGTAGATCAAAAGTCTAAAGAAAAAACTGTTTATTACCAAATTGACCTTGAGCTTACTAACATCCAGACTAACGATAAAGTATGGATTGGTGACAAAAAGATTAAAAAATACATTGGTAAGAAAAACATGTAATTTTTGTTTTAATACCAAATAAACAACCAACATGAAAGCAACCAAAAACATACTTAAAATGCCCGCAAAACTGGCATTACTGCTGTTATTGATTGCCTTTCAATCCTGTAGTACCTATAACACCAAAACCGCAGATATTGAAAGCGATTTATTTAATGGTGATTTTAATAAAGCCATAAAAGGCATCGATAATAATAAATTCCTTAAAAAAGACAGAAACAGGCTTTTATACCTGCTGGAAAAAGGAAAAGTAGAACATCTTAGCGGAAATTATGAGGTAAGTAATGCCCTTTTTGAAGAAGCTTACATCATGATTGAAGACAGGATGACCAAAACCAATGCAGGACAGGCCATAGCTGCGAAATTTACCAATCCTATGGCCGAACCCTACAAGGGTGAGGATTTTGAAAAGGTAATTATTCACTATTACAAAGCCCTTAACTATTTTCATTTAGGACAACCTGCCGAAGCTCTGGTGGAGGCAAAAAGGATTAACATTAAGCTATATGAACTGAATGAGAAGTATAAGGAAAATAAAAACAAGTATAGTGAAGATGCCTTCTCTCAAATCCTACAGGGTATACTTTACGAAAGCACAGACGATATAAACAATGCCTTTATTGCTTACAGGAATGCCGAAGAAATTTATGCCCGTAACGGTGACCAGTACTTTGATGTACCTACTCCTCTTCAGTTAAAAAAAGACCTGCTAAGGACTTCAAAACTGATGGGGTTTAGGGAAGATTATGAAAAGTACAGTAATAAGTTCAAACTTACAGATGATGCTGCCACTAAAGCAACAGGAGAAGCGATAGTATTTTGGGAAAACGGGTTTGGCCCGGCTAAAGATCAAATCGTGATTACTGCCAGCGGTACTGATGGTTTCTTTTACGGCACCTATTATGACGGAGCCACACAGGAAGAGATATTTATACCTATACCTGTAGGCTTTGATTTAGGTAGTGTAAATGCAATAGCCATTCCTAAGTACAGGGAAAGAGGTACTTATTACAGTAATGCGGCCATAGTTGTAAACAATCAGGATGTTCCTTTTAACTTAGCCGAAGACATTTATCCTATTGCCAAACAGTGCCTTAAAGACAGAATGCTGCGTGAAATCATAGATCTTGTTGCCCGTTTTGCTACAAAAAAAGCAGCAAGTGCCGGTTTAGGCGCGTTGGGTAAAGAACTTTTTGGTGATACCGCCGGAGATCTTATCAAACTGGGAGGCGATGTTGCCGGAGCAGCTACCGAACAAGCCGATACCCGTAACTGGCAAACATTGCCGGCTACCATTAGCTACATTCGCGTACCGTTACATGAAGGCGAAAACAAATTCCTAATCAAAAAGCAGGGACCTCAGGGTATAGATACCGATACAATTTATATTCCGTATAAAAAAGGTCTGCAAATAGTTAATTATTTTGATTTTGGAAGAACACAGCTTATGCCTGTCGCAAATAATAATGCTACAGCAGCAGCTCCGAAAGCAACAGCTCCGAAAAAAGAGGCTACTCCTGGTATGTCATCGGGGCTTACGGCACAAAACTCGTCTGACTTAAAGGTTAAAAAACCGCTTACCATTCCGGCAGAAAAAAAAGCATTTAATCCGGCACCGAGCCATGTAACGGTAAAATCGGTTATTGATAATTACATTGCTGCTTCAGGCGGTGAAGATAGAATAAGGGGCATAAAAACCCTTATGTCGAGAACAACTACGTCCAGTGAATACAATGGTACTACCACAAAAATTGAAGTAGTTTCCAAAATGACAAGTCAAAACGATATGCTTATTCAAAGCTATACAGACGGTAAACTTACTTATACCCTGGTAATCAATGATAACGGAGGGTATATGAAGATGCCTGATTTGGAACCTACCGAACTGGACAAAACCATGTATGAGTCTATTAAAAACGGAAATACACTTAGAGATAATTACTCTGTTCCGTTAAAAGACCCAAATGCAAGGCTGGAAGGCATAGGTTTTGTAGGTAAAAAGGAAGCCTACGTTATTAGCTACAAAGATGCCAAAACCAATGCCGACATGCTAAACTATTATGATGTCGAATCAGGCCTTCTTGTGGCTAGCTCGGCAACAATAGGAACAGTAAGCAGTACCTCATATTTTTCTGATTACAGAAAAGTAAACGGTCTAACATTCCCTTTTAAAACCAAAACGGTAACACCTACAGGTAACAACGAGGTGATAACCGCAGAGATAAAGGTTAACGAAGGGGTTAACGCGACAGATTTCCAATAAAAAACATTGCTCATGAAAAAGTTTATACTACTCGCATTTTTCTTTTTTACCTTAAACACCGCTTTTGCCCAAACCGATAACGGATGGCAAGCCTGGCAAAAAACAAGCTGTTACTCAAAAATTGAGTTCCGCTTAAAATATGACGGAAAAAACGGAGAGCAGCACCACTGGAAAGTGCAGTTTAAAAACAATTACAATAATCTTATATCATTTAACTATACGGTTACAGATAAGATACAACAGTACACATTAACCACTCACAGGAAAACGCTTAACGCAGGCAAACAAAGCGAAGAAATAGATTTGTTTACCGGCCTGGAGGATATTTACATCCTTGTAGACAAAGTGAGTATGACACCTTATCCCGAGAACTTTATAGAATGTGAATAAGACATAAAAAAGTTATAAAAAACTCCGTTAAACGGAGTTTTTTGCTTTTTAGTACTTAAACTTAACAGTTATTTGCTTTCTTACAGGAAATTTATACATTTACGTAAAATAAGAAAGTCACCGCCTATATGAAAATTGTTAAGTATCTATTCCTTCTCTTGTTGCTGGCATCAATAGCAGGAACTGTATTCATAGCTACCCAAAACGGTAAATATGATGTTACTGAACAGCTAACCATAAAAGCCCCAAAAGACATGGTTTACAACTTTGTAGGAAATTTAAAAAACTGGGAAAACTCAGGAATTCTTACAAAAGACACTACTGCTGTCTATACTTTCTCTGACACAACAATTGGCAAAGGCGCCTATGCCAACTGGACTACAGGCAGTGTAAAAAACCTTGTTACCTCCCCTAACGATTCTATAACGCAAACTTCTGTACTAAACGACAGGGAGGTTGAAGTACACTGGACATTTAAGGATACATTAACCGAAACTACTAAAGTTAACCTTAGAATGAAAGGGCAGCTTAGCTTTATGGAAAAGGCTTATGCCATACTTAAGGGCGGAACCGATAAAAAGGTAGCTAACCTAATTAACCACAGCCTTAAAAGGGTTAACTACATGCTTGTTAACCGTGTCAACTTTTTTGAAATAAAGGTAGATGGTGTTATGATAAAAGAAGGAACTTATTATATAGCCGACTCCACCAGTTGCAAAATATCTGAAATGCAACAGAAGATGCCGGACATGTTTGCCAGGGTAAACAAATTTGTTACAGATAATAACATCGCAACAAACGGCAAACCTTTTACATACTATTATACTTTTGACGAAGCTAAAGACAGTACGGCGTTCATGACCTGTATTCCGCTTGAAGATGAAATACTGATGTCTGAAGGCAGTGAATTCAGAGCTGGAAAAATAAAGCGTTTCAATGCGCTTAAAACAACTTTAAAAGGAGACTACAGGCATCTTAAAAAAGCTTGGGATGCTGCCTTTAAAAACATAAAGAAAAATAAACTGGAAGAAAATTTTGAACTTCCGTACCTTGAAGTATATACTAAAGGCCCTGCCGATACTAAGGACACTGCCGAATGGATTACTGATATTTATATCCCAATAGGTGCTTCTTTACCTGAGGATGAGGCTACGCAGGCTAACGACAGTACCGAAACAGTAACAGAAACACCAAGAGTTTCAAAACCCCGCACGGTAAGAAAGAAAACTCCAACGGTTACCCCTATAAGTACACAGCCCGTTAGCGTACAACCTACTATAGCCTTACCTAAAAAAGATACAACATCTAAAAAGAAACCCGTACAGGATACCACAAACCAGTCGGGATTAAAATAAATACCCTTTTACAAAAAGGGTGCTAACCCTATCTTAACTAACATTACAAACAAAAAATCCCCTTAACGGGGATTTTTTAATGCTTTAGTATATACTTTACAACGGTTTCTGCTGCATGAAGCCCAAACAGGGCAGGCATCCAGCTATTTGTCCCGAAAAATGACTTCTTGAAGTTTTTACCATCGGTCATTTTAAGGCTTGTCTGATCCGGTTCTTCTGTAGAGAAAACTGCCTTTACACCTTTTGTAATACCTTCTTTCTTTAAACGTTTCCTTATGTTTTTGGCAAGCGGGCAATATTCGGTTTTACTGATGTCGGCTACCTTTACCTTAGAGGCAAGGTATTTCCCTCCTGCTCCCATATTGCTAATAATTTTTACCTTCTTCCTTTTTGCTGCAATAATAAGGTTAAGTTTTGGGGTAACACTGTCTATACAATCCAGAACATAATCAAACTCGGGTGTTACAAGTTCAAAAGCTCTTTCGGGAGAAAGGAACTCCTCTATCCTGGTAAGGTTAAGCTCAGGGTTAATATCCATAAGCCTGTCGCCTACTATCTGTACTTTTGGCTTTCCTACAGTAGAGTGCAGTGCCGGCAACTGACGGTTAATATTTGTAATATCTACAGTATCACCATCAACAATTGTCATGTTACCTACTCCTGCCCTGGCAAGAAACTCGGCTGCAAACGATCCTACTCCACCAAGTCCCACAACCATTACCTTTGCGTTTTTTAATCTATCAAGCCCTTCTTTTTTAAACAAGAGCTCTGCTCTCTCGGTCCATTCAGCCATTCTTAAAAACGGTTTTAAAATTATTGCTTACTATATTCTTTAATTCTTTTAAATCTATATTTTTTGCTGTTGCAGCCTTTTCATATACCAGTTCCAGTCCTTCTTCAATGGTATCTGTCTCCATAAAAAGCCTGTCATTAGGTACTGTAGCAAATACAGCCGAAAGCTCGGGATTACGCAACAGGTACTTACCAAACGAAATATAAAAACCATTGTCCAGTAGTTGTTTTGCTACCTGAGCATTTTTGGAAAACCCGTGTATTATCATGGGTACCTCCATTTTTAACTGCTTTTTAATGGCTATTGCTTCCTGATAAGCGGCAACGCAGTGCAAAATTAAGGGTTTTTGATGTTTTTTTGCTAACAGAAGTTGTTTTTCAAATACTTCCTGCTGCACATTTAAAGGTATTTCAATGCGTTTATCCAGTCCGCACTCCCCAAGGGCAAGGCAGTTATCCGTTGCCAACCTATGGTCAATTATAGCTAAATGTTCCTCCAGCCTCTCTAAATCTATATACCAGGGATGTATACCTGTAGAGAAATAAGGTACATCTGTTTCCTCATACGGGTAGCGGTTTACCACTTCAAATATGCTGCTATTAGCCGTGTAGTTATGGGTGTGCAGGTTGTATAGCATTGATCAAGTTTTAATTATTTCACCTGTTTTCTTATTTAGGATAAAATCTTTCCAGCCCCCAGGAGGATCTAACTCAGCCTGAACCATTATCCTTTGAGCAGTAAAGTCTTTTATCATTACACCATCAACGGCTAAAGAATTACTTTGCCAAAGCAATTTACCTGATTTCTCTATACAATATAAAAATTCCATATCACTGACATAAAATCTTTGTTCATGAAAATGTAAACTGCTAAAATATCCTTTTAAAGGAATTACTAACAAAGTAGTTTTATCAATTTTATTATACAGATAAAAATTATCCTGATATCCTACTGCAATAAGATTTTCGGTAACAACAACCTCTTTGAAAGGACCTACGAAATACCTAAATCTAATCTCGAAAACTTCATCATTAATAACTAAATATTCAGTATTAGAAAACTTTAAAGATTCTTCTCCTGAAATTAGAACAGGTTGTTTGTTGAAGTCTCTAGGCACAGAGGGCTGAAAGTTATAATCCATTTAACAAATATACATTTTACAGCAATAAAAAACCCAACACTTATAAGCATTGGGTTTATATAAAAAATACGATAATCTTTATTATGAAATAACGCCCGAACCAATAAGTTCGTCATCAATATACCAGGCTGCAAACTGCCCTTCGGTAATGGCCGACTGTGGTTCATCAAAAGCAATGTACATTCCGTTATCAAACATATGCAGGGTTGCTTTTTGTAACGGCTGGCGGTAACGTATTCTAACCATTACTTCCATGGTTTCACCATCTTTTAAAGTAAGGTCTTCACGCACCCAGTGTACCTCATTACCCTGTATGGATAATGCTTTCCTGAACAGTCCCGGGTGGGTGTGCCCCTGCCCGGTATAAATAGCATTACTCGCCACATCAGTAGCTATAATAAACAAAGGCTCTTTTGTACCACCTACATTAAGGCCTTTACGCTGCCCTATAGTATAGTAATGCGCTCCCTGATGCTTTCCTACCACTTTACCCATTTCAGGCTTGTAGTCTATGTTTTTAGCTTCAAAAACCAGTTGGTCTTTTACGCTATCAAATACCGGTTTGTCTACATTATAAGTATCCTGTGTGGCATCAATTTCATAAATAAGTCCTTCTTTAGGCTGAAGCTGCTGCTGAAGAAACTCCGGCAGGCGAACCTTACCTATAAAACAAAGCCCCTGAGAGTCTTTTTTCTCTGCTGTAACCAAATCCATCTTTGCAGCGATTTCACGTACCTGCGGCTTGGTTAATTCGCCTATTGGGAATAAAGCTTTACCAAGTTGCTCCTGTGAAAGCTGACATAAAAAGTACGACTGGTCCTTATTACCGTCTACACCTTCCAAAAGCTGATACACTTCGTTACCGTCTTTCTCAATAGTACCTTTACGGCAATAGTGTCCTGTTGCCACATAGTCTGCACCCAGGCTAAGGGCAATTTTCATGAACACGTCAAACTTAATCTCACGGTTACATAACACGTCGGGGTTTGGAGTCCTTCCCTGCTCATATTCATTGAACATATAGTCAACTATACGTTCCTTATATTGTTCGCTAAGGTCTACCGTTTGAAAAGGTATACCCAGTTTTTCGGCTACAAGCAAAGCATCATTGCTGTCTTCCAGCCACGGACATTCGTTAGAGATGGTAACCGAATCATCGTGCCAGTTTTTCATAAACAGGCCTATTACCTCATACCCCTGCTCCTGCAACAGGTATGCCGCAACACTCGAATCCACTCCGCCCGAAAGCCCAACTACTACTCGTTTCATTTTTAATTCCTTTCCTGAAAAAATTTCTGCAAAAGTACTACAAAATATTCATTAGTCCCTTGTTACCTCCTTAGGCATTAACATGAACTCCTTTTTTAACAGTTTCTTATTTTCATAATACTCCCAGTAACCATACTTATATCCTTTTACAAATTCGCCTTTAGACGATACATTTCCAAATTTATCATAGAATACTGCCTGCCCGTTAAGCTTCCCGTTTTTATAGTGGGAATCTTCCAGTACAGTACCTTTTTCGTTATATTTTTTATAGATACCATTAAGTACCCCATCCTTATATTCCTTTTCTTCGGCAAGCTCACCTTTAGCAAAAAATACTTTTACCATACCGTTTAGCTTCCCTTTAGAGTAATGCTCTAATAACATTACAGTTTTTCCGTCAGGATGATATGTTTTCCATTCGCCTTCACGAAGTCTGTTTACCTCTTTACCTTCACTTACCTTATTTCCTTTCTGGTCAATAAACGTAGTATAACTAACGCCATTACCCTCTGAGAAATCTCTTGTAGCAATAAGCGAGCCTTTTTGAGTATCATCAAAAAACTTGAACACCCCGGTTTCTTTACCATGATTAAAAGTACCTTCATAACGTGGTCTTCCGGTAGCATCATAAGTGCCTTTCCACACACCGTGTCGTTTACCGTTACTGTCAAACTTATTGATATCATCCTTGTTTTGAGCTGTAAGCCCTAAGGTCATAAAAAGAGTAATAAGTACTGCAAAGTATCTCATAATAGTATTTACGTTTTTATATCTAAACTTAAATTGTACTGTTTTTAGTATTACAAACTGTGAGCCAATTTATTAAAAAAAGCACTCCGAAGAGTGCTTTACAGTTTATCTTTTATTTTGCTGCTGCTTTTTTTGCTGCTCCTGCGCCTGTTCCATCATTTCCTGCATTTTCTTTTGGAAACGTCCCTGCTTTTTAGGCTTGGTTTTGTTTTCCTGAATTTTTGCATGGATTTTATCTTCATTCACAATGTAGTTCTTAATCACAAACATAATACCTATGGTAATAGTGTTTGAAATGAAGTAATATAAACTCAATCCTGATGCATAGTTGTTAAAGAATATAAGCATCATTACAGGAGATATATAAATCATTACCTTCATCATTTTGCTCATATCAGGCATACCTTCCTGTGGTGGTGCCGACATACTTTGATCTCCGGTAGTCATTTTCATATAGAAGAAAATAGCAATAGAAGCAAGTATTGGGAATAAGCTCACGTGATCTCCGTATAAAGGAATACGGAACGGTAAGTGATAAACAGAGTCATAAGAAGAAAGGTCATCTGCCCAAAGGAAACTTTTTTGTCTTAAATCAAAATAAGACGGGAAGAACTGGAATAAGGCATAGAACACAGGTATTTGCATTAATGCCGGCAAACAACCTGCCATTGGATTTACACCCGCCTTATTATAAAGCTTCATGGTCTCCTGTTGCTTTTTCATTGGGTCTTTCTTGTACTTCTCGTTTATCTCCTGTATTTCAGGACGAATAACTTTCATCTTAGCCTGTGACAGGTAAGACTTGTATGTTACCGGAGACATTACCAACCTTACAAGAATAGTGAATACAATAATACCTATACCGTATGGAAGGAATAAAGAAAGGAAACCAAATACCTTGATAAATATATAACGGTTAATCCAACCGAATATACCCCATCCTAAAGGAATTACTTCGTCAAGGTTTCTGTCATAGCTATTTAATATCTTATAATCTGCAGGACCATAGTACCAGTCCATGTTATAGCTAAGTTCGCCACCATCAAATTCAAGAGGCATTTTTGCTGTAAACTGCTTAGTATAAAGTGTATCTACCTCTTCATCATGAACAAGATTTTCAGATGCAAGATCGGCAGTTTTAAACGCCTTATCTGTTAAAAGTATAGAGGTAAACAGGTGTTGTTTAAAAGCAATGTAAGTAACATTATCTGCTTTTTCACTATCGTTACTACCTACACTAAGATCATCATCTTTACCATCTTCATATTCGTAAACAACATGAGTATATCTATTTTCATAAGAGATACTTTTTTCGTTTCTGTAAGTTTTAAGCTTCCACTCTAAGTCAATAGGGTTAGAAGTATCAAGTACCTGAGATAAACCTTGCGTACGGATAGAGAAATCTACCATGTATTGACCCGGTGTCATTTCATAACGGTATTCAAGGTAAGCGTTAGCTCCTGCTTTTAAACGCATGGTCAAAACCTGATTCTCGCCATTTTTAGTGAGTACAGGCTCAAAGTACATATCTCTTGTGTTAAGGATACGGTTATCTTTGGTTTTGAATTGTAGATTAAAATCGGCATTATTATTCTTGATGATTTTAACCATCTCACCGGAATCTTTGCTGAATTGCTCAAATCCAAGCGGAGTAGCCACGGAAATGTAACCACCTTTATTAGAAACCTCAAGTAATAGCTTGTCGTTTTTAAGCTCAGTCACACCATCTTTAGCAGAAGGTAGTGATGCACTGTAAGCAAATGCCCCAAGAGCATCTCTAAGACCTGCCTGTTTTACAGAATCGGTAACTGTTGAATCCTGCTCTGTAACTACAGCTGTTTTTTCGTCTGCAAGTTTAGCTTGCTTTTCCTGCTCTACTTTTTCCTTTTCGGCTTTCTCTTTATCAAGCTCTTCCTGTGTAGGAACCTGATTGTATAACATCCAGCCTAAAAGCACAGCGATTAGGGCAAAACCTATGGCCGATCTGTAATCTAATTTTTTTTCTTCCATCTAATTAATTTGTTACACCTTAAAGTGTATCCTTTTGCAAGGAATATAATTATCTAAATTATTCGCTTTTTTTCTTAACCGCAGCCTTCACAAAACTTACGAAAAGCGGGTGCGGGTTAGCTACCGTACTCTTATACTCAGGGTGGTATTGCACCCCAATGAAGAACGGGTGATCTTTAAGCTCAATCACCTCTACAAGTCCGGTATCTGGGTTAACACCCGATGTTACCAGTCCTGCTTCCTGCATTTCGTTTAGGTATTTACCATTAAATTCATAACGGTGACGGTGACGCTCTAATATGTCTGCTTTATTGTATACGCTATAAGCAAGAGTATCTTCGGTTAAGTGACATTTCCATGCACCAAGACGCATAGTACCACCCATATCGGTAATATTCTTTTGCTCTTCCATAATGTTGATTACAGGATAAGGTGTGCTTTCATTCATCTCGGTAGAGTTAGCATCTTTCCATCCCAGTACATTACGTGCAAATTCTATAACTGCCATTTGCATACCTAAACATATACCAAAGAAAGGTATTTTGTTCTCTCTGGCAAAACGAACAGTTTCTATTTTACCTTCAATACCTCTTCCTCCAAATCCCGGAGCAACAAGAATACCGTCTAAACCAGAAAGTTTTTTGGCTGCAGTTTGCTCATCAAGGTATTCAGAATGGATACTGATAACATTTACTTTAGTCTCATTAACAGCACCGGCATGTATAAACGCCTCAAGGATTGATTTGTATGAATCCTGAAGTTCCACATACTTACCTACAAGACCAATATTAACGGTATGTTTAGGGTTTTTAAGCTTGAAAAGGAATTCGTTCCATTGTTTTAAGTCGGGATTGTTTTTCTCGGCAAGGTCAAGCTTTTTAAGGGCTACCCTGTCTAATCCTTCCTCCAGCATAAGGTTTGGAACATCATATATCGTAGAAGCATCTATAGACTGTATAACAGCTTCTTTTTTCACATTACAGAAAAGTGCCAGCTTTTGTCTTAAGTCAGACGAAAGCTCATGCTCTGTACGGCAAACAAGTATATCGGCTTTAATACCGCTCTCCATTAATGTTTTAACAGAGTGCTGTGTAGGTTTGGTTTTAAGTTCTCCGGCAGCAGCAAGGTATGGTACAAGTGTTAGGTGAATAACAATACCATTATTTTCACCAAGTTCCCAAACCAACTGTCTAACCGACTCAATATACGGTAGTGATTCAATATCACCTACAGTACCACCTATCTCGGTAATAACAATATCATAATCACCCGTTTTACCAAGTTGCTGCATGCGCTCCTTGATTTCGTTAGTGATATGGGGTACAACCTGTACAGTTTTACCTAAAAACTCCCCTCTTCTCTCTTTTTCAATAACCGAAAGGTACACCCTACCGGTAGTAACATTGTTAGCCTGAGAAGTAGGAACATTTAAAAATCGTTCATAGTGCCCAAGGTCAAGATCAGTTTCAGCTCCGTCATCTGTAACATAACATTCACCGTGCTCATATGGATTAAGCGTTCCCGGGTCTACGTTAATATATGGGTCAAATTTCTGGATGGCTGTCCTGTAGCCTCTTGCCTGCAATAATTTTGCTAAAGAAGCCGCTATGATTCCTTTACCTAAAGAAGAACTTACACCTCCTGTAACAAAAATATACTTCGTTTGATTCATTGTACTGTTGTTGTGCTGTTGCTGTTGTAAAAAACGTGGCAAAAATAAGCAATTTTATCCGATAATATGTAATCTGTAAATGAGGTTATTTGAAAATTTCAAAATACCAATACCCAAAGTCTGAAAAACAGCTTTATTTTTCAGTAATTCAGGGTGTTTATTTAACATATTTTCAATTTTTCACGGCTTTGGATACTGATTCCTGATGTTCCTTATCATCCCCTCAAGCCCGTTAAGTTTAAGCTCATAAACCAACTGTAGTTGTTTCCCTAACTGTCCGGCAGGAAACCCTTTATTATGATACCAAACCACATAATGTTCGGGCAAATCAATAAGGTAACGCCCTTCATATTTACCAAAAGGCATTTTTGCATGTGCTAATTTTATTAGCAACTCCCTTTGCTCATCCATAAATAGTACTGTAAACAGCAAAGGTAATAACCAAAAGCCACCCTTAAAACAAAAAAGCACTCTTTATCAAGAGTGCTTTACTTAACCAAGTGTACACGTGAATGAAACACTTTGCATAAACCAAAGGGATTTAAAAAAACTTTCTGACTCAAATATACCCTGGCTATAAAACAAAAAAAATACCCAATGAAGGGTATTTTATATTTAAAACCGGATTACCAGTTAAAGGTTATATCTCTTTCAATATCGGGGTGCAGGCTGTAATGAACCGGGCAATGCATCGCTGCCCTTTCCAGTATTATCCTCGCTTTCTCATCGGCATCACTTTTAAGATTAAAAACAACTTTAATTTTAGAGATTCTTCTCGGGTCGGCAGCCATGGTTTTTGTCACCTCTGCAACAGAACCCCGCATACTAACCCCCATATCTCTGGCTTTTATACCCATAATGGTAAACATACAGGTTGCTAAAGCATTTGCAACGGTATCGGTAGGTGAAAAAGCCTCACCTTTACCATTATTGTCAAGCGGAGCATCGGATATAATCTCACTACCCGACTGTAAATGAACAGATGATGTTCTTAAATCTCCTAAATAAGTTACTTTAGATGTCATAATTACTCTGCGTGTTTAATACTTAAATCTTCATCATAATGCAGGATGTATACCCCGTTATTATAATTACCTCCGTTAAGCGTCCTGTAAGCAAATTTGTTTTCTACCTGCTCTGATGATTTTGTTACTACTGTTTCCCCAAAACTTTCAGGCTGGAACAAACGTAAAATAACATCAAAAGTTACATCAAAACCTCTGGTAGCAAACTGATTTGGCGAAACTCCGTTTTTCTCCTTAAACTTCTTGATAAACAAATGTTTTTCCTGAGTATCGGTATCATTGGTTATAGAAGCATACTGCATTTTTAGCTGCGTTAACAGGTTTAACGGAACCTCCTCGTTATCCAACACCTCGGTTCTTTCAAAAACAGCCAGTTGTATTTTATACTCCTCTTTTATTTTCATAAGTACCCTTACCGTGTTAGACACTTTTCCGGCACTTTCGGTATCTAGTAATATATAGTTAATCCCTACAGGATCAAGTAGCGGTTTAAGTAGCTCCTCGGTCACCATTTGGTCAGTAATTTTCGCTCCGGCATAGTTGTTTTTTATAAACTGTTTTGAACTTAGTTTTTTCTCATCAACAACCGCTATAAGGTTAGCATTTTTACTTTTAATAAAATTAAGCATCGCTATCCTTACCACATCCGGACTTGGAACCGACTGATACAGGTTTTCAATTGGCCTACCTACCTCTTTAGAAAGTGGTGATATCACAGGGACATTCATTAATGTTTGTGCCGCCCTTTCTACATTATTTTGAAAAAACGGACCAATAACTGCATTAACCCCAATAAGATCACCTTTAAGTCTATCTACAGCAGAAGAGTTTTTAGACTCCTGTGAATCCAGTATCTTAACCTTAATAGGCAATCCTAAAGTTTTAGCCGAATCGATAGCTATTAAAGCGCCTGCATAAAAATCAAGAGTCATATTAAGGAATTTATCAGTCCTTACACGCTCTGTCTCTTCCACATTACTTTGATCTTTCACCAAGTTGAAAGGCAACAATAGCGCAAGTTGTTTTACTCCCTGTACCTCAAGCGAATCGACAAGACTAACAACTCCGGGTGCTTTTTTTCCGGTAACAAAACCTCCTGTTTTAACTGCAGGAAACTTTAAAACCATACCTTCCCTAAGACCGCCCTCTTTAAGTTCCGGGTTTAATTCTTCTATTTTCTCTTTTGTTAATCCTGTTGTTTTAGTAAGATTGTACATTGTTTCCTTTGCAGGAACAGTATACATTGTAAATTGAGGTTCATCCTGCTTTAACTGTGCGCCGGGCCCTATTTCTTTAGCCAGTACCGATGCTTTATCCAGCTTAAGCTTATATCCTAACGGAAGTACCTCTTTAACCTCTGGATTAAGTTCTTCCAAAAGTTGCTGAGTCATGCCATATTGTTTAGCTATAGAGTATTTTGTTTCACCAGCTTCAACGGTATGATACATATAACTTGGTGCGTCTTTTTTCTCAAACACTTTTTCTGCCCTTTCGGCCTGTGCCTCAACACCACTCCCTTTTACCGGAATAATAACTTTTTGGCCTATTTTTAACCCATCGGTCAGTTCCGGGTTTGCAGCAATAAGCTCCTGCTCTGTAACATTATACTGCTTTGTAAGCCCATACATTGTTTCCTTAGCCTTTACCTCATGTATAGGATTAGAAATTCTTGTGGCTTTCTCTGTAACAGGCACAGCAGCAGTTTCCGGCTTAACTTTACCGGCAGCAGGTATAAGCAATACCGCACCTTCGCTAATACCATTTTGGGAATCAGGATTTAGCCTGAAAATATCATATGGGGTAACTTTATATTTTTTTGCAATCTCGGTCACTGTTTCTCCCTTGGCCACCTGATGCTTTTTGTATTTACCCTGCGCAAAAGCAGAACCGGATAACAACACGAGTGAAAAAAATAAAATTACAAAATGCTTCATATTCAAGTTTTGGTTTATACTATTTGTTTAAGTTGGTGCAAATTTAATTTATGTATTGAGTGCTGTACAGTATTTTTATTATAAATTTCAGTTAAAAATAAGTGTATAGCCTATACTATCCTTATTCTTCAGTATCGGTAGTAAGGTGTTTCTTTTTTCTTTTTGGCGTAGGCACCTGTATTGGTCCTCCGCGCTCTTTTTCAAGCTTTTCTTTAAAAGCATCAAGATCTTTTTTCTGGGATTTATGCAATGGGATTTTCAATACACCTCCACCTGTTTTAGCATCATATCCGCTAATTGCCCATTCATTATATTTATAAATTTCCTTAGGGTCTACCATATACTTTCTTGATATCATAATCATTCTTTCACCCGGAAGAATTTTATGGTCAATAAAAAACGCATCAGGATCTTCCTCCTCATACATATCATCTTCATCGGTCATCTCTACGGTATCATCATCGTTGTCGTAATTTTGGTCGTCACCATAGTTATTTTGTGCCATAACAGCAGAAAAAGAAAAGGTGGTGAACAATACCAATAATAAAAGTTTTTTCATGGCTTGTAGTTTTTTAGTCAAATTAGTCGCTCTAAAATTAAACGTTTTTTTGGTCAAATTATTAAATCCATTTAACAATTTACCAAAACCCTGCCACAAATAAAAAAATAAGCCTTTGCGGTTGCAAAGGCTTATTTAAAATATAAATCAGATGATATATTATTCCCATTCTATAGTGGCTGGTGGCTTCGAGCTAATATCATAAACAACTCTGTTTACACCTTTCACTTTATTTATAATCTCATTAGAAACTTTCATAAGGAAATCATAAGGTAGATGAACCCAGTCGGCAGTCATACCATCGGTAGATTCTACCGCTCTAAGAGCAACAACTTTTTCATACGTTCTTTCATCCCCCATTACACCTACGCTGTTTACAGGCAATAGTATTGCACCTGCCTGCCATACCTGATTATAAAGTCCGTGATCTTTAAGTCCCTGGATAAAGATATGATCTACTTCCTGAAGTATACGTACTTTTTCCGGAGTAATATCTCCAAGAATCCTGATTGAAAGACCAGGCCCCGGGAAAGGGTGTCTTCCTAAAAGTTCAGGATCTATACCTAAAGTAGCACCTACTCTTCTTACCTCATCTTTAAACAGCATTCTTAAAGGCTCAACAACCTGAAGCTTCATAAAATCAGGTAACCCACCTACGTTGTGGTGTGATTTGATTGTTGCAGAAGGTCCTTTTACAGAAACCGACTCAATAACATCAGGGTAAATAGTTCCCTGAGCAAGCCATTTCACATCGGTAAGTAAGTGTGCCTCATCATCAAATACCTCGATAAATACACGACCAATGGTTTTACGCTTAGTTTCAGGATCTTCAACCCCTGCAAGTTCACTAAGGAATCTTTCAGAAGCATCAACTCCTTTAACATTAAGCCCCATATCTTTATACTGGTGAAGTACGCTTTCAAATTCATCTTTACGCAGTAATCCGTTATTTACGAATATACAGTAAAGGTTTTGGCCAATAGCCTTATTTAAAAGTACAGCAGCCACAGTAGAGTCTACCCCTCCTGAAAGCCCCAATACTACTTTATCATTTTGGATTTTTACTTTTAGCTCTTCAACGATATCCTCAACAAAAGTATCCGGTGTAAAGTTTTGAGGCACCTCTGCGATTTTCACAAGGAAGTTTTCAAGCATTTGCTTACCGTCTGTAGAGTGGTATACCTCTGGGTGATACTGGATAGCATAAGTAGTTTCGCCTTCTATTTTGTAGGCTGCATTTTCCACATCCTTAGTACTTGCAATTCTCACTCCGTTTGTTGGCAATTGCTTAATGGTGTCACTATGGCTCATCCATACCTGGCTACCTGCACTAACACCTTCAAGGAAAGGCTCATCTTCCTTAATATAAGAAAGGTTTGCACGACCGTATTCACGAATGTTACTTGGCGCTACCTCTCCTCCGTGGAAATGAGCAAGGTACTGTGCTCCATAACAAACTGCTAATAAAGGCAGTTTACCACGAATTTCAGAAAGGTCTGGATGCGGTGCATCTTCTGCCCTTACTGAGAATGGACTACCAGAAAGTATTACGGCTTTGTAAGACGATAAATCACCCGGCGGGTTGTTGTAAGGGAAAATTTCGCAAAAGATATTTAACTCGCGAACTCTCCTCGCAATAAGCTGTGTGTATTGCGATCCGAAATCTAGAATAAGTACATTGTGTTGCATGCGCAAAAGTAATTCAATATTTTGAAACTGAAAAATGAGTTTTTATGTTTTTTAATTTGATTATTTTTTAGCAGGTTTATCAGTAAATATGCACTATTAACAACTAAAATCAGCGGTAGTTTTCATCAAACAAAAAGTTATTTTGCCTTATTGATTTATCTAAAATGTAATTAATTTAAAAATCAGCCATACAAAAACAACTAAAAACGGCAGATTACATTTTAATAACAGAAGAAAAAAAATCAAATTCTGTATTTTAATCTGCTTTTTATATTTTTAGCGAAATTTATTTTTTTAAATGACTGCACCTCAAAAAGACTTATGGGATAAAATCTCAAATTTCAGGCTGGATGATCCAGATGCTTCCTTTACATTTTCGGCACGACTTGCCAGAGAAAACGGCTGGACAAAAGAATACACCAACAGGGTTATTGAAGAATACCGAAAATTTATCTTTCTATGCTGTGTATCAAAGTCATCGGTAACACCTTCCGATCCGGTAGATCAGGCATGGCACCTGCATTTAACCTATACAAAATCGTACTGGATAGATTTTTGCAAAAACACCCTGCAAAGGGAAATACACCATAACCCTACTAAAGGAGGAAACAGTGAAAGAAAAAAGTTCAACAACAACTATACTGAACTACATACTATATATAAAGATATGTTTGGTAACAATCCGCCACTGGATATATGGCAGGACAATAAAACCCGTTTCACAAAAATTAACTTCCGTAGGGTTAGTATGGATAATTACTGGCTCATAAAAAAACCTCCTCTTTTAAAATTAAAACTTATACAACTGTGCCTTCTTGGTATAGTAGTAGCTATTAGCATTCAGGCTTCAGGCGGTGCCGGCGTTGGTATAGTAATGCTTATAGGATTCCTTATTGCATTATACAGTGCTATTAAAAATGATGGTAACGACAAAGGCAATTCTAACGGCGGCAGCAGCGGATGCAGTACATGGGACAACTTTGACAGTGGCTGTAGCTCACATGGAGGCAGCGGATGCGGATCGGGTTGCAGTGGCTTTAGCGGATGTGGTGGATGCGGCGGAGATTAATTTTCTAATTATATGTTAAAAATTTGACAATTTTCACTAACTTTAATCAATTCAAAACCAATCCCACATGAAATTCATCTGTTCTCTACTAATACTATTTGTAGCACAATTCTCCTTCTCACAGGATTTTCAGATTGAAAAGCCTGATTTTGAACTTATTGAGAAAAATGTAAAGGACAAAAACTCTCCCCTACACTTTGATAAGCTGTATGCCAAATATATTATGGCCGACAGTACTATGACCATTCAGGAAAGAAGACACCTGTATTTTGGCTATTCTTTTCAGGACGAATATGCTCCTTATGAACGATCTGACGCACAACAGGATTTAAACGAAATTTTGCAAAAAGGGGAAGTTTCCCCTGAAGATTGTGAAAATATACTTGTACTTTCGGCAAAAATATTAAAGATTTATCCTTTTAGTATACGCATGAAAGAATACAGAATATATGCCTACAAGGAGCTCCAAAGGTATGACGAAGCCGAAAAAGAGACTATACAGGCAAACATGATTCTGGATGCAATACTAAGCACAGGAGAAGGTACATCTAAAGAATCAAGTTTTTACGTAATTAATGTAATGAACGAATATGAGCTTTTAAACATACTGGGCTTTGAATATGGCGGCGAACAGCAGCTTGTTGAAGGACTGTATGACTATTTAACGCTAAAAGAGAACTCATATAACATTGACGGACTATACTTTGAAGTTTCCAGGTGCCTTAACTCGTTGAAATTCTAGCATTTTGAATTATGAAGTACACAGTTGAAACAGAAATTGATTTGCCACTAGGGAAAGTTATCGAGCTTTTTGACAATCCGGATAATATGAAATACTGGATGGACGGGCTTGTAAGCTTTGAAAGCATTAGCGGTACACCTGGTCAACCGGGCGCTAAATCGCGACTGATATTTAGAATGGGAAACCGTAACATTGAAATGACGGAAACCATTACTGCAAGAAGACTCCCTGAAGAGTTTACAGGAACTTATGAGGCCAATGGTGTTTACAACGTGGTAAAAAACAGATTCATATCAATACCCGGAAACAAAACCCGTTACATCACTGAAAACTATTTTGAGTTTAAAGGCTTTATGAAAATTATTGCTTTTATAATGCCGGGATCCTTTAAAAGGCAATCCCTTAAATACCTGCTGGATTTTAAAAGTTTTGCAGAAAACGATATTAAAAATCTTAATGTTATCCAGCTAAACGGCACACATTAAGTATAAACCCCATTTAAATAAAAACTCTTTTATCCTTGTAAATAGTAGTCCTCACAATGCATTAAGCTAAGTGGGGATTTTTTTTGAACTCCCCCACCTACAACACTCTAACCATAAAATAAAAAAATGTAAATTCGCATCATGATGACATCCCAAGATATTGCAGAGATTAAGAGTTTATTGGCTTCTCCAAAAAAAATAGCCCTAATACCACACCGTAACCCTGACGGAGATGCTATGGGCTCGAACTTAGGCCTTTACCATTTCCTTAAACTTAAAGGACATGATGTTACTGTTATATCTCCAAACGAATTCCCTGATTTTTTAAACTGGCTCCCGGCTTCAGATACTGTTAAGGTATTTGAAAAGGATAGTGACAACTGTACAGCCATTCTTAAAAATTGTGAAATAATATTTACGCTTGACTTTAATGTACTGAGCCGTACCGGAGACATGATGGAAGCTGCACTAAAAGAACTTACCGCTCCGTTTATCATGATAGATCACCACCAAAAACCAGGTGATTATGCCAAGTATATGTTTAGTGAACCTAATTATGGCTCTACCTGCGAAATGGTATACCACTTTATTAATGCTTTAGGCGAAGGTTCTCTTATTGACAAGACAATAGCAACCTGCCTTTATACAGGTATAGTAACCGATTCGGGTTCGTTTAGGTATCCTTTAACAACAGGTACTACACACCGCATTGTGGCAGAGTTTATTGATAAAGGTGTAGACAACAGCGAAATTCACAGTTTACTGTACGATAACCATTCGCACAACCGTTTGCAAATTTTGGCAAGGGCTTTGCATAACATGAAAGTGTTACCGGAATATAAAACATCTTACACTTATCTTAGTCAGGAGGAGCTTAACAGCTTAGGCCATACTAAAGGTGATACCGAAGGAATTGTAAACTACGGGCTTAGCATGAAAGACATCAATTTCACAGCCATGTTTACCGAGAATAAGGAAGAAGGGATTATAAAAATATCGTTCCGTTCTAAGGATGGTTTTGACGTTAATCAGTATGCACGTGAGCATTTTAACGGCGGAGGACACATTAATGCTGCAGGTGGAAAATCAAACGAGAATCTGGAAGCAACATTACAAAAATTTATTGCTACATTAGCAAACATTAAAATATAGACAGATTATAATGACGAAGAAAATTATATGGCCAGTAGCCTTAATGACACTTCTTATAGCAGGTTGTTCACAACAGCAGGCAAGAGTACCTGTGTCACACAGCTCTGGCTCTTTCATGCAGCAGTCCATAGAACGCAATAAGACACTCATTGCCAATGAGGAATTAGTTATAGACTCTATTATAAAAAACAATCCTCAACACAAATATCACGCTGCTGATAAGGGCTATTGGTACCGTTATGATATAGAAAACACTACCGATACCATTACTCCAAAACGTGGCGATATTGCTTATTATTCTTATGATATTAAGGATATAAACGGTAATGTGATTTACACCGAAGAAGAACTGAAACCTCAGGTTTATTATGTAGACAAGGAGGATATAATGGCAGGGCTTCGATATGGTATCAAATTAATGAACAAAGGGGAAAAAGTTACTTTCCTGTTCCCTTCAAACCTTGGCTATGGCTATCGTGGTGACCTAAATAAAATAGGAACAAACAAACCATTAATGTGTACCGTTACCCTAAACGATATAAAAGCCGACGAGACATCAAAAAATTAATCTAAATCTATAAATGAGACCAATGACAAGTTTATTCTTAAGCATTGTTGCTTTAATGTTTTCCTGTAAAAACACCGACGCCCCAAGTTATGACGTTACTAAGCTTGAAGACGGGCTATATGCCGAAATAGAAACCAATAAAGGTAATATCCTGCTACAACTTGAATACGAAAAAACACCTCTAACTGTAGCTAACTTTGTATTGCTTGCCGAAGGCGATAACGATATGGTAGTAGGTGATCTAAAAGGAAAACCTTTTTATGACGGTTTGAAGTTTCACCGCGTTATAAAAAACTTTATGATTCAAACCGGAGATCCTAAAGGAGATGGTTCTGGCGGACCGGGCTACAAATTTCCTGATGAGATTACCGATTTAAAACATACGGGACCAGGTATACTATCTATGGCTAATGCCGGACCTAACACAAACGGAAGTCAATTTTTTATTACTCACAAAGCTACTCCTCACCTTGACGGCATCCATACTGTTTTTGGACACGTGGTTGAAGGACAGGATGTGGTAAACAAAATTGAAAACAACGATATAATGATTAGCGTTAAAATTATCCGTGTAGGTAAAGCCGCTAAGAAATTTAAAGCCGAAAAAGTTTTCAAAGAGTACTACGAAAAAGCAAACAAAGAACTGAAAGATAAAGCAGAAGCTATTGAAAAGGCTAAAGCAGATCAGGCAGCACTTATCAACGAAGTAAAAACTTCGGGGACTAAAACAGCATCAGGACTTATGTACAAAATATTAGAAAAAGGTTCCGGAGGCAAGCCAATACCGGGAACTGAAGTATATATTGAGTATGCCGGATTCTTTCAAAACGGAACTGTATTTGATACAAGTGACCCTGAAACAGCGAAGAAATTCGGTACATACATTCAGCAAAGAGATATGCAGGGTGGCTATATGCCAATCCCTTTTAAAGTAGGTAAAAAAACAGGCATGATACCTGGTTTTATCGAAGCTATAGAACAGTTAAACATAGGCGATAAACTTATCGCTTATATCCCTGCTCACCTTGCTTATGGTGAAAGAGGTGCAGGTCGTTTAATTCCGCCAAATACTGATCTTGCATTTGAAATTAAAATGCTCGACAAAAAACCGGAAAGAAAATAATCCCAACAGGATAAAATAAAAAAAGGACATCTTATTAAGATGTCCTTTTTTATTTATTACAAACTAGAATTTCCAGTCAAATTCATCATTTTTATCAAAAACAGCACCTAGTTCGAGGGTGTCTACCTCGTCAAACTCTACCTGAAAAATAACCCAGTTATCCTCATTAAAATAATTGTCGGTTATATCAAACGGTTCTTTTTCAAACGAGGTTATCTTGTTTTCTTTTAACACAGCAGCAACATCTCCCCACTTCTGCCCTATTATTTTTTTAGAGAACAGTTCCAAATCAGGGTTTGGTGATATTATATACCCAAGCCTAAAATCTTCGTCACTGTAAAACGTAAGCCTGAACTTCTCTTTATTATATACATATATAATATTCTCCTCATCGTCTTTATATTCCCTGTCGGGCTCGCCGTAAATAGCCTTTACATCCTGCTGTTTCATACCAAACAGCAATTTATCTACTCCGGTTCTTAAGTTTACTTTCATTTTGAGTATAGTTTAATTTTTATTAAAGGTAATAATACATTTTGAATGTTTGAGATGAAATTTTTATCATCATATCAATTCACAAAATAAATATTTAAGAATTATTTAACTATAAAGATAAAAAACCAACAAACAATTTACACCGTAATTAACAGTAATACGAACCAGAAACTTTTTATAACATGAAGAAGAATTTTACATTCACGGTGTTTTTAGCGGTTTGCCTTCTCTTTGGCTTTTCAGTCAATGCTCAGGTTACTGTAACAAACTCAAACGATAGTGGCATGGGGTCATTACGTCAGGCCGTTTTAGATGCCTCTGCGGGGAGCACTATTACATTTGCCCTTACAACTAATGGAAACACAATTACGCTTAACAGCGAAATAGCCATTGATAAAGAACTTATTATTAACGGTAACGGAGACGATGCTACAATTATTAGCGGAGGCGACAGCAACAGGATATTCAACATATCGGGGGCTACACAGGTTACTATCAATAACATATCATTTACGGGAGGTGCCGCATCAGATAATGGTGGGGCACTTTTTATATCGGATACCGATGTCCTTATTAACAACAGTGCTTTTACCAACAATACTGCCAGCGGAGCAACAGCAGGCATGGGTGGTGGTGCTATTTATGTTATGGGCGACAGCGATGTTACCATTAACGCTTCTTCCCTAACCGAAAACGAAGCCGATGGCATGGCTGGTAGCGGTGGTGCTATTTTGGTAGGTACAGGCAGTAACCTTACTGTTAACGACTGCGTTATTACAGGTAACATGTCAGGACGCGCCGGTGGTGGTATCGAAGGAAATTCGGGAGCAGGAACAATGATAACCTTAACAGATGTTACCCTTAATAATAATACTACAGCATCAAGCCCCGGTAATGGTGGCGGACTGCACATTACTGGTGCAGGTGATACCATGATTACAGGCGGTACGGTAAACAACAATACAGCATCTGCTGAAGGTGGCGGACTTTGGAACGGTAGTGGTACCATGACGGTAGAAGGAACAGTTATAAGCGGTAATACTGCAAGTGGAGATGGTGCAGACCAAGGTGGTGGTGGTATATACAACCTTAGTGGTACACTGAATGTAAATGCCGAAACGGTTATAAGCAATAATACTGCCGATGGTGCTTCCGGTAGTGGCGGTGGTATCCTTAACGATGCAGGTGCTACACTGGTAGTGACCGAAGCAGAGATAATCGGAAACGTATCAAACCGTGCAGGTGGTGGTATTGAAGATAATTCCGGTATGATGGGATCGGTAACATTAACTGATGTGATGATTACCAACAATACAACAAATAACTCTCCGGGTAACGGTGGCGGACTACACGTTACAGGTATGGGAATGATTACTATAAGTGGTGGTGAAGTTTCAGGAAACATGGCTGGTGCCGAAGGTGGTGGACTATGGAACGGAACAGGAACAATGAACATTGACGGAACCGTTATTAGTGGTAATACTGCAAGCGGTAACGATGCCGACCAAGGTGGTGGCGGAATTTACAACCTTAACGGCGGTACACTTGTTATTGCCAATGCTACAATTAGTAATAATACTGCCGACGGTGCTTCCGGTAGTGGTGGTGGTATTCTTAATGATGTAGGTTCGCAGCTTACTATTACTGATAGCGAAATATCAGGAAACGTATCAAACCGTGCAGGCGGTGGTATTGAAGACAATTCCGGAATGATGGGATCGGTAACATTAACTGATGTGATGATTAATAACAACACTACAAATAACTCTCCTGGTAACGGTGGCGGACTACACGTTACAGGTATGGGAATGATTACTATTAGCGGTGGTGAAGTTTCAGGAAACATGGCAGGATCTGAAGGTGGCGGACTATGGAACGGAACAGGAACAATGAACATTGACGGAACCGTTATTAACGGTAATACTGCAAGCGGTGATGGTGCCGACCAAGGTGGTGGTGGTATATACAACCTTAACGGCGGTACACTTGTTATTGCCAATGCTACAATTAGTAATAATACTGCCGACGGTACTCTTGGTAGCGGTGGTGGTATACTTAATGATGTAGGTTCGCAGCTTACTGTTACTGATAGCGAAATATCAGGCAATACAGCGGTAAGAGCCGGTGGTGGTATTGAGGACAATTCGGGTACAAGCACTATTATGCTGACTAATGTAATGCTAACAGGAAACTCGGTTTCAGGACCTCCGGGTAACGGTGGTGGTTTACACATTACAGGTTCGGGTAGTGCTACTATAACAGGTGGTATGGTGAGTAATAACTATGCAGGACTTCAAGGTGGCGGATTATGGAACGGAAGCGGTACCATGACCATTACCGATGTTACCATACAAAACAATGAAGCAGCAGGTGGCGCAGCTACTGATGGCGGAGGCGGTGTGTTTAATGTTAGTGGTATGGTAAGTATATCAGGCAGCACAATTACAGGTAACACAGCTACAGGTCTAAGCGGTAGCGGCGGAGGTATATTCAGTTCTAACGGTACTGTGAATATTGATGACACTATGATCACCCTAAACAGCGCTAACCGTGCAGGTGGTGGTATTGAAATAGTTGACGGTACTTTAATGATAAGCGCATCTGCACTTAATGAAAACGATGTTAACGGTACAGCCGGAACCCCTAACCCCGGTAACGGAGGTGCACTACACATTAGCGGAGCTACTATGTTTGATATTAGCGAAAGTACTGTGAGTGCCAATATAGCAGCCCGTGAGGGTGGCGGACTATGGAACCAAAACGGTAGTACCATGACGGTTACCAATGTAACAATTAGCGATAATATTGCTGCGGGAGTTGCTGCCGATGATGGTGGCGGAGGAATTTTTAACAATGGTGGCACACTAAGCGTTAGTAATTCTACCATTTCGGGTAACAGCGCTACGGGTCTGCTTGGTCAGGGTGGTGGTATCCATATTAATGCAGGGTCGGCAATGGTAGTTAAAACCACCATTTCAGGAAACACGGCTCTTACCAACGGTGGCGGTATTTATAACAATGCCGAACTTATGATAAACGCCAACACCATCACATTGAACGCGGCTACAGTAAGCGGTGGTGGTATTTCAAACAATTCCATGATGTCGCCTACTGTTACCAATACCATACTGGCAGGTAATCTTGCAATTGTGACAGGAGCCGATGTATATGCCGAAGGCGAAATGGTAACTTCTATGGGTTATAACCTTATAGGTATTGCAGATGCAGAAGCTTATGTAAGCGCCGAAACCGATATTACGGGATCATTAATTACTCCGCTTGAAGTAGAGCTGCTTGCACTGGCAGATAATGGCGGAAGCACTTTTACCCACAAACTGGGATGCCCGAGTGCGGCAGCCGATATGGGTGACCCTGACGATAACTCTCAGGATCAGGCAGGACAGGATGTATTTAACGGACGTCGTGATATAGGAGCATACGAGTCTCAGGAGGCTTGTTCACTTGACACCGAAGATTTTGCAGCAAGCGCTGTAAGGAGTATAGTGTACCCTAACCCTTCTGACAACGGGGTATTTAATATTGAACTGGCACAAAACCACGGAGATAATGCGGGTGTAGCCATATACGATTTAGGAACGGGAAAACTTGTTATGGAAATGAAAGCCGATGCTATGGCAACTGCCTTAAATATGGAGGAGTTAGCGTCGGGTACTTATGTGATGCAAATTGTAAGCGACTTTGCAACCGAAACACATAAAATTGTAATAAGGAGGTAATTTAGTGTAATATATCTTTATTGGATTGGCAGAAAAGGGCAGCACATTGGCTGCCCTTTTCATTTATGTTTTATCATTTTGACGTTAGGAAAAATCTCTTATTAAATTCTTAGAGATTCTTTATTCCGCTTCGTTACATTGAGAATGACAATTTTGAGAAAGCCCTTTCCTTTTTTATACTTCGGTAGTTTCTATTTTTAATTTCTTCCCTTTTTTCACCATAATATCAGATCCCTCTGCAAGGTAAACCGATACCGGTTTGGCATCTTTTAAAAAGGCAAACTCACTGCCGTATACTTTGGTAAAATCAACATCAATCTCATAATCCCTTACCGGATAAATCTGCCAGCGTGGGTGTGCCACCTCATATTCCGATGTTACCGTATCATTCACTTTGGTATATCCCCAAAAATGTTCGGTAATAAATTCCTCCTCACTATCAGGAACTATATCTACAGGCTGTTTATCGGCAGTAACACGTATACTGTTCCATTCGTCTTTCTTCCAGCCGTATTCCACCATTAATGAATCATCGCGTTCTATCCAGTTGTGGCGTGTAGGCAGGGTTTCATAGTTTTCCTTATACAACATGTTTGCCACAAGGGTAAGCGCAGGGCGCGGAACAATTTCCTTAATAAACACCACTCCCCTTTTATAGCCTTCGGTATCCTTATACTTCACGTAAAAGCGAAGGTTGATTTCCTCAAAATTGATATGAAAAGGGATTTTAAGCTTCAGTACTTTAGTATCTACAAACATAAAACCTATAAGGCTTACATAGCAGGTACCGTTCCACTGGTCGAGTTCGGTATTAAACGGTACATAAGGCTCCAGTACTTTTGGGTCAACGGCATAGTTAATCATAACCAGTTTACGCCATTGTGCATTAAGGAATGTTTTTTTCATTGGTTGGTAAGGTTTATTTACTGTAAATGTTTGAGATTGCTCGATTTCGCTATCACTTCACTCGCAATGAAATTTCATTTCGACCGAAACGAAATGGAGTGGAGTGAAGAAATCTCAAAAAACAATTAAGCCCTAATATAATAAATAAAAAAATCCGCCTCAAAAGGCGGATTCAATATTTTAGTATTTAAACGTTCCGTATTCGCTGGTAATGGTAAGCTCTTTCTTATCAGAAGCTTCTACCCTTCCCACTATTTGTGCGTCTACATTAAACGATTTTGAAATAGCAATGATATCTTCGGCAATTTCCTGCGGAACATAAAGCTCCATACGGTGACCACAGTTAAACACCTGGTACATTTCTTTCCAGTCGGTACCGCTTTGCTCCTGTATCAGTTTGAATAATGGAGGCACAGGGAACAGGTTATCTTTAATCACATGTACATTGTCTACAAAGTGAAGCACTTTAGTTTGTGCACCACCACTGCAGTGTACCATACCGTGAATATCCTGTGGTGTATATTTGTCTAATATGCTTTTAATGATTGGCGCATACGTACGTGTAGGCGACAGTACCAGCTTACCGGCATCTATAGGGCTGTTTTCAACCGCATCGGTAAGTTTTGTTTTTCCTGAATAAACAAGTTCTGAAGGAACGGCAGCATCATAGCTTTCAGGATATTTTTGAGCCAGGTAGTTATCAAACACATCATGACGTGCAGAGGTAAGTCCGTTACTACCCATACCGCCATTGTATTCTTTTTCGTAAGAAGCCTGACCGAAAGAAGCAAGCCCCACGATAACATCACCCGCCTGAATGTTTGCGTTATCTACAACATCCTTACGTTTTATACGCGCAGTTACGGTAGAATCTACGATTATGGTACGCACAAGGTCGCCCACATCGGCAGTTTCGCCACCTGTAGAGTGGATGGTAACACCAAATTTCCCTAACTCCTCAATAAGTTCTTCGGTACCGTTTATGATAGCCGAGATTACCTCACCCGGAACAAGGTTTTTGTTACGGCCTATGGTTGATGACAGCATGATATTATCGGCAGCACCTACACAAAGCAGGTCGTCAATATTCATGATAAGGGCATCCTGAGCGATACCTTTCCATACCGAAATATCTCCCGTTTCTTTCCAGTACATGTAAGCCAGTGACGATTTTGTACCGGCACCATCGGCATGCATTATAAGGCAGTAATCCTCATCGTTAGTAAGATAATCGGGTACGATTTTACAGAAAGCTTTTGGGAATAAGCCTTTATCTATGTTTTTAATAGCGTTATGAACATCTTCCTTAGAAGCCGAAACTCCCCTCAGGCTATAGCGTTTGCTGTTATCAGAACTCATGAAATAGGGTTTGTATTACTGTGTGCAAAGATAGTTTTAATTTGCTAATGTGGCAATTGTTTAATTTAGCAATTAACTATCGTTCTGTCATTCTGAGTGAAGCGATAGCGAAACCGAGGAATCCCTGTAATGAGATTGATTCGTTACTCGTAATGACAAGGCCTAAACTGAAAGAGCCTTGTTTTTTGCATCAGAATAAAACAAAAGATTCCTCACTACACTGCGTTACGTATCGGAATGACAACACGCTATGTCATTTCGACCAGCGGGAGAAATCTCAGAGATTGCTTCGTTCCCCGCAATGACAGTAAATAGAATGAGTACTTTATATATCAGATAAAAATTAGATTCCTCACTACACTGCGTTGCGTATCGGAATGACAACACGTTATGTCATTTCGACCAGCGGGAGAAATCTCAAAGATTGCTTCGTTCCTCGCAATGACAGAAAAAACCATTTAAAATTTAAAATTCATCATTTAAAATAGAGGTTTACTCGTTTTCCACAACCAAAATCTCCACACGGCGGTTAGCGGCGCGTTCCTCCTCGTTGTTTTCCGGTAACGGGTAAAGGGGTTGAGAAGTACCAAGCCCTTCAAACGACAGTCGGCTTTTAGACACCCCATACTGTTGCAGGAACATAAATATCGCCTTTGCCCTTTTGGTACTCAAATCACGTGGGTCGCCTTCCATACAGCAAATATGTCCCTGTATCTTGATTTTAAGTTTTGGGTGCAGTCGCATTACCTCAAGCAGTTCAAAAAGCCTTGGGCGTGACTCCTGAGTAATAGCAAAAGTATTCTCATAAAAATTAAGGTTCTTTATCGCCAGGTGTTCACCCGGTTTTGCCGTACCTACCTTTTTCATAAACACGGTGTCGAGTACTATCTCATCCATCGTACCGTTGGGGTTACGCAGTACGATTTTCTCGGTATATACAATCGGTTTTGGTTCGGGTTCAGGAGCAGGTTCTTCCTTTATCCCCAGTATTTCGTTCTCTAAATGTAACTGATCTTTACGGATGTAAAATATATCTACCCTACGGTTTTTAGACTTATCTGCCTCCTGTTTGTGAAGCTCACCAAAACTGCGGGTTTTAAAGTCGTCACGTATTTTTATATTCCCTTTTATCAGGCTGTACACATAGTCTACCCTGTTTTGAGCAAGTGTATCGTTAAACTGTGTGCTACCATCTTCATCAGTATAACCGTCTATCGCCACTACTTTAGATTCCTTGTTTGCCGACATCCACGCCTTAAAGATTCGCATTTGGTCGGAAGCCGGATCTATCTCATATTTATTGGAATCAAAATAAAGGGTGTATTGCTTTTGGGCAACAGCCGGCAGTGCCAATAGTAAAAATATAATGAATAAAACGGGTCTTTTCATCCTTATGTAGTATGGTATTTTTACGAAAATAAGGTTTTATTTATTACAAAAAAGTTAATTCTCTATAATCTCTATCTCTACACGCCTGTTGGCATTGCGCTCGTCTTCATTTTTTTCAGGTAAAGGGTAAACCGGATTATTACTTGAAAAACCCTTATATTTTAATCTACTCCCGTCTATTCCGTTATAGAGTAAATATTCATACACCGCTTTTGCCCTGTAGTAAGAAATACGCCCCTCATCTGTTGGCTGACAACATATATGTCCCTGTATCTCTATTTTCAGTTTTGGTCTTTTCTGCATAATAACGAGCAGTTCTTTTAAAACCGGTTTTGATTTAGGCACTACAATATCACTGTTATTATAAAAATAAAGATTAGGCAGTTTTAGCTTATCCCCCACTTTAGAGCGGTCTACTTTTTTAGCCAATTCAGTATCAAGAGGCTCGATGACTTCCTCAACCGTTTCGGGCACTTCATAGTATATCTCCACCTTACGGTTTTTTGCCTGTTCGTTATCCTGTTCAAACTGTTCACCAAAACCTTTAATCTCAAAATTTTCCGCAAAGGCTATGTCATTTTGTTTTAATCGGTTTACAATATCATTTGCCCTTCTAAGCGACAAATCCCTGTTATACGGCACACTGCCTGCTTTATCGGCATAGCCGTATACTTTAAACACAATTGCATCTTTATTTTGTTGTAGCCATGCATCAAAACTACTTACAGATGAGCTGTTTGGTTCATCAATATCTAAATCAAAATAAACGGTATGCTTCTCCTGAGCCTCAACAAGAGTAAAAATCAATAATATTAGTAAGGTAAAAATACGCTTCATAATTAATTCGCCATTATTTTAATTTCAACTCTTCTGTTTGTAACTCGTTCTTTTTCATTCCTCTCAGGTATACTGTATATTGGAGAAGTTGCTCCATAATCTTTATATGAAATTCTGGAATGGGCAATACCATTATTATTTAAATAGCTGTAAACGGCCTTTGCCCTATCTGAAGACACCGGATGTGTTACTTTCTTTTCACAACATATATGTCCCTGAATTTCTATTTTAAGATTGGGATGGCTTTTCATAATAGCCAATAACTCTTCCAGAACCGGTATTGATTCCGGTAAAAAGTGGGCTGAACCACCGTAAAAATTTAAATTTTCTAATCTCAGTTTATCACCTACTTTAGACTTTTCTACTTTTTGGGCAAACACGGTCTTTTTCGGCTCAGGTTTAGGAATATCAGCTTCCGCAACAGGCAATTCATAGTACACTTCTACCCTACGGTTTTCAGAATTGTTATTATCCTGTTCAAATTCCTCGCCAAAACCTTTAATCTCAAAATCTTCCGCAAAGGCTATATTGTTTTGCTTTAACCGATTTACAATATCATTTACACGACGTAAGGATAAGTCTTTATTATAAGTTACACTGCCTACACTATCGGTATAGCCGTAAACTTTAATTATAACTGCATTTTTGTTTTGCTGTAACCATGTATCAAATTCATTTACAGATGAGCTGTTTGGCTTATCAATATCTAAATCAAAATAAACGCTATGCCTTTGTTGGGCTTGGGTTAAGGTAAAAACTGTAAGTAATAAAAAGGTATAAAGGTGCTTCATTAGGTAAGGATTTATACTAAAAACGCAAACTCTTACTTTTTAGTACAAAAAAAGCCCCGCTATTGTGGGGCTTCTTTGATTTATATAAGCTTGTATTATCTTGTAAATAATAACTCTCTGTATTTAGTAAGTGTCCAAAGCTCATCGTCAACAAGAAGCTCCAGTTTGTCACAGTGCTTTCTTATAACATCAAAAAATGGTTTTACTTTATTACAGTAAGCAGCAGCCTGCTCTTCTGCAGTTTCAAGTGCATTTGCTTTTTTACGCTCTTCAGTCATTTCTTCAACTTTAGAGTTAATGCCTGAAATATGCTCAGAGATTTCTTTGATAAGAATGATTTGCTCTTTACCTATTTCCTCAAACTTGTTACCGAATATCTCTTTAAGACCTTTTACGTTCTCGATAAGGATATTTTGGTAACGGATAGCTGTTGGGATTACGTGGTTACGGGCAATATCTCCAAGTACGCGTCCTTCAATCTGGATTTTCTTAGCATACTCTTCAAGTTCGATTTCGTAACGTGCTTCAACCTCAACGTGGTTCATTACGTTAAGCTCTTCAAATAGAGCAAGTGCCTCTTTAGATACTCTTGCTTTAAGTGCTTCCGGAGTAGTTTTGTTATTGCTTAGTCCGCGTTTCGCAGCCTCTACTTCCCACTCATCGCTGTAACCGTCACCTTCAAAAAGAATGTTTTTGGTTTCTTTGATGTACTCTCTTAACACGTTAAAGATAGCATCATCTTTCTTCATTTTCTTAGAGTCGATAAGCGCATCAACCTCTTTTTTGAAGTCTTTAAGCTGCTTAGCAACGATAGCGTTAAGAACTGTCATTGAGTTAGCACAGTTAGAATTAGAACCTACTGCTCTAAACTCAAATTTATTACCTGTAAAGGCAAACGGAGAAGTTCTGTTTCTGTCTGTATTATCAAGCAATACATCCGGAATTTTACCTACTACGTTAAGTTTAAGATCTGTTTTCTCTTGCGGAGAAAGCTTACCGTTAGATACACCTTCAAGCTCCTCAAGAACTTTTGTAAGCTGCTGACCGATGAATACAGAGATAATTGCAGGAGGTGCCTCGTTAGCTCCAAGTCTGTGATCGTTTGACGCAGATGCGATAGAAGCTCTTAGCAATTGCTCGTTTTTGTAAACAGCCTTAATAGTGTTAATGAAGAATGTAAGGAATTGCAGGTTACTCATTGGTGTTTTACCGGGACCTAAAAGGTTTATTCCTGTATCTGTAGCAAGCGACCAGTTGTTGTGCTTACCACTACCGTTAACTCCCATGAATGGTTTTTCGTGGAAAAGCACTTTAAAGTCATGACGTTCTGCAACTTTCTGCATTACATCCATTAGTAAAGAGTTGTGGTCTACAGCAAGGTTAGTTTCTTCAAATATAGGAGCAAGCTCAAACTGGTTTGGAGCTACCTCGTTGTGACGAGTTTTTACAGGTATACCTAAAAGCATACACTCGTTCTCAAGATCTCTCATATAGTTAAGAACTCTTGTAGGGATAGAACCGAAATAGTGATCCTCTAACTGCTGTCCTTTAGCAGAAGTATGTCCTAAAAGTGTACGTCCTGTAAGTGTAATATCCGGTCTTGATGCGGCAAGGGCTTTATCAATAAGGAAATATTCCTGCTCCCACCCTAGGGTTGGAGTTACTTTCTTTACGTTTTTATCAAAGTAACGGCACACATCTGTAGCAGCTTCGTCTACAGCGTTAAGTGCGCGTAATAATGGTGCTTTGTAATCCAGCGCCTCACCTGTGTAAGATACAAACACAGTTGGGATACATAATGTAGTACCAAAAATGAATGCCGGAGATGTTGGGTCCCATGCAGTATAACCACGAGCCTCAAACGTGTTACGAATACCACCGTTAGGGAAACTTGATGCATCCGGCTCCTGTTGTACAAGCTGAGTACCAGCAAATTTTTCGATTGGGTCACTACCGTCAAAAGATGTTTCAAAGAAAGCATCGTGCTTTTCTGCAGTAGTACCTGTTAATGGCTGGAACCAGTGAGTATAGTGAGTTACACCTTTAGAAAGAGCCCACTCTTTCATACCCATAGCTACATAATCAGCCAGTTTTCTTTCAATTTTTGTTCCATACTGTACAGCTCCTTTTACTGCCTGGTATGCTTCAGACGTTAAAAATTGACGCATTGCTTTGTCGTTAAACACATTGCTGCCGAAAATAGCAGACTTACGGTCCAGCTCTTCTACTTTAACCGGCTTTCTGCCCGCGGTTTCTTTTAAGGCCTGAAAACGAATTGTTGACATGAAACTAAATTTTTAAGTTATTAATGATATTAAAATCGATGCAAATATATGAATTTTTGAATTAAAAAATTAAGACACCCCTATTTTTTAGGGGGTGTAAATCTTAAATTTTATCAACTACACAAAAACAACCCCTAAAATAAAAATACCACCTCCTAAATTTCGTATTTACACAACATTTAATTAACTTTATATTGAATTTTTCTCAAAGAATTTCTTACATCCGTTAACTAAATTATAAAATACTCAAAGTATTGTTAATTATGTTAAATATTCCATAAGCAAAACTCTACTTCAAGCGAGAATGTGGTAATTTTAGGCTATTCAAATTTTAATAACCTAAATATATAAAAAAAATGAACAGGAAAATTGTAGTAGGAGTTACAGCAGGTGCAGTGGCCTTAGCAGGAGCAGCTTTATATTTTGCAAAAAGAAGAAATGACAGGAAAAAATTTGAAGCAAACGCCGCAGAAGCAAAAGAGAATTTTAAAGGCAAACTAAACGAACTGCAGCGTAAAGCCGGTAAAGAACTTAAAAGTGCCGAAAACGATGCCAAACAGGCCGTGAACAGCGCTAAAGAAAGAGCAAATGACTGGGTAAGCAATGCTCAGGCATAGAGTTAAGGAATCCCTTATAATTCATAAACACTCGAAAACCGGTTATAAATAATTTATAACCGGTTTTTAAATCTATTTAATTAAAAAGCTAAACCCACATAAAAAAACCGTGTCATGAAAAACAGGAAAAATGCAGGAGACAAATACAAACCCCTGATTATAGAACAAGTGGTAAAGGATAACGACATTAACCGTTTGTTACCTGAAATTACAGTAATAACCACTTACCCTCCAAGACAGTGCGGTATAGCAACCTATTCTGAAGATCTTATCAAAGCTCTTAACAACCAGTATGTGGATTCTTTTTCCATAAAGATATGTGCACTGGAAAACAAAAATGAAAAACACACTTATACCAATCCGGATGTAAAATACACACTGGATACCTCTCAACCGGAATCGTATACCAAACTGGCAAAAACCCTTAATGAGGATGCCAATGTAAAAATAGTAATGATACAGCATGAGTTTGGACTATTCGTCGAAACAAACGATGCTTTCAATACATTTATAGACGAAATTGAAAAACCACTTACTGTGGTATTCCATACGGTACTACCTAACCCAAACGAGGCTTTTAAAGCCAATGTCCAGCATATACTTAACCGCGTGGATTCGCTTATTGTAATGACTAACAACGCTGCCGACATACTGGTGCGTGATTATATAATAGACCGTAACCTTATTACGGTTATCCCACACGGTACCCACCTGGTGCCTCACAGGGAGAAAAACGAACTGAAAGAAAAATACGGTTTTAAAGGAAAAACCATACTTTCTACCTTCGGGCTGCTTAGTTCCGGTAAAAGTATAGAGACAACACTGGAAGCCCTGCCGGAAGTAGTAGCACAAAATCCTGATGTGCTTTTCCTTATTATAGGCAAAACCCATCCTACCGTGTTTTTACACGAAGGTGAAAGCTACCGTAACAGCCTTATCCAAAAGATAAACGAACTAAACCTACAGGATAACGTTACTTTTATTAATAAATATGTACCGTTAAACGAACTGTTGGAATATTTACAGATGACCGATATTTATCTGTTTACTTCTAAAGATCCTAATCAGGCGGTAAGTGGTACTTTCTCTTACGCGCTAAGTTGCGGATGCGCCATTGTATCTACACCTATACCACACGCACAGGAAGTTCTTGCAGGCGAAACCGGTATTACATTTGATTTTGGTGACTCTAATCAGTTAGCCAAATCTATTAACAGACTGCTGGAAAATGATACCCTGCGCCAAACCATGATACTTAACGGGCTGCACAAAATAATTCATACCGCATGGGAAAACTCAGCCGTAGATCATGCCCATTTAATACAGAAAACTATGGGAAACGGAATGAAACTCCAGTACAGAAATCCCAAAGTAAACCTGAATCATATTAAGAATATGACTACTGATTTCGGGATGCTTCAGTTTTCTAAACTAAACAAACCCGACCCTAATTCGGGATACACACTGGACGATAATGCCCGTGCCCTTATAGCAATGTGTCAGCACTACAAACAGTATAGAGATGATAGTGTACTTCAATACATTAATACCTATCTAAGTTTTATTGAGTATTGCCAAAGTAAGGACGGACGTTTTTTTAACTATGTAGATATTGATAAAAAGATTACCGCCCAAAACAATAACGAGAATTTGGAAGACTCTTCGGGCAGAGCCATGTGGGCGCTAGGTTACCTTATATCTATAGCCAATATTTTACCGGAAGAACTGGGTGAACGTGCCGAAGCAGCCTTTCATCGTTCGTTATCACTTACCAAAAACATTTACTCTACCAGAGCAATGGCTTTTGTAATTAAGGGTTTGTATTATTATAACAGACGTGTTAAAGACGAAGATACTCTTATATATATAAAACTGTTTGCCGACAGGATGGTACAAATGTACAGACATGAAAACGAAGATAACTGGCAATGGTTTGAAAGCTACCTAACCTATGCTAACAGTTTATTGCCCGAAGCCCTGTTGCTTTGTTATACCATTACAGGCGATGAAACCTATCGTGATATAGCACGCAAAACTTTTGATTTTTTGCTTGATGTGATTTTTGATGATCATTCCATTAAAGTAATATCAAATGATGGCTGGCACTTTAAAGGGGAAGAAAAAAACCGCTATGGAGAACAGCCTATTGATGTTGCCTATACCATACTTGCACTACGTAAGTTTCACGATATATTTAAAGACGAAAAATATCTTTCAAAAATGGAAATGGCCTTTAACTGGTTTTTGGGCAACAACCATTTACAGCAAATTATATACAACCCATGTACCGGAGGTTGTTTTGACGGACTTGAACAACACAATGTAAATCTTAACCAGGGAGCCGAATCAAGCATTAGCTACCTTATGGCAAGACTTACCATTACAAGATACTTTGGTAATCCTAATGAGGTGTACTTTAGGAGAAAACTAAAAAATATTATTACGCGCCATTTAGAGAAATTCTAATTCCGTTTTTTTATAAACACTGAAGCAGGCCATTGGCCTGCTTCTTTTTATATTGTTATGTATACCAAATTATTTTTTTATAAACTGTTTTTTAACTTCACCATGCTCATCTTGTAGCTTTAACATATAGACACCACTTTGTAAGCTCGAAATATCTATTTGAAGAGTATTATTATTTACATAATTAATATTAAAACCTGAAACTATTCTCCCTGTCATATCAAAAATAATAATCTCTTTATTTAGGAAGTCATTTTTAGATTCTGCGTATAATATTGAAGTAGAAGGATTAGGAAAAAGAGTAACCGTATTCTCTTCTTCACTCAAATCTATATTTTTCATAGCTAACCTACCACTTGCAACTGAAATCACAATCTCATTACTGTAACTAGTTTCATTAGTTACGTTATTATGCACCATTCTTCTATAACGTTTAGGGTATTCACCTACCCTGGTTCTAACAGGAATAGCTGGTGGCGTATAATTTTTAGAAGTAGCTCCTGCTATGTCTCCCCAACTTCCTCTACCATAAATTTGCCATGCATACGTATAAGACCCAAACAAGTAGTTCCCTGTTAAAGTAGCAACATTAGATCCATTAGGCAATGCCTGACTACAACATATAACATTATTTATATTACCAATATTTCGAGGTTCAACTCTAAGAACATTACTATCCTGAAATGCCCCTTTAAAAACTGTACGCCTAAAAAATTCTGTTGTTTCAGTCAATGCAATCAATACTGATTCTGTCGGAGCTGTAGTAACTACCCATTGCCCTCCTAAACTTCTTTTATACCATAAATACATGTTAGCATAACCAAATATAGACTCCGATAAGTCGTCAGACATATAGGTAACTCTTGTCCTTGGTCCGGTTATCCCTTTAGGGTATAAAGAGTTTTCGTTACTGTACATAAAATAAATATCTGTATCACCAAAATCTACCGCCTTAAATCTAAGACCTTTACTTCCCGATACCCTTGTACTTGTACCAACAAAATAAAGAAATTTTATACCATAATTATTTTTAAACTCATTTTCGCTAATCCAAATCGAAGGTAAATCTCCAGTTACACTATCAATCACTAAGGGACAAGGACTTTCCGGTATAGACGCGTAATTATCTTCTTTCCTATTAATGTGAAAATTATCTGTTTTCATAATTAGATACCTAAATTTATTTCCACAAATAGTCCTTGGGCTTGACTTTATAGTATATTGTACTCCAAAATTGACTCCATTATGATTTCTATTCATAAAAACTTTATCGCTTTTAACCCTATCACCTGTATCAGGATAATAAACCTCACTTATATCAAAAGGCTTTCTTTGAGGTTGAGGCGGCTCATAAATATCAATTATTTCGATATCTGAAGTTCTGTACTTGTTACCATTATTATTTTCATATTCAGCATAAAGAACACGACCTTCAGTACTCTCGAAGTAACGTATATCTAACCAAAACTCAATTTCATTTTCAGGGCTTATATACTTCCCGTCTGAGTTAGGGAAAGCGTCAAATACCGGAGATGCGTATCCTATATAAAAAGGATCAGTAGTTTCAGAATCTTTTATGTAAATATAAAGATTCCCAAATACATTATCAAAGCTATTATTTGTTGTCTCCAATCTTACATTTAGACGAACAAAAATTTCAGCTCTATTATTAAAATTAATCTTGTCTACCTCCTGATTACCAACTCTTAGTTCATCAATTTTGACTGTAACCTGAGAAAAGGAATGAAATGAAAAAATTAAAAAGGAAAAAAAGAAAATTTTCTTGAAAAAAATCATAGATGTGGTTTTTTAAAATATTTTTAACAAACATACACCTACATTGCTTATAAAGCAAAAAAAGAGACTTAAAAGCCTCTTTTTTTAACATATTATCTATATTGCAATTATTTTTTATTTAGAGCACGAATATTAGAATCATCAATATTAAACTCTTTGATTACGTTGTTATAATCTGTAAGGTCAATTCTTGCAGAGTTATCAAAACCTGGTATAATCACTACCCTGAATACCTGATTTTGTAAAAAGTTCGGATTAGTACCTAAATCATAGTTTGCTCCCATGTAGAAAACAATATCATCAACAGTAAAATCAAAATCAAACTCTACATAATCACCATTATCATAATAAAGCGTTTTGGGAATCATTTCCCAAATATCATTACCATTATTTGGATCTACACCTTTTAAACGATATACCAAAACCATATCAGCAGGAAATAGAGGGTCAGGATTCAAATCATAATATGATGTATAGTAACCTGTATCGGCATCAAATGAGAATGTTGCCTGGTTTACCTCAAATACCTCAGCTTCAAAATAATTATCTGTATTGTTATACACCACATCCGGATCGTCATCAACACACGACGATAATGTAAAGAGGCTCACTACGCTTAAAAGTAAAAATATCTTTTTCATAATGTTAAAAGTTTTATTGTTTATAAAGGTATTTCCAAAAACTGAACCAAAAAATATTTTCACAGGAAAATTCATGAAAAAAATTTTAAATACCTTTGTATCAGTATGGAGCAAAAATTACGATTATTCAAGGTATTACTGGGCTGCACGCCTAATGGCCGTTTAACTGAACAACATGATATTTTTTTTGGAATAGGCACCTCAATTGAGTCCCTTATTCCTGATATGTATACTTTTTGGCCCGATGGCGGAAGGCTGCATGTAGACTCCTGGAGAGAGGTTACACACGTTGGCGAATATGAGATCTCTATAACACAAAAGCAGGAAAACACCAATACCGAAAAACTGTTTTTTATAAACCTTGGCGGATATAAACCGGGCGATTTTGAAGAGTATCATTATAAAACCCTTATAGTGGCTCAAACTATGGGGGAGGCTGTAAAAGCAGTTAAACAAACGACCTTTTATAAACATTGTGGTTTTAAAGGTGCCGAATCGCACGTGGACGACAAATATGCACTTGATATTGATGATGCTTATAATGTAGCCGACATACTTTTACCTAAGTATAAAGAACTATATAGCTTTGCTATTAAAAAAACAGCCCATCCTGTAGAAGATGAGCTGCATATAGGGTATTTAAAGTTAAATGTATAAACTACATTTTCTTCATTGATTTCCTGATTTGTTTATTGATAGGGATAATCATTTTAACCATAGTACCCCAACCCTGCTCGGCATCTACTTTCATAATACCACCAATGCTCACAATGTGGTTTTCCATTGTTTTTTTGCTGGCATCGTTACGATCGGTACCTGCACCGTTATCCTTAATAGATACCATTAGCCTTGTGCCCGAGAACGACATCCCAAAGAATACTTTTGATGCCTGAGGGTCTTCGGCAATAGCCTCAAGGCTTTCCTTAATAGCTGCTGTTAACTCACGCTGACTCTCCTTTACAATCGTATTTGTAGAAGGCTTATCGGGCATTGAGAACAATACCTCAACCGGACTATCCTTAAAGTAATCGGTTACATATTCTTGAGTATTGGTAATATAATTAGAAAGCGTGGTAGACCTTGGCGTTAATAACCAAACAAGATCCCTGATGTTTTCCTCTAGTTTTTTAGTAGTATCCTGCATGGCTTCACCACTACTCTTAATAGTAGGCATACCATGAGTTTTCTCTACTATAGATTCACTAAGGTAGTTGATTTTAGAAAGTTTGGAATCAAGATCAGAATGTATATCCTGAACCATACGAAGGCGTTCCTGCCTTTCGGTTTCATGGTTCATTCTTTCCTCTCTTAACTTCTCCTTAAGCTGTTGTTTTCTTTTCCAAAACCACCCTATAACTAATAATACTATTATAGAGCATACCCCTATAATTATGATACGTGTACGCTTTGTCGCTTCATATTCTGCACGGCTAATACTATCTCCTGAGGAAACAGCTTCCTGCTCCCCTCCGTCAGTACCAAGTAGTCTTGATTCGTTCTCATCACGCTGCTTTATGTACTTTGACTGTAGCGTTTTTAATGCCTGTGCATGCTTTGCATTTACCAAACTATCCTTTTTCTGTTCGTACAGTTTGTGGTAACGAATAGATTCAGGATATTGCTTAAGTTTCTCGTAAGCAATTGCCATACCAAGACACGACGAAATTATAACCTCATTATCTTTTATTGACGAAGCATCAAGATAAGCCTGTTCGTAAAGGCGTAATGACTCACTGTAATCGTCGTTAAGTGCATGTACCTTTCCAAGATCGCTAAGTGTAGCTGCAACATTTTTCCTGTCGTCAAGTCCGGCAAAATAGCCCAGTGCCTCCTTGTAGTTTAATATCGACTGTACATAATCGGTTTTCTTTCTGTAAGCATTACCCATTTTGCTTAGGGTATGACCTGCCTCACTGTTTTTACCTCTTGCACGGTAAATGGCAAGCGCCCTGCTGTAAGCATCAAGCGCAGGCTCCGGCTTATCCTGAAGTTCATATACTTCACCAAGTTCCACAAGAACCTCGGCTTCAAGAACCTCATTATTTAACTGCTTAGCTTCTTTAATGGCGTAAGTGTAGTACTGAACCGAAAGACCATAATCTTGCTCTTCAGCGTATAGTTCTCCTAATTCTTTTGATGCTTTGATAATAGCGTTTCCGTCCTTAAGTGTTTTTGCATGGCTTAAGGATAGTAAATAGTTCTTAGTAGCCAGTTTTGGCTGATCGGCTTTGTGATAAGCTTCTCCTAAACCTGCATATGCTTTAATAAGAGTTACTTTATCTTCAGATTCTGCTGCTAAAGAAACACTTTGTTTGAGAGACTCCACCGCCTCCACATATTGGTTTTGGGAATTTTGTTTCATTCCCTGATTTAGGAAATAGTCGGCATTCTCTTCCTGTGCGTGACATAAGAGTCCGAGCAATAGCACTAAAATCGGTAGGGTTTTCTTCATTAAAATTTTTGATTGGGCTTAGCAAAAATAGAAAATATCTTAGTGCAATATAAACAAAATGTTAATTTATAACGTATTCTTAAAATACTTTTATTTTGAAGCCAAATTATTTTTCTAAGAAATTTCTCCCATATAACTATAAATAAATAGAATTATTCTTACATTTATTTTACGGTTTTCCATAAAAACACTTGTAAACCAGTAGATTAATAATTTATATAAAAAACATGATTATTTTATTTGTAGAATTATTCGTAAGAAAAATTAAAATATTTAATTACCACAGTATTTATAACTATAAAAAACAGAACGATTTTAAATTAGGAAAAGTAAATAGTATTGTAATAAAAAAGTACTCCTGAATAGGAGGACTTTTTTTTAATTCATACTATCAATTATAAACTTATAAACATCTTCAGTAAGTTGTTTTATTTCATCACTTTCCTGTAAATCTTCCCAATCAAAATCAGCCTCTAAAACATACTTACTTAAATCACTTTTAGGAATCAGCGTTCCAAATACACCTTCATTCTCCTTATATACTTTGTTCAAAACATTAACACCATCAATCTTTCCTATTTCCTTATCAATCTTATTTAAAAATACACCTATATACTCTTTCTTATAGTCATTTGAGTTTACAATTTTAAGTGCTTCACTAATCTTATTTTGTATCTCTTCTCTATGTTCAGATAAAAGCTTTTTATTACAGAAGTTAATCAAAATCTTCTCCCAAATCTTATTAATCAAGAGATTTTCGATTTCTCTAACTTCCCAAATAACTCGTGGCTTAAGGTTATTAGTTGCCAAGTCTTCCAAATTTTTTAACCTAATACCTTTTTTGGTACTCTTTTTAGCATTATCAGAATCAGCCAAAAGGAAAATTTTATTACTCAACGCTAAAGCATTAATTTCTTTATTTATTACCTCTTCATCTTCTTTGTCAATTTCATTTTCAAACAAATAATGTTCAATATTAGAACCTGCATATTCAAAAAAAGCATAATCAATATCCTCTTTCAGCGATTTATATTTCTCATCTTCATTTTTAGCCAAATAATCAATATACGATTTTAGGAAAGCTTTTATATAATTCCTATCAGACACTCCTTCAACCCATATACTACAATTTGCAAGAAAAACCGATGAATTATTAACCCCTAAATGTTTTAAAATTTCGTTATCCCCTCTATTTACATTTTTTATTATAAATTGATTGTCTTTACCCTTTTCTACCTGTTTAGGTGCAAAGGAATAAATAGATACATTATCTTTTTCAAGAGTCAAATCCAAAAAATGGTTGGAATGAGTACTTATTATGTATGTAAGCCTTTTATTAACTAATTCTTTATTAGTTGATATTTGTTCTAAAAATAATCTCTGCATACCCGGATGCAGGTTCAATTCAGGTTCATCAATAAAGAAAAAAGAGTTATCCTCAGCCATAAATATTTTATACATTAATATAATTAATGCCTGTATACCATCTCCTAAATGATGTAACTCCCTCGTATTTTCTTCATTTCCAACATGAATCAATATTAATTCTGAATCTGTTTTTCCCTTTTTACTCTCACCTTTATTAAATTTTGCTACAATATCTATTTGCTTTCCGTCAAAAAAATTTACACTTAAAAACTTTTCAAATGATTCAAACCTGTTTCTTACATTTTTTTCAGCATTCCTGCTATTTAACACTTGTTCATATAAATCCATCCCAGTAAAAATATCTATCTTTTTATCCAAAGAATAGTTCTTTCTTATTGTTTCTAAATAGACATCCTCATCTAATCGGGTATAAGTACTATTAATTTGACGTGGGTCTAGCATTCTCTCATGAACTGCGGTATAGAGCGAATGAGCTGTTCTTAGAGTTGGTATAAAAAATTTCTTTACACCTGATTTTGTATATATCCTTTCTTGCAATACATCAAATCTATTTTTGAACGTATTAATATTAAAATAGCGATTACTGTCTATTTTTTTTTTATTATTTATAAAAACTTGATAAAATTTTGAAAAAGACAATTCTTCTAAGTTTCCATTTCTATAAGGACTATTATTATGATCTACAACAACCTGATTATATTTTTCAAGAATATCTGTATTAACTAGAATAATTTTTTCTTCTTTCAATAATTCTCTCATAAACCTACTTTTACCACTATTATTAGCTCCAACAATAATATTTATAGTATTAAAGTTCGGTAAGTACACTATAGGTTCAGTTTCATCATTTAAATAATAGTCCTTAAACTGTTCAGAGTTTTCAAATATCAAATGGTAAGGTTGTTTCATATTAATTATATAAAGGTTTAGCCCAAATTTAACAAAAAAAGCCTCCCTTATCAGGAGGCTTCTCTTTAAATATTTCGATCTTAAATTTTTAAATCTAAGTGACAATTACATATTCCTGCGGTACTGACCACCTACCTCAAACAGAGCAGCAGTAATTTGTCCAAGCGAACAAACCTTGGCAGCTTCCATAAGGCATTCAAATATGTTTTGGTTTTGTATAGCAGCTTCCTGTACAATAGCAAGCTGTTCCTTAACCTTTTGTGCATTACCTTCGTGTAGGTTTTCAAGAGTCTGGATTTGGAATTGTTTCTCCTCTTCTGTTGCACGTATAACCTCTGCAGGAACAACCGTAGGCGAACCTTTAGAGCTCAGGAAGGTATTTACCCCAATAATAGGAAACTCTCCTGTATGCTTAAGAGTTTCGTAATACAAACTCTCTTCCTGAATTTTAGAACGCTGATACATGGTTTCCATAGCCCCAAGTACACCACCCCTTTCGGTAATACGGTCAAACTCGGTAAGTACAGCTTCCTCCACAAGGTCGGTAAGTTCCTCAATAATAAACGATCCCTGTATAGGGTTTTCGTTTTTAGCCAGTCCAAGTTCTTTATTGATAATAAGCTGAATTGCCATTGCACGACGCACACTCTCTTCGGTAGGCGTTGTAATAGCCTCGTCATAAGCATTTGTATGCAGTGAGTTACAGTTATCATAAATAGCATACAGCGCCTGTAGTGTTGTACGGATATCGTTAAAGTCAATTTCCTGCGCGTGTAGTGAACGACCCGATGTTTGAATGTGGTACTTAAGCATTTGAGCACGCTCGTTAGCACCATATTTGTTTTTAAGTGCCTTAGCCCAAATTCTTCTTGCAACACGACCAATAACCGCATATTCAGGGTCAATACCGTTAGAGAAGAAGAACGATAGGTTAGGACCGAAATCGTTAATATTCATACCACGGCTCAGGTAGTACTCCACATACGTGAATCCGTTAGCAAGGGTAAACGCCAACTGAGTGATTGGGTTTGCACCTGCCTCGGCAATGTGGTATCCTGAAATAGAAACCGAATAGAAGTTCCTTACATTTTTCTGGATAAAGTACTCCTGTACATCACCCATTAAACGAAGGGCAAACTCGGTAGAGAAGATACAGGTGTTTTGCGCCTGATCTTCCTTAAGAATATCGGCCTGTACCGTACCACGCACTTGCGACAGGGTACGTACTTTAATATCGTTATACACATCGGCAGGAAGTACCTGGTCTCCGGTTACACCCAAAAGCATAAGTCCAAGTCCGTCGTTACCTTCCGGTAATTTGCCATTGTAACGAGGCCTTTCCACGCCTTTTTCTTTGTATATCTTGTTTATCTTATCGTCAACCTCTTTTTCAAGTCCGTTTTCCTTGATGTAAAGCTCACACTGTTGGTCGATAGCCGCATTCATAAAGAAACCTAACAGCATTGGTGCCGGACCGTTAATTGTCATACTCACCGATGTCATTGGGTGGGCAAGGTTAAAGCCCGAATACAGTTTCTTAGCATCATCAAGACAGCAGATAGATACACCCGCATTACCAATTTTACCGTAAATATCCGGACGGTGATCCGGGTCATTACCATAAAGGGTAACACTGTCAAACGCTGTAGATAAACGTTTTGCAGGCATACCAAGACTCACATAGTGGAAACGCCTGTTGGTACGCTCAGGTCCGCCCTCTCCGGCAAACATACGGGTTGGGTCTTCCCCTTCCCTCTTAAACGGATACAGTCCCGAAGTATACGGGAATTCTCCCGGCACGTTTTCCTGCAGGCACCATCTTAAAATATCACCCCATGCCTGGTATTTAGGCAGGGCAACCTTTGGTATCTGCGAATGCGAAAGCGACTCGGTATGTGTTTGTATTTTTATTTCCTTATCCCTTACCTTAAAGGTATAAACAGGATTTTTGTATTTGTTTACTTTTTCGTCCCATGTAAGTATAACCTCCCAGTTGTATGGGTCAAGGTTCATTTTTACACGATCAAACTCTTTTACAAGTAAGTCTAGGAATTGTTTTTTATCGGCATCATTTGTAGCTACCGATGTTTCCTCAATACCTGCCTTATTTATCTCGGGAGTTTTACCGCTTACGGTCTCAATAGTTTTGAAAATACCGTATAGTTTTTGAGCTACATCCTGCTGTGTAGCTGCTGTTTCGTCATAACCACGGTTATTTTCTGCAATCTCGCTAAGGTAACGTGTTCTGTTTGGCGGAATTACAAAAATCTTTTCGCTCATCTCACGGGTAATCTCAAAGGTCGATTTCAGTTCCGATTCTGTTTTCTCCACAATCTTATCCATAATCGACTTATAAAGCGTATTCATACCCGGGTCGTTAAACTGCGACGCAATGGTACCAAATACCGGAAGGTCATCAGGGTTAGCATCCCACAGGTTATGGTTACGCTGGTATTGCTTTTTCACATCACGAAGCGCATCAAGCGAACCGCGTTTGTCAAACTTGTTAATCGCAACAAGATCGGCAAAGTCAAGCATATCAATTTTTTCCAGCTGAGTAGCAGCACCAAATTCAGGTGTCATTACATACAGCGAAACATCAGAGTGGTCAAGGATTTCAGTATCACTTTGCCCGATACCCGATGTTTCAAGGATAATCAAATCATATTTTGCAGCCTTAAGCACCTGTATCGCCTCTGCCACATATTTAGAAAGGGCAAGGTTAGACTGGCGTGTAGCAAGCGAACGCATATAAACCCTTGGGTTATTAATGGCATTCATCCTGATACGGTCTCCCAGTAATGCACCACCTGTTTTACGCTTAGACGGGTCTACAGATATAAGTCCGATGGTTTTTTCAGGGAAATCAATAAGGAAACGGCGCACCAGCTCGTCTACTAACGATGATTTACCGGCACCACCTGTACCTGTAATACCCAGTACAGGGATTTTAGAAGTTTCGTTTTTCTTATGTATAACATCAAGCGTTTCTTTTGCGATTTCAGGGAAATTCTCTGCCGATGAGATTACCCTTGCAATAGCTGTTGGATTTTTCTCTTCCAGCGTGTTTACTTCACCGTTTAATTTATCGCCTACAGGGAAATCAGCTCTTTGTACTAAATCGTTAATCATACCCTGTAATCCAAGCTCACGTCCGTCGTCCGGAGAGTAGATTCGGGTAATACCATATTCATGCAACTCTTTTATCTCTTCAGGAAGGATAACTCCGCCCCCACCGCCAAATATTTTAATGTGGCCTGCCCCTTTTTCGTTAAGCAGATCGTACATGTATTTAAAATATTCGTTATGACCTCCCTGGTAAGAAGTCATGGCAATAGCATTGGCATCTTCCTGTATCGCAGTGTTTACCACTTCTTCCACACTACGGTCATGCCCCAGGTGAATTACCTCAACACCAGTGGCCTGTATAATACGGCGCATGATGTTTATGGCTGCATCGTGCCCGTCAAACAGGGATGCGGCTGTTACTATTCTAACTTTATGTTTAGGATTATAAGGCTGTACTTGCTCCATCTTTATAAGAATCTCAATTTTAAGCCCGCAATTTACGGATTTATTGAAGATTTCAAAACAAACTAAGCCCAGAAAAAACGTTATAGTAATTTTTAAAGAACTAACTTACAAGATTATGGAAATACATGATAATCATCCAGAAAGAATGCATTGAAGAATGTAAACTCCCCCATCTTAATGGTTTCAATATTGATATCAGGAATTATCTCAGTTAGCAAATCTTCAGGAAAGGATTTATACCCAAAAGTGCTTTCGGTAACTTTTGCCATTTTATCTAATACCGCCTTATCTTCCTCACTCACAATAACTGCTTTTTTGGGATAATCTCTTGTCATCCTGAAAGGGTCTGGCGGGTCCTGCAATTTTTCTTTTATATCCCATTCTATTACATAAGTTGTATAATATGGTACAACCGTACTAACATTGAGACACAATGAATGCAGTATTGTCCCCCTTCTCTCTACAAAATGAAGGTTATGACACCTGTCGTTAACATGAAACCTATGAACTAACCTAAAATTCTCCGGATTATTTACAGATTTTATTTCATTATAAAAATCATTAAACTCACCTTCTTCCTGCCTCCTCTCCATTAAACCACACAAGTTTGCCAACCTTGTAAACTCGGGGGTTGTCATATACAATTCTATATCAAGTATACTATGTATACTTCGGGGAAAATAGCGATAGGCAGTAGCAATAAAGTCTTCTTTTGTCATAAGATGTGATTGTATCATCCAAATATAAAATATCTACCTTACAATATGATACAAATTACCCTGATTCATAAATAAAACCCTGGTAAGGAAAGAAGCAGCCTTAACCTTTGTAGGATACCAGTTTCTGCCCTTTGCTCCTAGTATAAAAAGCCCTTGGTCGTCGCCCGATACCGTAAACTTACTGCTACGGGGCTGCCTGTGGAATATAGGTACTCCAAACCATTTTTTCAGTTTATTAGCTAGGTGAGGGACATCGTTAGTAACAAATCCTATTTCACTAATGCAAATGTAGGACTGCGAGGTAAAGTCCTTATCAGATGTTTCTTTATTAGGGTAACGGGTTATAAACTCCAGTATATTACCATTATTATCGTAAAAGTAAAACGACTGAGCCTGCCAGTTTATAAAGTCGGCAATATCATTTTCAGGATCAACCGGAATAAGATCGGTTTTAGACTTCATAATGGAATATGCCTGATCGAAACGATTATTAGGAATATCTATGGCAAAATGATAAACAGGGTTTAAATCGTCTACCTGCCTGAATATAAGTTTGGTGTAGCCTATAGAAAAGGTTAAAGAAAACTTATCAGACAGATCTGCCTTTAGTCCTAATACTTCTTTATAAAAACTCTCGGTCTCCGCTAAATTGTTACTAAGCAGTTCAAGCTCTATAATATGCATTCCCTTAAATTTTACAAAAACACCTATGCAAGTTACGGATAATAAACAGCGTACAGGAAATTAAATAGTTAAATAGTGATTAGAAATGTTAAACTATAATACGGCTAAAAAGCAGTAATTAAAGCTAATCTACCTCTTTTTTTAAACACAAAACACTGAAATAAAACACATTACATATTCACGAAATAAGTTTTATTTCTCATGGAACGGTTTTTGTTTATTTTTGGAAAAACATTACTTACATGAAAAAATTAGTATTCGCCCTTTTGTTATTACCACTGGCATCTCATGCACAGTTGGGAGGCCTTCTGGATAAGGCAAAATCTAAAGTATCTGAAGTTACCGGAAGTAGTACAGGTATAAGTAATACCGATATTGCCTCTGCCCTTAAAGAAGCCCTTAATCAGGGGGTTAAAGAGCAGGTAACCAAACTTACTGCCGAAGATGGCTTTTATAAAAACGAAATGGTAAAAATACTTTTGCCGGAAGAACTTCAAAAAGTAGACAAAACCCTGCGTAGTGTAGGTATGGGCGACCTTGCAGATAAAGGCCTTGTAGTACTTAACCGTGCTGCCGAAGATGCCGTGAAAGAAGCTACACCTATTTTTGTAAATGCCATTACCAGCATGAGCTTTACCGATGCTAAAAATATACTTATGGGCGACGACAGGTCGGCTACTACCTACCTGGAGAATACTACCTCAACCCAACTATATCAAAAATTCAGTCCGGTTGTAAAAACATCGTTAGACAAAGTAGGTGCCGATGAAGTATGGGCTACCATCATTGAAAAATATAACTCACTGCCATTAACTAAAGACGTAAACCCTAATCTTACCGATTATGTTACCTCTAAGGCGATGGATGGGGTATTTACCATGATAGCCGTAGAAGAGAAAGATATAAGAACCGATTTATCTTCTCGTACGTCTGACCTACTTAAAGAAGTTTTTGCTTTACAGGACTAAAACCAACCCAAATACATGAAAAAAATACTGATCCCTGTTTTTGCCATTATGCTATCGGTTTCCTTTTCAGGATGTGCCGAACTCCAGCAAATGGCAGAACAGTTTCCGCAAAACGGAATTATAAGTAATGCCGATATCGCTTCCGGACTTAAAGAAGCGCTGGATAAAGGTATAGACAAGCAGGTAAGCAAACTTACTGCTACCGATGGTTTTTATAAAAACGAAATGGTAAAGATACTTTTGCCCGACGAACTTAAAAAAGTAGACGAAGGTTTACGAAAAGTAGGGCTTGGCTCACTGGCAGACGAAGGTTTGAAAATGATGAACCGCGCCGCCGAAGATGCCGTGAAAGAAGCTACACCTATTTTTGTTTCGGCAGTGAAGGATATGACCTTTACAGATGCCAAAAACATATTAATGGGTAACGACAGATCGGCAACTACTTATCTGGAAAAAACCACCACCACTCAGCTATACTCTAAGTTTCACCCAGTTATCAAGTCGTCTTTCAATAAAGTGGGAGCCGATAAGGTATGGGAAAATATAATAAACAAGTATAACAAACTTCCTTTTGTAGATAAGGTAAACCCTGACCTTACCGACTATGTAACAACACAGGCCTTAAACGGGGTATTCACCATGATATCTGTAGAGGAAAAAGAGATAAGAAACAATATTAGCGAGAGAACATCCCCGCTATTAAAAAAGGTATTTGCTTTGCAGGACAACTAAAAGCTAACACTTTAATTTACAATAATATACATATAACATTACCTTAACGTTAGAAGCTACTTTTTTTAAGTAATTTGCACGCTGAAACTAAAATAGTTTTCTCACATTTAGTTAGGGTTAGTTAAAGAAAAGTGCCGGTAGTAAATGCTATTGGCATTTTTGTTTTTTATAGCTCTAAAATATTTTTAACCCACTGTTTTTTAAATCGTTTTGTTTTCTACATTTGCGGAAATTTGGAGATGTGAAAAAGTGCGTATTACTTGTATGCCTTATGCTGAACGCTATGGGCTTTTGCCAGGAGTGGAATATGGATTTGGAAACTGCAAAGAGCAAAGCCATTGCCCAAAATAAAAACATACTATTGGTTTTTTCGGGGTCAGACTGGTGTTCCCGCTGTATTGAACTTGAGCGTAAAGTATGGCAGAGCGAAGAGTTTAAAGCCGAAGCCGAGAAAAACTGGATACTGTTAAGAGCCGATTTCCTGCAAAAGAAAGGGGAATCAGAACCTGTTGACATTAACGACCCAAAAATAATTCTTACCGAGCGCTATAACCGTAACGGCTTTTTCCCCTACATCGTTATACTGGACAAATACGGCCGTGTTATAGACCGTGGTGGCTACGAACAGTTTAATACCGCAAAGGAATACATTGAGTATTTTAAAAAACTGGGAAAGAAATAGCTTTGTCATTACGAGCGAAACGTAGTGCTGTTCCATTTCGACCGAAATGTAATGAAGTGGAGAAATCTTAATTATAGTAGAGATTCCTCCATTACGCTATCGCTACAGTCGGAATGGAAGAAAGATACTTCGTAAGAATAACACACCTCGCTGTCATGTCGAGCCGGAGGGAGATATCTCATAATTCATAAATTGAAGGTTTTTATTTCATTTAAAAATATACTTACAGCATAAGAAAACTGGGATATATCCTTTAAATCATTAATGTTCACTTTTTTATTGAACAATTCTAAAAGAACAGAATTATATTTGATCTTATTATAAGCTTCGTCCATGAAACCCTTTGCTTTGATTTTATCACTTGGTAAATAATAATCGTCGCATAGTTTATCTATTTGATGTTTATAATAATAAAAATTATCATAAACTTCTTGCCATTGTTCGGTTGTCATTTCTTTTTAGGAATTAAATTATTCCCCTTCTTTTCAAGAAATTCAGTAAAATCATATATGTTAGCAATATGTCTAAATGTACCTACTGCTGTAACAATATCTACCTGCCTATCGTCAACTTCTCTGACTAATATAATCTGATTGAGATTGATAGAAATCTTTTCTTCATTCTCATCGGTAATGTGTAAAAATTCCATATATCATTATTTAAAATTACATCATGGATGCAAGATTTACACCTGTTTTTCTATCGGCTTCTATTTTTTCAGGTTTTAATAACTCTCTAAATTTTTCAAGAGTTGCTGCAAAGGTAAAACTATCTCCATTTGTTAACTTTAACACTATTGATTTACCGCTACTTTTAATACTTGCAATCTCCAAAGTATTAATGATTACATCTTCTTTCCCATAAGGGATTTCAATAAAACTACTCATAACATTATATTTTTGGGATTTATAATGTTACTAAATTAATCAATCACTGTTATTTAATCGTATAATACTTATTAACAGGTAGTTGAAAAGAATTTGTTTTGTATTAGAAAAGATTGCCACGTCGTGCCTCCTCGCAATGACTGGAAGAACTCAAATCCCATATCAATATCAGCGTGAAGTTTCGGCATCAGGCTCCGTAGCGTATAGAAAATTACAAACAAGGCGTAAAAAAGCATCCGCTGTTTGAGGCGCAAGCCGAGTTTGGATGGTTTAGCCGAGTGCAGTAATTTTTAGCTTAAGGAGTCATAGCCGTGCCTTTTTCGTTCTTTTGTGGCAAGACAAAAGGATAAGAGATCTTTCACTCCTTTGCATTGCGTTCAAGATGACAATACTGCTTGTCATTCTTACGATAGGAAGAATCTCTAAACCTTAAAGATTTCTCACTACACTACGTTTCGTTTCGAAATGACAAACACTAAGTATCATTCTTACGACAGGAAGAATCTGAACACATAACAGATTGCCACGTCGTGCCTCCTCGCAATGACGCACTCCAACCTCAACTCAGAGCAGAACTAAACTCTACTCACTGATTATTGACACCAGTACACTAAGCCGGTTCTTCTATACGTAACTGCAATTGTTTAAAGTAATCAAACGCCTTTACGATTCTGCTACCATACCAGGAGAACATTTCGCCATCAACAAAAATGGTTTGTGCGTGGTGCGTATGCCTACCCAGTTCAAAAGCATCTTCATCCTTAAACGGATAAGGTTCTGACGAAAGGAATATCACCTCAGGATCACCCTGAATCCTCATTTTCTGAACGATAACTTCCGGATAACGCCCTTCCCTGTCTTCGTAGATATTGGTAAAATGGTTCAGTTTAAGCATCTCATTGATAAAGTTATTACCTCCGGCAACCATATACGGATTTTTCCAGATAAAGTAAGCCGACCTTTTAAACGGCCTTCCTTCCATAAACTTTTTAAAATCGGTATACCCGTGGTTTATTTTATCAACCCAGTGTTGGGCCTTAGTACGAACCGAAAATATTTTTCCCAGCTCCTCTATCATTTTGATGTTATCTTCAATAGTAATAATATCACTCACCCATACAGGAGCTATTTCGCTAAGCCTTTCAACAATCTCTGGTGTATTCTCCTCCTTATTGGCTATAATAATATCGGGCTCCAGCGCCTTTATTTTTTCATAGTGTACCCTTTTGGTACCGCCAATAATCCTTTTGGTTTGCTTTAAGTGATACGGGTGAACACAAAACTTGGTTATCCCTACAATCTTATCCTCAAGGCCAAGATCATAAAGAAGTTCTGTTTGTGAAGGGACTATAGATACGATACGCATTGGCGCTTTAGTAAGCGTAATGGTGTTTCCCAGCTGGTCTGTATATGTTTTTGTTTGTTCCAAAATTTCAGTTTATAGTATTAACTATAAAATTTCAGCCATTTCCTGCTGAATCTTTAAAGCCTCTTCTCTTGCTTTTACAGCAAAATCCTCTCCGTTTGAAGCATAAATAATACCTCTTGACGAGTTAATTAAAAGCCCTACATTATCACTCATACCATACTTGCATACATCCTGCAGGTTACCTCCCTGTGCACCTACACCCGGCACAAGTAAAAAGCTGTTAGGTACAATTTTTCTAATCTCGGTAAAATACTCTGCTTTTGTAGCCCCAACCACATACATAAGATTTTCACTGTTTTCCCATCCTTTAGAGGTTTTAAGTACGGTTTTATACAACTCCTCAGCCTCTACGGTTTTGGTTTGAAAATCAAAAGCTCCGGCATTAGAGGTAAGCGCCAGCATAATTGTAAACTTGTTTTTAAAAGCCAAAAACGGCTCAACGCTATCCTTACCCATATAAGGTGCTACGGTAACCGAATCAAAGTTAAGGTCTTCAAAAAATGCCTTGGCATACATTGCCGACGTATTTCCTATATCTCCTCTTTTAGCATCGGCTATGGTAAATAGTTCAGGATGCTTTTGGTTAATATAGTTTATGGTTTTTTCCAGCGACAACCAGCCTTTAATTCCATATGCCTCATAAAAAGCAGTGTTAGGTTTATAAGCTACGGCCAAATCGTGAGTAGCATCAATGATGGCTTTATTAAATTCAAAGATAGGATCTTCTGTAGCCAGTAAATGTTGCGGGATTTTATTAAGGTCCACGTCAAGGCCTATGCATAAAAAAGATTTCTTATCAAGAATGTTTTGGTGTAGCTGCTGTGTTGTCATGTTTTTGTTTGAGTTTTACCTGAAAAAGCTATTATGGTGCAAAAGTACGAATTGCTTTTTATTTCAGGAAATAAACCGTTTAACGACAGTTTAAAGACTTTTATCGAAAATATATAAAACTGTAGGACTAATAGTATAGATTTATATCTACAATTTAAATTACCGAAAATTATTTAATGAATAAAGACGGCGACATAATAATAATTGAAGACGACTCTGACGACAGAGAGCTGCTTATCCATATCTTCGAAGAGCTGGGTAAAGAGCATGGCTATAAGAACAGATTGGTACTTATTGAAGAGGCCGAAGATCTTGTTGATTTCCTAAAGTCAGACGAGGCAAGGCCATTTATTATTATATCAGATATCAATATGCCTAAAGTAAATGGGTTCGATTTGCGAAACCTTATTTTTAGTGATACTGAATTAAGACAAAAAGCAATTCCATTTATTTTCCTGACTACCGCCCGTGATAACGAAAAGTTTCTGCGAAAAGCATACGAATTATCCATACAGGGATATTTTGTAAAACCAATAAGCTATCCGGCTTATAAAAAACTGATAAACGATATTATTACCTACTGGAAAAACGCACAAATACTATAACTACTACTAATCCTGATCTACTACTTTGAAGCTCCTTCCTTAAATGGCGGGAGTTTTTTTTTTATTTTAGCATTTCAATTTCTCCAAAATGAAAAAACACCTTGCTTTATTTTTGCTTCTCACATTGTGTTCAGCCTGTACAATAAATAAAAACCAGCCTATAAATGATTATATGATACAGTATGTATTAAACGATACTGTAAATGATTCCTTTTACAATAATAAGGTTAGGGATTCCTTTGTTTGGATTGGGCAAAATAAATTGTCAAAAAAAGATGCATTAAAAGCATTGAATAATACATCACACTATAACAGGAATAATGGCAAATGGGATTTAAAATTTAACCAGACAATGCTTTATAATGAAAAGGCAGGGAAAAAAATGCTTAATAAAAGTGCAGACAACCCATCACCTGATTACTGGAAGAGTAATAACTTTTCTTTTAAAAACAAGGTATTCTCTAAGCAGGAAATAGATTCTGTAAGAAAGCTGGCAGATTATTCATTACGCGAAAAAATATACTTTTTTACCGAGGTTATGTATTATAGTAAAGATATCGCTGTATTTAGATTACAAGAAGTTACAAACCAGTTTGATGGCGGATTATTTAAAGACCGGATACTATTTATGAAAAAAGTGAACGGCAAATGGATTGTTCTTGATGAAGGAATAATAAATCGTTATTAATAATTAAGTAAAGCTCCCGCTTGTTGGTAGGAGTTTTTATTTTAGCGTTTCAATTTCTCCAAAATGAAAAAACACCTTATAATAATTGCACTAGTTTACTTATTACCCTGAGATATAAAAAAAATCCCGCCTGTTGGCGGGATTTGTATTTTTAGAAAACTTCACTTTCCTTAAGTTTCTCTGTATTGTTTACAAGCTGTATCTCATCAATAAGCTTTTGGATGCTTCCGTTCATTACACCATCAAGGTCATAAAGCGTAAGTCCTATTCTATGGTCTGTAACACGCCCCTGCGGGTAGTTGTACGTACGGATTTTTGCCGAACGGTCACCACTACTTACCTGTGAGCTACGTTTTGCAGCATCGGCTTCCTGTTTCTTGGCAAGCTCCATTTCATATAAACGGGAACGAAGTACCTGTAAAGCCTTATCTTTATTTTTATGCTGTGATTTCTCATCCTGACACTGCGCTACAAGTCCTGTTGGAACGTGTGTCATACGCACTGCTGATTTTGTGGTGTTTACCGACTGTCCTCCAGGTCCTGATGAACAGAATAAATCGATACGAACATCATTCATATCAATTTGTACATCAAATTCCTCTGCTTCCGGTAGTACCATTACAGTAGCTGCCGATGTGTGTATACGTCCCTGAGTTTCGGTTTGAGGTACACGTTGCACACGGTGTACACCTGCTTCAAATTTAAGCGTACCGTATACATCTTCTCCGGTAACTTCAAAGATAACCTCTTTAAATCCACCCGATGTACCTTCGTTAATATCTACAACACTGGTTCTCCAGCCTTTGCTTTCACAATATTTGGTATACATCCTGAAAAGGTCTCCGGCAAAAATACTCGCCTCATCACCACCTGTACCTGCACGAATCTCTACCATTACGTTTTTGGCATCTTCAGGGTCTTTAGGTATAAGCATGAACTTTATTTCCTCTTCAAGCTGTGGAAGGCGCGCTTTATTCTCATCAAGTTCCATTTTAGCCATCTCCACCATCTCAGCATCACTTCCGTCGGCTATAATTTCCTGAGCTTCTTTAATACCTCCTGTTACTTTAATGTACTCTTCACGCTTTTCTACAAGTCCTTTAAGGTCTTTGTATTCTTTATTAAGCTGTACATAGCGTTTTTGATCGGCAATTACGTCCGGCTGTATAATAAGGTCAGAAACCTCATCAAAACGCTGTTTTATTATCTGTAACCTGTCTAACATGTTTTTATCTCCTTATTTCGAGGTGCAAAATTACGAATTTTTCCTGTATTATCAGCTTTACTCCATAAAACAAGTTTAGCCTGTATAAATACTGCAAATACCTTACCGAAACAAAACCAGCCTATCACTATTACCTCATTATAAAATTGTATTTGTAAATCGATTAAAACCTAATTTACAAAACCATTAAACTATATTTTTTTGTAAGAATTTACTGTTTGGCATCACTTTTGGTAAATAGTTGTTCAAATTAAAACAATCAATAATTATAATTTAAAATTTTATGAAAAAACTAAATCACACTTTACTAAAAACTGTTGCAATATTCACAATCCTTTTTATGGTAGCCTGCTCAAACGATGATGATGCGGCAAATAATAATGATGCAAATACAGAAACACCAGATGCATTTATAGGCAATTGGAAAGTTATTGGATATATGGAGGGAGATGAGTATATAAACATTGAAGATGATGAATGTGAAAGCGGAGAAATGATTGTGAACGATGATTTCACCGGCATACTAACAGTTCATGATTGTAATGCCGGCGATGAAATTACAAATTTTGAATGATTAAAAACAACTGAAGGAGTTTATTCTATTATAGTAGGTGAAGAAAGTAGTAATTTAAACCTTACTTTTGAAGATGATACAATGACTTTTTCTTTTGAAGGAGATCCAGAATATACGGTTTTTAAAAGACAGTAATACTCCTTCTTAAAATAATAAACAAATCCCGATAACTCGCGTTATCGGGATTTGTTGTTTTTAACCGTTTTTCATACCATATTGATTTATAGAATTTTACCCATATCATTACAAACTGCATAGTTTTTAAGTTTTTTCTTACTAAATATACTGATTAACAACTAATTAACCCTTTTAAAAACTACTCATTTATATATTTCGTATTATATTTGCACACCCCCTTACGAATACACATCTATTAATTTATTATGAACAACGTAAAAAGAGGATTTTTAAAGCTTGTTCCGCTTGTCCTGCTAATGAATCTGATGATTGCATGCAGCGGTGAAAGTGAGGAAACAGCATCTACAAACGACTCAGCAACAACCCCACCTACTATCTTTGCAACCTGGAAAGCAACAGGTTTTATTTATGATGGTGTTTACTCACCAATTACAAATGAATGCCAACAGGAAATAATGACCATAAATCCTGACGGCACCGCCCTATCGGCAAAAAACTGTCCGGAAGGTACATTTTATACCGATTATACCTGGAGTCAGGTAGAAGGCGATGTTTATGCCTTTGATTCTGAATCTACTTACTGGCCGGTAAACTATAAACTGACTTTCCCAATAGGAAACGACAAAATGTATTTTACTTATGCCAAACCTCAGCCACATGAGTTTTCTAAAATATATGAAAAGGTGGAGGTAACACAAGAACAAAGCAGGGAGTTAGCCCTGTAGTTCAAACTCAAATTTATTTATTAACAAACGAGGGGGTTAGATTTTGACCAATAAATAAAAAACGGAGGCTTTATGCCTCCGTTTTTTATTATGAACAGTTATTACAGTAACCGGTAACCCAACTGCTTATAGTTTGCTTTATATAGCCCTGTGGCAGAGTTAAAGTAACTTCCTCATCAAGGCACTCAACCTTTTCACATTTGGTACACCTAAAATGAAAGTGATTGTGGTTGTGCTCATGCTTATCTTCCCCACAATTAAGGCAAAGGGCAAAATAATATTTACCGTTATCTGCCAATATGCGGTGCGTAATCCCGTCTTCACAAAAACTGTTAAGTACCCTGTAAATGGTAACCCTATCCATTTCTCCTTTTACCTTATCTTCAATCATGTCCTGACTTAGTGCCGTACCCGCATCTTTTAGAAGGGTTAAAATAGTACTCTTTGCCGGTGTGTTTCTTCTTTTCATCTCCTTAACGCAATATTGTTGCAATTATTTAATGCAATATCGTTGCAATAATACAAAATTTATATACATTTGCCAAACTACTAAGTTCAATCATCAATCAAAAATATCATAATCATGCAAACAGATTACGAAGTTATAATCATTGGCGGAAGCTACTCGGGGCTTTCGGCTGCCATGGCTCTGGGACGTTCCCGCAGAAAAGTTTTGATAATAGACAGCGGTAAACCCTGTAACAGGCATACACCTCACTCCCATAACTTTATAACCAACGACGGTAAAACTCCTGCCGATATTGCACTACGCGCAAAACAGGAAGTTCTTGCCTACCCTACCGTAAACTTTATGAATGATAAGGTTATCAATGTAGTAAAAACAGAAGATAGTTTTAGTATTACCACACAAAACAATGTGGTATGTTCTGCTAAACGACTTCTTTTTGCTACCGGAGTTACCGATATTATGCCTGCTATAGATAATTTTGAGGACTGCTGGGGTATATCTGCCGTACATTGCCCTTACTGCCACGGTTATGAGGCAAGAGACAAAAAAACGGGGATACTTGGTAATGGCGAAGCAGCTTATCATTATGCAGGGTTATTACTCCAGTTAACCAACGACATTACTATATACACTAATGGCAAAGCCGATTTTACCGAAGAGCAACTGGAAAAGTTTACTAAGCACAACATAGCTATTATTGAAGATAACATCATTAAGCTAAAACAGAGTAAAGGTCAGGCAGAGGCACTTATTTCCCGTAACGGTAAGGCGTATCTGCTCGAGGCTGTATATCATAGGGCGGCTTTTGTACAGCACACTCTGTTACCTCAGAATTTAGGCTGCGAACTGGATGAAAACGGTTACATTAAAACAGACCCAATGCAAAAAACAAACATACCGGGCATATATGCCTGTGGTGACTGTACTACCCCTATGCGATCTGTAGCTACGGCTGTGGCAACAGGGAACAAAGCGGGGGCTGTAATAAACGGTGAATTGGCTTTTGAGGTTTTCTAATCCCAAAAAAGAGTAAATTGCGGGTAACAAAACCAATCAGTCATGAAACAAAAGTTTATACTTATTACAGCTGCAGGTTGCCTGCTTTTTACTGCCTGTAAAAAAAACGAAGAAACTAAAGCTAAAACCTATCCCGAGCTTGAAAAAGCCGAATGGTTTTTAGGACAATGGGTAAATAAAAGCCCTGATGCCGAGTTTTCTGAAACATGGATAAAGGAAAACGATTCGGTTTACACGGGTGAATCTTATTTTATAAAGCATCGCAGTGATACCTTATTTGCCGAAACGATGAGGCTAACCGAAACCCACGGTAAACTTAATATGATTATTACCGTACCTAACCAAAATGACGGAAAACCAGTTAGTTTTGAAATGACATCGGCTAATGATACCTTACTTGTTTTTGAAAACCCGGCTCACGATTTCCCTACTAAAATCACGTATCGAAAAGTTAATAAGGATTCCCTTTTGGCAGAAATATCAGGATTGAAAGATGGAAAAACAACTTCACAAAAATTCCCGTTTAAAAGAAGATAATTAATCTCGTCTGTCATTTTGAGCGTAATGAAATGGAGTCAAAAAATCTCCAATTATACTTAATGTAAATACAAGAGATTCCTCACTCTGCTATACTGCGTTCAGAATGACAGACATTACTTTTTATACCTAAAATGAAGAAATAAAATAACACTATCTTTTCTTATTTTAGCAGTAAAACCTCAGCTAATGCACTATACCGAAGGAACCGACTTTAAAGGTATGGATTATACTGTTTCCAATATACCAAAAGGCGAATATGATAATTGCACTTTTACAGGCTGTAACTTTTCTGCCTGCGACCTAAGCAGTGTTGTATTTACCGATTGTGAGTTTACCGACTGTAACTTTAGTAATGCCAAGGTGCGTGGTACGGGTTTTAAAGAGGTGTTTTTTAAAGATTGTAAAATGACCGGACTCAACTTTAGCGTTGCCGATCCGTTTTTAATTGCAATGCATTTTACCGACTGCCAGTTAAACCTTACCTCCTTCTATCAGCTAAAGCTTAAAAAAGCATGCTTTACCAACTGTAACCTACAGGAAGCCGACCTGACAGAAACCGATTTTACTGAGGCATCATTTACCAACTGCGACTTTAAGCATGCCATATTTGAAAATACCATACTGGAAAAAGCCGATTTACGCTCAGCTGTAAACTACTCCATCGACCCGCAACAAAACCGTATAAAAAAAGCTAAATTCTCACTACCTGCCGTAACAGGACTATTGGACAGGTTTAATATTGTAATAGAATAAAAGCATAAATAACAAAGCCGCTTATTATAGCGGCTTTGATTTTTTAATTAGGCTATATTCCTAACAACCTTGAGAGAAACAAGCCTATCATAATAAAATATATCCTTGATAATATCTAAAGGTAAGTTCATTGTTTGAACAAAATCATCATCTGAATAAGATAATTCGTTTTTAAACAGATGATATCCATTTTTAAAACATTGGGGTTTATCTATATAAACATCTATTGGCTCTTTTTTATTATACCCATACCTTGACATCTCAATCCTAAAGTGTTTAAATCTATCATTGGAAATACATTCCAAATCTTTAGCTCTTCTTATTATAGATGCTATTGAAGTTAGCCAATAACTTTTTAAAACACCAAGATCATTCCATTTCAAACCTCTTAAAGAATTTTTAATATCACTACTAGGCATTAAAAATTCACTAGCAAATTCATTCGCTTCTTTTTCTTTAAACTTTTCATCTCTATATTCTGAGATGGGAAACTGAAAATCATTATGCATTAATAAATGACCTAGTTCATGAGCTATTGTAAACCTCTTTCTGTCATTTGGAAAATTACGATTGATTATAACTATCGGATATCCTTTATCTGTAAAAAAAGAAATCCCGTCAAATTTCTCAGGAATCTCCATTTCATAAATAATTACACCATTATTTTCTAATAAATTACAGATATCTTTCAAAGGTGCTCCTTTAGGAATTTTTAGAGCAGCCCTATTATAACCTGCTATATAAGCAGGAGAGTAACCTTCTTCAATATTTAGCTGTATAAAATTAAATTCTGGCCAATTTATGGACTCAGACATTTCATCTACTATGTAACCAAGTAGCTTACACTTATTTTCAAATTTTGTTATTTCAGCTTTTGAAACTGCTGATTTTTTTCGATAATGTGCATGAGTAATAGTGCTATTAATTTTTCTTTCAAAAAAACTCACAGGAAAATCTAAAAAATCAATTATCTTTTTCTGTAAATCTTCTGACAAATATCCTAATCCCTTCTCGAATTTAGATAAATTAGATTGAGACAAACCTTTAATTGAGTTAGCTAACTCTGTTTGAGAATAGCCTCTAAACTCACGCGCAAAAGTCAATTGTCTGTTGTTCATGTTATTATTTTAAGTTATAAGAATAACTCCAGAGGTAGAGTTATTAATTTATTGTACTTTTTTTATAGGGATAACATTTTTCAGTGTAGGTTGTGGACCAGCTGGTGGTGTCACAATATTTTTATCTTCTCTGTATAAATCATTCCCTAAATCTTTCTCTGTAATAGAAAATTTAATTTCCCCCTCATCAATGTAAATCAATTGGGGATTCACATAGGCATTCAATTTATCTTTCTGATAACCAAAATACAGAATAGGTTCATCATTATAATTACTTTCGGCAAATAAATCTAATGTTTGCTGTTGTGAAAGAATTGATTGAACATTCTGCGTTTTAATATTCATTGGATAACCTTTACCATCAAGTTTCTTAAATAGAATTAAGTAACCATCAGTTCTTAAAATAAGCCTTTTATATTTACCATAAAAAGTCCTTTCATTAAAATTAGCATGAAGATATTTCGCAAAATTACTTTGCATAATACCAGCTTCAAGAGCCTTTGACCTATACTCTGGAGGAAAGCCTAATAATAATGTTTGAGTTTCAGCTAAAGCTGAATGATAAGTTGAAAACAATAATCCAAGTTCCTTACCTAAATCATGTTTACAAGCTTCATAATTAGCAAGTGACCTTTTCCCTTGCATTCTTCTTGAAGAATTACTATCTTCGCCATGTAATAATTGTGCTTTCATAAGCGTCTATTTTTAAAGTACCTCTGGAGCACTAAATCGATCTCTGTTGCCGCAGAGATTTTTTTAGCAATACAAATATATAATTTTTTTTAAAAATTGTATATATTTTTTAAAAAAAATTGTAGTTTGTTTTGTAAGTTTTATACAAATATTTTTAGATAGTAATTGATTGAATTCTAATATTCAAAAATAAAAATTATAAATATTGATTTTAGTAATAAAAAAGTCCTGCAAAATGCAGGACTTCAATTTTATAGCGAACTAAACTTTTTACTTAGTTTTTAAGCGGAATATTCTCTACAATCTCCAGTACGAATTTCCAGTACTTTTGAGCCGATTTAATACTTGCTCTCTCATCAGGAGAGTGAGCTCCTTTAATGGTAGGACCAAATGAAATCATATCCATATCAGGGTAGTTAGTACCTAATATGCCACACTCTAAACCTGCGTGGCAAGCCACTACATTTGGTTTCTCGTTATTCTGTTTTTCGTATATCTCTTTTAATACTTCAAGTATAGGAGAGTTTACGTTTGGTGTCCAACCCGGGTAAGAACCAGAGAAGTTTACTTCGCAACCAAATAGTTCGAATGCCGAACGTAGTCCATTAGCTAAATCAAACTTAGAACTCTCTACAGACGAACGTGTTAAACATCCTATATGTATTTTACCATCCTTAACAATAACCCTTGCAATGTTATTTGAAGTCTCAACAAGGTCGGCCATATCAGCACTCATGCGGTACACTCCGTTATGAGCAGCATAAATGGCACGTATTAAACCTTCCTGTACGCCAAGCTCCATTACTTTAGCAGGAGTATCAGCCGATTTTTCAATCTTAATTTCAAGGTTAGGTTCGGTAGTTTTATATTCTGTTTTGATATCATTGATAACCTCCTGCATATCGAATACAAAAGCTTCATCAAAAATCTCAGAGATAATCACCTTTGCAAAACTCTCACGCGGAATTGCATTACGAAGACTCCCTCCGTTTATTTCAGCCACCTGAAGCCCGAAGTTCTCAAAGCTGTCAAATAACAGGCGGTTCATAATTTTATTAGCATTACCAAGTCCTTTATCGATGTCCATACCACTGTGACCACCGTTAAGTCCTTTTACGGTAATGGTATATCCTACAGAGTTTTCAGGAGTTTCCTCCTCGTTATACTCTCTTTCGGCAGTAACATCAATACCTCCGGCACATCCTATATCAATTTCGTCGTCCTCTTCGGTATCAAGGTTAAGCAGTATCTCACCGTCCAGTAGTCCGCCTTTAAGTCCCATTGCACCTGTCATACCTGTTTCCTCATCAATAGTAAACAGCGCTTCGATAGCAGGGTGCTTAATATCTGTACTTTCTAAAATTGCCATTATAGTGGCAACACCTAAACCGTTATCGGCACCAAGGGTTGTTCCTTTAGCTCTAACCCAGTCGCCATCCACATACATCTCAATACCCTGAGTATCAAAATCAAAATCAGTATCGGCATTTTTCTGGTGAACCATATCAAGGTGCGACTGCATCACTATGGTTTTGCGGTTTTCCATTCCCGGAGTAGCCGGTTTTTTAATAATAACGTTACCTACCTCGTCTTCAATAGTTTCCAGCCCAAGTTTAGCACCAAAATCTTTCATAAAGGCAATTACCCTTTCTTCTTTTTTAGAAGGCCTTGGTACGGCATTCAGGTCGGCAAATTTGTTCCAGAGCGCTTTAGGCTCAAGGTTTCTTACTTCCTGGCTCATTAATCGTGATATTTATCTTCTTAATAATTCGTTTTTCTGCACCGATTGATTATCGGTGCCACAAAGGTAAACAAATTACAACGATGTAGAGGTAGGCTATACACCTATTAACCAAAAGATATTACCGCAAGTAACGCTACCACGCTTATAGCTCCCCATAGCAATACACCCTGAATAAAAGGTTTTATTCCCACAGCCAGTAATACTTCCCTGCTTAACGAACTACCTATTAAAAATAAGGTGAGTGTCAGTCCTGCCTTTGCTGCTGTTACTATATAAGGACCTGTTAATTGTACAAGGGGAAAATAGTTATTGGCAAGCATGGCCAGTACAAACAGCCCTATGAAGTACGGAATTTTAACCTTAGCTTCTTTAGTTTTAAATGCCATTGCCGAAAGAAAAGCGACAGGTATTATCCAGAGGGCGCGAGCCAGTTTTACAGTAGTGGCTACCTCCAGTGCTTTTGCACCATAACTGCCCGCCGCACCAACTACCGAACTGGTATCGTGTATGGCAATGGCACTCCACAATCCAAACTGCTGTTCACTCAAATTAAGCAGATGCCCTATTGCCGGAAACAAAAACAGTGCAGCCGAATTTAGTATGAATACCACCCCCAGCGCTACAGATATTTGTTTTTCCCCGGCCTTTATAACAGGAGATATAGCTGCAATGGCACTACCTCCACAAATAGCTGTACCCGATGCTATAAGATAAGACGTTTTCCTGTCGGTTTTAAAAACTTTACCCAATGCAAATCCCAAGAGTAAAGTACCCGCTATGGAACAAACAGTGAATATAATTCCTTCACTACCGGCTTTAAGTGCACTATCTGCATTCATACCAAATCCCAGTCCCACTACCGATGCCTGTAGTAAATAATGGGTAGCCTTTGCACTCTGTTTTTTAAACGGGTTCCCTGCTGTCCATGCCAGTACTATACCTAACAGTAATGCTACCGGAGGACTACCCCACGGACTAAGGCAAAACAGTATGGCAATTACAAACAGTGGCTTACTTATATTTTGGAATATCATAACCTTTAATTATTTAACACAACAAAGCTCTGCTTAAATAAAAGGCTGAAGAAATCGTTTTTGGTAATGAGTTATTACCTAAAGTTATAATGGAGAGCAAAATCCATAAAAACCGACTGCAGTTGTTTTTCGTTGCCGTGCTTTTGGATAAAGAACAAATCCCTGTTTATACTAAGCCCTTTTATATCCATTATAGAAAAGCGTCCCTGCTTCAGTTCATTATAAACCGAATAGACCGAAAGAAAAGCCGCAGTATCACTATTGGCAATGTACTGTTTAATAGCCTCGGTGCTTTCCATACGCATTTCGATAGTTAGGTCAGAGAGTTTCACTTTATGTTTCGCCAACGCATCGGCAATTACATCGAGTGTCCCCGATCCGGGCTCGCGCATTAATAAAGGTAACTGTGTGAGTTCTGTTAGGGAAATGCTTTGCTTTTTAAGTAACTCATGTTTTTCCCTTACCACAAGCACCAGTTCATCTTTAAGGAAGGGGATGTATTTAAACGATGTGTTTTTAAAAGAACCTTCGGTAACGCCAAGGTCAATCTCGTCACGTTCCAGGGAAGCCTCTATATGTTCGGTATTATGAATATGTAGTTCGGGCTGTATATTAGGATATCGCTTTTTAAAAGTAGCCAAAACAGGCGGTAGTATATACTGTGCAATAGTAGTACTGGCACCTATCCTCAGTACACCTTCCTGCTTATTACCAAAACCTTTCATGTCCAGTTCCAAATCATGGTGCAGGGCAAAAAGTTTTTCGGTATGTTGCAGGAGCAGTTCTCCCGCCGGGGTAAGCTTAATTTTAGTACCGTTGCGTTCAAAAAGCATTACATTAAAATGCTTTTCTATTTCGTTTATATGTTTGGTTACGGCAGGTTGGGTTATATACAGTTCGGAAGCTGCTTTGGTAAAGCTCAGCCTTTTTGCCGTTGTATTAAAAACCTTTAGCCTAAAATCAAACATTATTCTTTTATAAAGTATTGGTTAACTATCTCCTTAACGCCTTTTTCGTTTACTTCCGCCAGCCATACATTTTGGGGTTGCAGGCAAATTACAGGAGCCTGTTTGCAGTTATCGGTACACTCCATTCGCACTATATCCACATCTTTTTTTAGCCCGGCCTCCTTGAGTTCCTCCTTAAAACATTTGCGTAACGATTTGTTGTAGCGGCCGCATTTTTTTCCGTCACACATAAAAATAACCTTTTCAGGAGCATCAATCTTTTTCATCGGGTTAACATTGTAACAGTTTATCAGTACAAAAATACTACTTATATTTACATCAGACAGATAATAAAACCAATGAAAAAAAAGATAATACTGAGTACCCTGCTTTTAGTCCAAATACTGATAGTTAACCTGTTATCTTTTTTCCCTGATTTTGTAGAGCGTTATTACAGTAATGGACTCTACCAATACATCTCTAAAGGTTCTCGTATATTTTTCGGGCTTTTCGGCTTTTCCATAGGCGATATTATTTATGGTATTGTTATTTTTTTCATTATCAGATGGATTTGGAAAACCCGAAAAACATGGCGACAGCAATACAAAAACAATATACTTACCGTACTAAGTTTTTGTTCGGTTTTCTACTTTTTGTTCTACCTGCTTTGGGCTACCAACTACCACAGGGTTCCCCTGAATGAAAAAATGGGCTTTGAAAAAAAATACACTGAGGAAGAACTTGTATCATTTACCGAACGTTTAATTACCAAGGCCAACCAAATGCACCTTCAAATTGTGAAGGACGACAGCACAAAAGTAGTTAACCCTTACACAGTACAGCAAATATATGGTATGGCTCTTAATGGCTATGAAAAACTGGCACAAACCTACCCTGATTTTACCTATAAAAGAGAAAGTGTAAAATCGTCTTTAATAAGTACGCCACTCTCCTATATGGGTTTTGGCGGATATCTTAACCCTTTTACCAATGAAGCTCAGGTAAACTACAACCTGCCGTTATACAACTATCCTACAACTACCTGCCATGAAATGTCACATCAGTTGGGGTATGCCAGTGAGAGTGAGGCTAATTTTATAGGTTATATGGCTTCTATATATAATACCGACCTTTACTTTAAATATTCGGGTTACGTATTTGCTTTAAAATACTGCATGAGGAATATAGAAAAACTAGACGAGGAAAAAGCCGAAAGCATGCTACCGTTAATTAATAAAGGCATACTGCTTAATTTTAAGGAAAGTCAGGAATTTAACGATCGTTACTCCTCGTTTATAGAAGTCATTTTTAAAGGTTTCTATGATAACTACCTGAAATTAAACCATCAAAAAGACGGACTTGAAACGTACAGTAAGTTTGTAGGCTACCTAGTTAACTACTACAAAGAAAAAGATTTATAACAAAGTGTAACAATTTTACATTTTGATATACAAATGGATTATGGGATCAGATTTAGAAAGGTCATTTGTCGAACAGTTACAGGAAAATCAAAACCTGATACACAAAATTTGCAGGCTCTACACAGATAGTGAAGATGCCCACAAAGACCTTTTTCAGGAGATCACCATACAACTCTGGAAAGCTTTTCCGCAATTTAGGGGCGATTCAAAATTTACCACATGGGCTTACCGCGTGGGGCTTAATACTGCCATTACCCTATACAGGAAAAAATCTAAAACCATAAACACTATAGAGTTTAACAGTACCATACACAAGGTAAACCAGGAAGAATACAATTATGAAGAGGAAGAACACATTAAGCTGCTTTACCAGGCGGTGCATCAGCTTAACGATATAGAAAAAGCCCTTGTATTTATGTACCTCGAAGACAAAGATTATGGAGAGATTGCCGAAACGCTGGGTATTAGCGAGGTAAATGCAAGGGTAAAAATGAACAGAATTAAAGGGAAACTGAAAAAAATATTAAATCCGTAATAAGGATATAAGATGGACGTATTAGATAAATTAAAAAACGACTGGAATAAAAACGGAGACCGTTATCCGAAGATTTCTGAGAATGAAATCTACGCCATGCTGCACAAAAGGTCTTCTTCCATTGTAAAGTGGATATTGCTTATCAGTATCATAGAGTTTGCGTTTTTCCTAACGCTTACATTTATGTTGAATGATACTCCAAGTGCAAAATCAATGGTAGAATATATAGGCACTTCATTGAATACGGTTTTCGGTTCTATAGATATGGGCATAAACCTCGTTTTTATGTATCTGTTTTATGTTAATTACAAAAAAATAACGAATACAGACACAGTGAAAAACCTGATGTCCAATATTTTAAAAACAAGAAAAATTGTATCACGATATATTTTTATTAAATTGGCCTACACAGTAGTAATGTCTTTAGTAGTACTATTGATACTGTATTACAACGACCCTGAATGGCTGGCCACTTTCCATGACCTTGAAGAGCACGGTAAAAGCGTACAGGCAACACTGCTTTATTTTGTAGGGGGTATTATTGGAGTATCACTTATAGTTACCGTATTATGGCTTTTCTATAAGTTAATTTATGGCCTGTTGCTTAAACGCCTTAATAAAAACTATCAGGAACTTAAAAAAATAGAGATTTAACATACAATGAAGAAGATTTTATTTGCCATTATTGCCTTATTTACCATTGGAGCCAGTGCACAAAAACTGGACAAATCATTACTTTGGAAAATAAGCGGCAATGGCATTAAACAACCTTCTTACCTATTTGGCACCATGCACATTACCTGCGATGCCACACTAGACAAAAACGTACTTACCGCTCTGGACAGTACCCGCCAGCTTTATCTTGAAATGGACATGGATGATCCTGCCCTGAAATCAGAGATGATGAAGGATATGATAATGAAAGATGGCAAGAAAATCAGTACTATGATAAAGGAAGAAGACTTTGCCGTACTCGATACTTTCTTTAAAAAAGAACTGGGCGTTTCCATTAAACTAATGGACAATCTTAAACCTGCCCTTATAAGCATGTCCCTTATCGCTAAAATGATAGACTGCCCTATGCAATCCTTTGAGGAAGAACTTATGAAAATTACCCATGAGCAGAAAGAGGAAGTTTTTGGGCTGGAAACCATTGAGGAACAAATGGCAATTTTTGACCAGGTACCCTATGAAACTCAGATAGAAGAACTGGTTAAGACTGCCAAAGACAATATGGAGCATGATAAAACCGAATTCCAAAAGTTAATGGAAGTATACAACTCCAAAGACCTGAATAAAATTATGAAAGTCATGAACGAGTCTGAAAATAAGATATATGGCGACAATAACGATATCTTATTAACCAACCGCAACAAAAACTGGATCCCGAAAATAGAAGAAATTGCTAAAACAACCCCTACCTTTTTTGCTGTTGGTGCTGCACACCTTGGCGGAAAAGAAGGCGTTATTATGCTTTTACGTAAAAAAGGCTATACTGTAGAGGCTGTTAAATAGTCATTATAAAATCTCTTTCTTAAAGATTTTCAGTAACATAAAAGCTATAAAAGTTGTACTGGCATTTTTTTTGATATTAATGCCTCAAAATTGCTCAAATAAACCAAACCATATTTCGTAACCTTATTGTTTAGGGATTGCCCTCCCTCTCAATTATTTTATGATACCAAAAAAAACCAACAACCTTATGAAACCAATTTTAACCTCAATACTTTTGACTTTCTCGGTGTTTCTCTATGCTCAGGATAAAACCGCAAACGACTCCATAAAAAAAATGGAAACCGAACTGGATGAAGTGGTACTGGAGAAAAAGAAAAAAGCAGTTGAGCGTCAGGCCGATCGTGTGATTTTTGACTTTTCCGAACAATCACATCTAAACTCAGGAATGCTTCTTGACGGACTAAAAAAACTACCGGGACTTATCGTTTCAGACGTTGCCGGAATGATGTACCAGGGTAAAGGACTACAGGTATACATGGATGGTCGTCCGCTTAATATTTACAGTCAGGATCTTACCGCATACCTTGAAGGTATACCGGGAAACACTATTGAAAAAGTAGAAATAATAACACATCCGGGAGCCGAGTTCCCTGCCACATCAGGCGGTGCGATTATCAATATTGTATCTTCAAAAAAATCCCAAAAATACCTTAGTGCTACCTACTCTAACGGATACAGCTATACCAACTACGATAATTCAAGACACCGATTTAATAACAGCCTTACTTTAAACTCGGGCAACAGCCTGTTTAACTGGCAGATAAATGCAGGGCAAAGCTACAATGAAAGCTATCAGTCAAGCGAGTTTTTTAGTCCTGATTATTTAATTTCCCGAAATTTAACCGACAGGAACAATCGTTACTACTACCTTAAAACAGGATTGAAGTTTGATTTTAAAATGGACAGGCTTCTTGTTAACTACGATATCACTACCAATAATAGTTCCTCTTACATCAATGCAGTAGGTGACGGTTTTGTATCGGACGATAAAGGGAAAACCAAAAACTTTTATAACGATGTAATGCTTACTTATCAAAAGCGTTTTGAAAACCCGTTTAAAAAACTGGATTTCCGTTTAAACTATAACAACAATAACGGAAACTTTGACCAGGATTCAAGGCTAAGTGATAACATTGTTTTGAATAATGACAGCGACCAAAATTTCTATCAGTTTAAAACTGACTATTCACAACAGTTGGAATTTTTAGATAAAACAAAAATCAGTGTAGGTGCGCTAGCCGATAAACTTGATTTTGAGGCCAAAAGTTTTGGTTCAACAAATCTTGATTATTCGCGTACCACATTAGGGGTTTATGCAGAAGGACATGCCAACTACAAAAACTTTGAGTTTATTGTAGGGAGCAGGCTGGAATCATATGACATTCATGGTACTGCCGGTAGTGATGACCTTGTACCATTTAAACAAACCCGATTTTTCCCTAACGCACTGGTACAGTATAATGTAATGCCACAAATACATGTAAATGCCAGTTATAACAAAAAAATAAGGCTGCCTAATACATCGGCGTTAAACCCTAATAATACAAGCTATCAAAACCCTAATCTTGGTTCGTTTGGTAACCCGTTCCTACAGCCTACCATTTATAACAATTACGAGCTGGAACTTAATGCATTTGAGTACTTTTTTATAAACTACTCCATCACCGATGCCAACAACCAAATTATAAACAGGGTAATTACTACTGATAACGGTGCTGCCACTACAAATGAAAACGTGGACAATGCAACCATATATAACTTTAACTTTGGTATACCTATACCTTACATGCTTTTTACAAAAGGCTTGAAGAAAACACTTGAGTTTGATTTTAACCCCGATGAGATTAACTTCCTTTTCATATATGTAGGAAATCAAAAAAACATAATACCGGGGCTTGATACCAAAAGCGTTTGGAACATTAACCTTACTTCACAAATTATACTACCTGCCAAGGTTAAGTTTACGGCTTCATATGGAACAACAAACACAGGTGGTTACTATAACTATTATATAGTTGATAAACCTCTTAACCAAAGGGTAGATTTAACTTTCTCTAAAAAGTTCCTGTCAGACAACCTTTCGGTATCACTATATGTAAACGACTTACTGAATACCGTTCACCAAAATCTTAGCATAGCACAAACCGACCTGCTATACAACAGCCGATATGACTCACGAAGGGTAGGTTTTTCACTGAGCTATAAAATACCAAGTAAAAACAAACAGGCTAAGGAAGAAGGCAATATTTTAAATAGTGTCCCTACTAATGATGAACAAAATACAATAGGTAACTAATAGTACAAAAAATGGTCAACTTATTAAACGAAGATGAGTTTGAAGTTAAATTAAAATGGCAGGATTTTAAAAAGTATTATGTTGCTATATTTTTACTTATTATGGCCTTAACACCTTTAATCTTTTTAATAAGGTGGCTTACGGATGTATCTGAAACGCTAAGAGACCTACTTATTTATATTACAGTTTTTATACCTTTTGCTGCCCTTATAATATTTCCTGTTTTTATGTTCAGGCGCTCTAAACGAGCTCCTTTACTAAACAGTAAGCTAATTGCTAAAAGCCTCATAATGCTAATTACCAGTTGGTTTTTTGGTGTAATATCTTTATATGGACTAATAGATTTTATAATAACTGTTAAACACAAACCTCCTTATCGCCTTTTTATAGACAAAATTCTCAGTTCACCTGCAGATATAACTGTTATTTATGTAATAATACTAGTCATCACTTTTTTAGTACTGTTCCCAATATCATTTCTACTCAACAAATACTTCCCCTGGGAGTCACCCAATAAAACCAAAAAAGAGGCTAAATAGCCTCTTTTTTGGTTATGTAAGTAAGTGGTTAATAATCCCACTGTCGTTTTTTATTCAGTTCTTCCTGTGCTTCCAACTCTTCGGCTGGTATTACCTTAAGGAAGGACGGATGCTGCTCTATGGCAAATTCAATTTTCTCTACAATTTCATCTATTGTTTCGTTTTCATAATCGATATCAAGCGGCTCTTTTATAATGAAGGACTGTAGTATGCCTTTCTTTTTCATTCTAAGCCCCTTTTTATCAAACGAACGTCTAAACCCGTCAATAACAATAGGTACTACAATAGGCTTGTGTTGCTTAATAATATGGGCCGTACCCTTACGGATAGGCTTAAACGGTTTTGTAGTTCCCTGTGGGAAGGTAATAACCCAACCGTCATCTAAGGCTATTTTGATATTCTCTGTATCGTTTGGATTAACATCACGCTTAATCTCCTCCCCCTTTGCCCTCCAGGTACGCTCTACCGTAATAGCACCGGCATAAGCAAGTATTCTTGGTAGTAAACCAGATTTCATGGTTTCCTTAGCCGCTACATAATATATATTAAGCTTAGGATTCCACAGGTAACCCACGTTTTTAATACTGTCTACCCTACCCTTAAGGCTGGCGTTAAACACATGGAACATAGCTACCACATCGGCAAAATAAGTTTGGTGATTAGATATAAAAAGAACATTGGTTTCCGGTAATGCTTTTATAATTTCCGATCCTTCTATCTGCAGCTCATTAAAACCTCTGTAGCGCCTGTGAGTCATTACGCCAAAAAGTCTTATAAGCCATCTTTTTAAAAATAATATATGTCCAAACGGATTTGTTTTAAATAAACCCATAGTTTTTTTCTAAAGTACGAACTGCAAAATTACAAAATCGTCAGCATTATAGTACTCTTTTTATAGTTTCTTTCAATTCGCTTAATATCATGGCGGTAGCTCCCCAAACAATATAGTCTTCAAACTTAAATGCCGGAACCATTATTTTTTGGGAATAAGATGTTTCCATTTCGGTGGTAATTACTATCGAATCGTCCAGAAAAATACTTAGCGGCAGTTCTATAAGTGCTGTAACTTCATCGGGGTTAGGGATAAAGTGTGGTGTTTCTGCAGTAAGGCCTAAAAACGGTTTTACCAGAAAATTACTGGGTGGTATATAAATTTCGGTAAACGGCATTACCACATCAATAGCCGAAGGTATAACCCCTACTTCCTCATAGGTTTCACGTAGGGCTGTTGCTTTAAGATCAGTATCCACAGGATCTACCTGACCTCCCGGAAACGATATTTGGGCAGAATGTACCCCAGGATATTCATTTCGGCGTATTAATATTAAGTGTGCCTCCTCCTGTTTTGGGTAAAACAGCATCATCACGGCACTTTGTTTCGGATTGTTATCTTTATAGTAATCAGGGTTTAACGAACTAATACGCTCTATAGGAGCCATTTTTGCGTGTGCATTAAAGGCTGGTAACTCCTGATTTATTATTTTTGGTACATAATTTAAAAAGTCTGTAAACTTCATCAGGCAATAATCTAATTTATTTAATAAAGATACTCCAAAAGGAGCACAATTAAAACTTATAAGCCATGTTTAGCAAAGCCGAATCACAACAGATGAAAAAAGAGTTTTGGACCGCATTTGCCGATGCATATCCGCGTAAATGGCTTTTGTACAATACCAAGATTAAAGATGTAACCTTTAAGTTTTTTGTAGATAACAAAAAAGCTCAGGTTATGCTGGATATAGAGCCTAAGGATGAAGAGAAACGCAAAATATACTTTGAGAAAATAGAGTCGTTAAAAAACATATTACTTGAAGAACATTTACCCGATGCCATTTTCGAAAGACATCATCACTTGGAAAACGGTAAGATTATAAGCCGTATTTGGGTAGAGAAAACCGGAATAAGCCTGCATAACAGAAACTCATGGAATGAGATATTTGATTTCTTTAATGAAAAAATGGGGGCGTTTGAACTGTTTTTCTATGAGTATGAAGACTATATAAAGGATCTGGAAATTAATACCTAATTGGGCTACCTAATAAGTGAAAAGTGTCCCCTGTGCTGCCTTCCGTCCTGTCTGGTTACAACAAACCAGTAATCTGTAGATGGTAGAGGATGCCCATTAAAAGTACCGTCCCATCCTTCATAATTAGGTCCGAAAGTAACCAGTAACTTACCGTAACGGTCGTAAATATCTATATGTAAATCAGGCTCTTTAAACGAAAATTTAATTCTCCATCGGTCATGATGCCCATCTCCGTTTGGCGTAAAATAATTAGGGTAATGTAGTAACGCAACTTCGTCGGTTTTAGAGCCGCAACCATTTTTATCCCTCACGTATATCTGGTAAATACCCGTTTCCAAATCATAAAAATGATTATCATCCTGATATGTTACACCATCTATAGAATACTCATAATCTCCTGTGCCCTGTGCCTGTACAGTAATCACATTTTCGTCATCGGTCCAGTCGTCAATAGTAACCTCCAGCATTGACGGCGCTTCAGACGGAATCACATCTACCGATGTAGTCCCCTCACAAAACCTGTCTCCATACGAACGTTCTACCGTAACACTATAAGTTCCCGGCTGTGAAACCGTTATTGTTCTTGTAGTCTCTCCTGTATTCCAAAGATAAGAGGCATAACCGCTTTCGGCCACAAGCTGTAACGTACTACCATTACAAATTACACCTGTAGTAGTAATAACAGGTTCAGGTATATCCCCTACAAATAATTTAAAGGAAGTGATATCATAGCAAAGATCTATCTGGTTGTGTTCTACCCTGGCATAAATATTTTGACCGTTAATAACGTTAGTATATAATGACGGAAGTGGATTAATTCCTGCCTCGGCATTTTGTTGTGTGGTATAATAAGTTATAGTATACAGGGAAGCCGATTGCTCTCCTAATAATCCCGCATTTTGCTGAGATAAATCGAATTCAAAAGTATTACCCGAACCTTGGGGTACACAAACAATCATATCACTTACATCATTTGCGGTAGCAATAGAAGGTAGTGACTGTACATTAAACGAACGAATAACAATATTACCACAGTTATCCTCCACCCTAAACGTATACTCACCTTCTGCAAGATTTGTAAATACAGGATCTGTTCCGTTATCAATTACAAAAGGAACACCGTTCATGTGGGTTATTCTTATTGAAGTAGGATATCCGGCTATATCAAGAAAAACATCATTAGGACTCCCTGCACATGCCAACGTATAAGCCCCGGCAATGGTTAGAATTTCGGTATAATTAAATTCTCCTAAAAGTTCCAGGCAACTTACATTTTCCTGACTTCCGTTACCAAAACCTTCGTGGTATTTGATAATCCTGAAATCTCCCGAATAATTTAAGTTGTTTACAGGTGTATTATTTTGTACCTGTAGTGAGTTTGAACTGTTTGGTATAGCACCATCTGTATAAACCACTCCTGTTTGCGGATGTCCCCACGTTTGTGTTGCCGGATCAAATCGCTGCAGCCAGTATTGAGCTCCCTGAGTGCCGTTACTATCATCAACAACCTTTACACTAAAACTACCACAAAGCGGAGTGAATTCAAAGGCGTCTGTTGGCGGATGATAGCCTTCTATTGTAATAGTAAGCGTTTTAGTAAGATCACAAACATCGGTACCCTGAAAAACATATTCACCTTCCGGTAAATTTGCCATAAACAAATCACCTACTGTGGTATCTATAAACTCAGTAACGTCATAAGGTAGTAGCTCACCAAAAGTAGCAGGCGCAGAAATAATTTGCATCGAACTAAGCGAACCATTACCACTACTAACAGATACACTGCCTATTCCTTCTTCACACGACGGAACAGTAGTACCTCCAAAATCCTGCTCTACAAATTCCGGCACTTCCACTTCTTCCTCATACTCATAACCACATTCGTCAATAAGATGAAGAGTATAGATGCCAAGCGGCATATTATTTAATGCCAAAACTCCCTGACTGGTAATATGATCACTTACATCTTCAGGTAAAGTTGCTTCATAAGTATCCGGAGCCGATATTATCTCGGCAAAAACAATCTCTAAATCCTCAATGCTGGCTCTTATTCTTCCAAAAAGGGAAAAACAGCCATTATTACGTCCTGTTAGCGAAGGGATATAAGGTTCAAATTCTACATTTAACTGAGTCGTAGCAGTACGCCCGCATTCATCTTCAACCATTACTTCATAAACACCAAATGGAACAGGGTTTTCTTCATCTCCATAAGCAACAGACGATTCTGTATAAGGTCCGCTTGGATTAGGGACAAAATCTGCCGGATCAAAACCATCCGGCGCATTTAAAAAAGTAACCGTATAAGACTCCATGAATTTGGAAACGTTAAGTACCAAAAACTTGTTGCCGCATATCCCTTTATAACTGGATAATACAGCGTCAATATCAGGTTCTACAAAATAAGGCTGAGATGTAACCGAATCGCCACAGCCGTTTGTAATTGTGATTTCATAGCTAACACCATCTACAAGGGGTAAAACTTCAGATACATCTATAGAACTTGGTGCACCACTATCATAAACCTGTGTGGTTGTAGTATCAGGTTCTCCCGGAACATGGATATTGTATTCAATAGTAACAGGATAAGATATAGAACCGGTTTCAAGTGATACCGTATTGCTAACAGTTATTGAATCACATGAATTGATAACAACATCAGGATAAAATGAAGCCGATATTTCAGGATCTAAATCAAGTACTTCCAACACATACGTTTTAACTTTCCCAATACCACAGGCATCAAAAGCTCTTACATTATAAGTACCTGCTGGTAAATTATGGAATTCGTTATCAGTTTGTAGCGGACGTGTTACCGGTCCCGATATGATTTCACACTCTGCCAACTCGCCCGAAAGTGCATTGACAATAATAGTTGCGCCATTGGAACATGATTCATCTGCCGAGGTTACTTCAATAGCAAAATCTACAATAAGGTTATTAATGGTTATATCCTGTTCTTGAGTATTAGACTCGTCATCGAGTGTTTGAGTAGCTATAACACGATACTCACCTGAAGTAAGACTACCAAGAGTGGTTTCTGTAATGACTGCTATGGGATTGTCTGTATCCGGAAGTAAATAAATGGTATAGAATACAGTTGCATCGGGGGTTAGGTTAGAAACTTCGAAAGTAAGGCTACCGTTCCCGAAACAGGTTTCATCTGTTTTTGTAACATTTAAATCAAAATCAGATAACTGGGCATTTACACTATTTGTAAATAACACCAAGGCGAATAATAAAAACTTAATCAACTTCATCTTCTGTTCAGCGTATATACTTATCCTTTTTTTAAGAGTAATTATTATGCATAAGGTAAAATGGTTGATTTACAGTTTGGTAGCACAAGTATATAATTATTTTTTAAATAACTGAATACTAAATCGTTATAAAGATAGAATTCATCGATAAACGGTTATCACTGTAGTTACTAAATAAATAACAGCTAAAAAATAATTTTCCCTACCACCAAACCTATATAAAACAAAAAACCCTATCCATTAAAGGATAGGGTTTTTAAAAGAAAGGCAGTGTCATACTCTCCCACAAATTGCAGT
>NZ_JBELQB010000060.1:0-546 GCF_046000485.1 Flavobacterium rhizophilum
AACTGCTTGCGATCAAGCCGACCACCTTGGCATCGCGCATCAAATCGCTCGGCATTTCGGCACGAAACCTCGATTCGCCAATGCGTTAGGCAGGGCTTGCCCGTTGTTAGCGCTTGATAGAGGCTTGGTCCGGTGTTCTGCTTAAAAACAAGCCATTGAGGTTGTTGCGCAGTGTCCATCGCCGTCGCCCTGCATCACGTCACACATTATAGGTACGACCAGCCGGTCAGCCTCGGGCCGCAGGTCATCCGGTTGCGGCCCGCGCCACACTCCCGTACGCGCGTATCCAGCTATTCGCTGAAGGTTCTGCCTGAGAAGCACTTCGTCAACTGGCAGCAGGATCCGCAAGGGAATTGGCTCGCGCGCTTCGTGTTTCCCGAACCGACGCTTGAATTCAAGATCGAGGTGGACTTCGTCGCCGATATGGCAGTGGTCAATCCGTTCGATTTTTTTGTCGAGCCATACGCGGAAACGTTTCCGTTCCAGTATCCATCTGATCTCGCCGACGAGCTTGCGCCGTATCTCAAAACTGAGCCGGTCACGCCG
>NZ_JBELQB010000061.1:0-544 GCF_046000485.1 Flavobacterium rhizophilum
CTTCATAACCTTTTTCTAGTAAAAGTTCTGCAAGATAAGATCCGTCCTGTCCAGTGATTCCGGTAATTAGAGCTATTTTCATACTTAAGTTCTCGGTTTGTTTCTTGTACTTATATCGTTACTTTTTTAACACTCTCAATATTATCCTTAAACCATTGATATGTTTTTTCAATACCTTCCTGCAAACCAACCCTGTGCTTCCAGCCCAATTCATGCATCTTACTTACATCCATAAGCTTTCTCGGGGTTCCATCAGGTTTGCTGCTATCCCACACAATTTCTCCTGTATGCCCTACAATTGACTGGATAGTTTCAGCAAGCTCTTTTATGGTTAAATCTTCTCCTGTACCAACATTATATAAAAAATCCGGAAGTTTATTTTCTACAGCAAAAACAACCGCCTCCGCCATATCATCTACAAACAGAAACTCCCGCATTGGCGTACCGCTTCCCCATAAAGCTACCGGAGTATTCCCGTTTTCTTTTGCTTCATGAAATTTACGCATCATAGCTGGTAATACATGCGATGTATTCAGGTCAAAGT
>NZ_JBELQB010000062.1:0-543 GCF_046000485.1 Flavobacterium rhizophilum
TGCCGCTACTGCTATAGCTGTTACCGAAAAGGCATTAGCCGCACCCGCACCACACCGAAACAGTGTTGATGTGAACGACCTGCAATTGTGCCTCGCCATGATGTATACACAGCAAAGCGATAAAAAGGCCCTGAAAGTAATGAACAGTTTTAACCATACTGACAGCTGGTATGAAAAGCGTATGGGTATGGTGTGGGCCATACGCAAAGCCCTGCTTGCTATTATTATACTGGCTGAATTTGAGTATACTGAGCTAGCCCTCTCACAACTTAAAAGCTTTAAAAAGCGCTATAAAAAATATTTATTGGAGGTAAAAGAAAACCGGGTTATGCAGTATGCACTGCTGGTTGAAAAGTATTTGCTAAATACTGATATTATAAAAACCCCCGGTTTTAAAGCAGAGGTACTGGGTTTACTAAAGCCTGATGAAAAAGAAGACCTCTTTGTACTGGGCTTTACCGCATGGCTACTTTCTAAAACAAATCAAAAACCGGTTTACCACACTACCCTGGAGTTACTGCACTACAATTCACCGTCCCATTC
>NZ_JBELQB010000063.1:0-542 GCF_046000485.1 Flavobacterium rhizophilum
CCAGCGCGAGGAGGTGATGCGCGCGAACTGCGCGGCGAGATCGAACTTGTCCTGCGGCAGCGGGCCGTCGTCGTCGGAGCCGGCATCGGTGAGGTCCGCGATGTCGTTGCCGCGCCCCGAGCCGGAATATTGCTTGTAGGAGACGAGGCCGGAGCCTGCGAGATTGGACTGCTCCGGCGAGATCAGGCCGATCTTGTGGATCAGCCCCGCCAGCACCCGCACCGTGTAGGCGCCGCGCGAAAACCCGAACAGGAAAATCCTGTCGCCCGGCGCGTAATGCTCGACCAGGAAGCAATAGGCGGACAGCACATTGTCGTCGAGCCCGTAGCCGGTGGCGAGCCCCAGCACGAGGTTGACGTTGGCCTTGATCCGGTGCCACGTCGACGGCTTGGTCACCGTGCCGACGCCGGGATCGTAGAACACCATCTGCCGCGGCGAGGTCCTGTCGGTCTTGCGCAGGCAGCGATACAGTTTCAGGACGTTGGAAATGTTCTCGCTGATCTCGTTCCCGGTGCCGTCGCAGCAGATCACGAGGTTCTTCG
>NZ_JBELQB010000064.1:0-541 GCF_046000485.1 Flavobacterium rhizophilum
AGCTCAACCCGGAAATGTCCGACGAACTGCTCGCCTATTCCGTCGCCAAGATGAGGGAATACGGCATTGTCGATTCCGGCGACAGCATCAAGGACGGCATCGGCGCGATGAGCGACGAGCGCTACACCTCCTTCTTCAACAAGATGGTGAAGGCGGGTGTCGTCAAGCCCGATCTCGATTTCCGCAAGTCCTACACGCTGCGCTTCGTCAACAAGGGTGTCGGCGTCGAACTGCGCCCGAGCAAGCCGTAACGCATGGCGGAGTTAGACCGATATGTTGCGGCGCGGTTTACCTCTCCCGAAGGGAGAGGTCGCATCGCGGCTCAACGACGAACGTTCCGCGGCAAATGGTAGAGCGCAAACCCTCGTCCACCGTCGAAGCGGGCCTGACGGCCCTTGCCGTCAGCCTGCGCGGCGTGACGAAGACTTACGACAACGGCGTCATGGCGCTCGGTCCGATCAATCTTGCCATCCGCAAGGGCGAGTTCATCTCGCTGCTCGGGCCCTCCGGCTGCGGCAAGTCGACGGCGCTGCGCCTGATT
>NZ_JBELQB010000065.1:0-535 GCF_046000485.1 Flavobacterium rhizophilum
CGCGCCTCGATCGAAACGGTGAAGGCGGTCTCGTGCCGCGTGCCGTTGTTGCGGCTCATCAGGTCGAGCCCGAGCTGGTCGACCCGCGCCTTGGTCAGCGCCAGGCAGATCAGGCCGCGGCCGTATTTCGCCATGAAGTTGATCGCGTCCGGCGTCGCCATCTGCGCGGGGATGACGAGGTCGCCCTCGTTCTCGCGGTCCTCGTCGTCGACGAGGATGAACATGCGGCCGTTGCGCGCCTCGTCGATGATCTCCTCGGGCGAGGAGAGGAAGGCATGGCGCAGGCGTGCAAGCTCGGGCTTAGGCATCGCTAAGGGACTTTCTGGCTTGCTCCATCCGCTGGAGATAGCGAGCGAGGACGTCGATTTCGAGGTTCACCGGCTGGCCGGTCTCGATCGCGCCCAAGGTGGTGACCTCGGCGGTGTGCGGGATGATGTTGAGCCCTAACTCGACACCCCGGGCGGTGTCGGCCACCTCGTTGACGGTCAACGACACGCCGTCGACGGTGATCGAGCCCTTGGGCGCGACGAACGGG
>NZ_JBELQB010000066.1:0-265 GCF_046000485.1 Flavobacterium rhizophilum
GATATCGTCATCCTCGGCGGAGAGGGCCGCCTGGCTTTCCACGGGATCGACCGCATCTATCCCGGCACCTCGACGCTTCTCAGGAACGGTGGTCGCATCAACCTGACCTTGCGCCGGGTCAACAGCTGACCATCTCAACAGCCGGGGATAGCGACTACAGTTTGCGGAGCGAAACCGTTTCGACCAGATGGTTGCGGCCCTTGCGCAGGATGAGGTCGGCGCGCGGTCTGGTCGGTACGATGTTCTGCCTGAGATTCTTGAGGTT
>NZ_JBELQB010000066.1:275-534 GCF_046000485.1 Flavobacterium rhizophilum
CCGCGTCCGCATCGATCGCGGCATATTTCTTGAAATAGGAGGTCGGATCGCGGAAGGCCGTCTGGCGCAGCTTCATGAAGCGCTGGACATACCAGTTGTGGATCTGCTCCTCGTCGGCATCGATATAGATCGAGAAATCGAAGAAGTCGGAAACCACAGGCACCGCCTTGCCGTCGCGCGGCAGCTTGCCGGTCTGCAGCACGTTGACGCCCTCGACGATCAGGATGTCGGGCTGGTCGACCTCGGCCCATTGGTTCGG
>NZ_JBELQB010000067.1:0-534 GCF_046000485.1 Flavobacterium rhizophilum
GGCGAGGCGGCGGCCTAAGTCGTAGAATTTGGCGCCGTGATCCTCGGTCCAGTTGGGGATGCCCTCATAGCCCGCGATGAAGTTCGCCGGGATCGCCTCGTCGCCATGGACGTCAATCGCGAAGACGACGCCGGTTTCGTCCATCGCGTTGCGCACGCACAATACTTCCGGGCTGCGTTCCGCGGTCGGGGCGTGCCATTCGCGGTTGAGGTTCACGCCCGCGGCATTGGTGCGCAGATGGCCGCGGCGGGTGCCGTCGGGGTTCATGTTGGGGACGACGTGGACCGTCGCCTTTTCCAGGAGCGGCCGGGCGGCGTCGCTGGTCAGCCAGTCGAGCGCGCCTTCCATCCACCATTCCGCCATCGATTCGCCCGGATGCTGGCGCGCGTACAGCCACACCGGCTTCGGCCCCGCGCCGATCCGGAAATAATCGATCGCCTGCCCGTCGAGCGAGGTGCCGAGCTGGCGGTGCGTGACGCCGGGCGCCTGCGCGATGCGTGCGACCAAAGCCTCGTGCATCTCCATGGTGTAGGG
>NZ_JBELQB010000068.1:0-527 GCF_046000485.1 Flavobacterium rhizophilum
GCGGTAAAGGTTCCCCATATTGCCAGGTACCAGGCTAAAAAGTCGGGTGGGGTAGCCTGTGCGGCTTCTATGCCCAAACCGGGTAGCAACCATACCGCAACCAGCGACAGCCAGAAAAACCCGTATGAAGTAAAAGCGGTTGCAGCAAATGTATTTCCTTTTTTAAATGACATGATTCCGGCTATTATCTGTGCCGTACCGCCATAACATATACCCATTGCCAATATTACCGAACTCAGCGGGAAAAACCCCATGTTATGTATGTTCAGTAAAATAGTTGTCATACCAAAGCCTAATAAACCCAGGGGTGCCGGGTTAGCTATTTTTGTTTCCATTTGTTTGTTTTATTACGGTTTGTATTCCAAAAATAGTTTTTAAATTAATAAAACCATATACTATAACGTTTTATGTTTGTCAGTTTTAAAAAATAAGTGTGAAATATTCACTTTACCTGTATTAGCCCTTACCATTGTTTTATCCTATTTTTGCAACGTTATGAAAAGACAGTTAAAAAAATATGTGGCCTC
>NZ_JBELQB010000069.1:0-525 GCF_046000485.1 Flavobacterium rhizophilum
CGTCGAGCACCTGGCGCGAGCGGACGACGGGGCGCGGCATCGGCTTGCCGTCCCAGTCGGGCATGTTGCAGCGATCGCACGGGCGCCAGTTTTCCGGCCACACCACCTTGCCGTGGCGGTTCTGGACGAAGTCGATCAGCGTCGGGTTGAGCGCGCGGCCGTGGTTGACCAGGATCGAATAGGCGTTGACCATCCGCATCACCGTCGTCTCGCCGGCGCCGAGCGCATAGGAGAGATAGGGCGGATATTTCTGCTGGCTGACCCCGGTGCGCTGCATCAGGTCGACCACCTTGTCCATGCCCGTCTGGTTCGCCGCCTGCACTGTCATCAGGTTGCGCGACTGTTCGATGCCCCAGCGCATCGTCTTGGGACCCGCGCCGCGCGTGCCGCCGAAGTTGCGGAAGCACTTCTCGCCCAGCGCTGCGCCCTGCCACACGCAGAAGGGCCCGTCGACGATGATCGAGGCCGGGGTCATCCCGTTCTCCAGCGCGGCGGCGTAGACGATCGGCTTGATCGTTGATCCCG